>CALQSQ010000165.1 GCA_943333275.1 Akkermansia muciniphila
CCTCGCCCTCTACCTATTGCGTTCTTGATCTTGACGATGATTCGACCTACGTGAGGCTCACCATCCCAATTCCTGAACTCACCCCCGCCATGCTCCTCGTCATCGATAACTACGATTCCTTCACCTACAACCTCGTCCAATATTTCGGCGAGTTGGGGACTGAGATGGTCATTCGCCGTAATGACGAAATTTCGGTGGAGGAAATTTCCAAACTCAAACCCGAGCGGATCTGCATCTCCCCGGGTCCCTGCACGCCGCTGGAAGCGGGCATCAGCTGCGATGTCATTCGCACGTTTGGTGCACATCTCCCGATTCTGGGTGTGTGCCTTGGTCATCAGTGCATGGGCCATGTGTATGGCGGCGAGGTCATCCGCGCGCCTCGTCTGATGCACGGCAAGACCTCGATGATTCACCACGATGGCCGGGGAGTTTTCACGGCGCTGCCACAGCCCTTCGAAGCCACGCGGTATCATTCGTTGATCGTCAAACGCGAGACGTTTCCGAAGGATTTGGAAATCACTGCGTGGACGGCCGAGGATGAGATCATGGGACTGCGGCATTGCACGTTTCCCGTGCACGGGGTGCAATTTCATCCCGAGTCGATCCTCACGCTTCCCGGCAAACAGTTGCTGAAAAATTTCCTCGCCGTCCCGGCGGCCTAGCATCCGTGGCCACGCTCCCCAAGGCATTGCGCACCCTTGATTGCCGTCCGCAGGAAATGGCCCTGCGGCTGAATCATCTGCCGGGATTCGTGTGGATGGACACTGCGGGGCATCATCAGGAACGCCGTTCCAGCATCAGCCTGCTCGCGGCGGGTCCCCGGCGTCAGTTCAGCGGGCAATTGGAGAACGCGCAGGATTTGAAGGCACTCAGAAACGCGCTGGCAACTCATCGTCACGCTAGCAGCGAGTTTGCGGGACCGACGGGAGGTTTGATTGGTTCGGTGGATTATGACGGGAGGTTTCAATTTGGGGAATACCATGAACTGCTCATTTACCAGCACGAGTCCGGAGAGTGGTGGGAGACGGGCGATCTGCTTTCACAGGCGTCCGATGCAGGCGAGATTGATGTGGCTCCAAAACTTGAATTCCAGCCGCAGATGCAGGAGGATGAATTTCAATCCCTGGTCGCACGTGCCCAGCGCTATATTTCCGCGGGAGATATTTACCAGGTGAATCTCAGTTATCCTTATTTGGCAGACTGGCCGGCGGGCGCGGATCCTCTTGCGACTTACCTGCGCCTGCGCACGCTCTCCCCGGCCCCCTACGCAGCTTTTTTGCAGCAACCCGGGCGCACCATCCTGTCCTCATCGCCGGAATCCTTCCTGCGCATGAACGGGGCGCAACTCCAGACCCGTCCGATCAAGGGCACACGGCCGCGTGGTCGTGATGCGACAGAGGACGCCCGTTCGCGCGAATCCCTGTTGAAATCATCCAAGGAGCGTGCCGAACTGCTCATGATCACCGATCTGGAACGCAATGACCTTGGCCGGATCAGTGCCTACGGCAGTGTGCAAGTTCCGCAATTGCTTGAACTGGAAACCCACGCGCACGTCTTTCACCTTGTCTCCACGGTTTGCGGCACGCTGCGTGAAGGATTGGATCATCTGGATGTGCTCAGCGCGTGTTGTCCCGGCGGCAGCATCACCGGCGCGCCAAAACACCGGGCACGGCAAATCATCGCAGAACTGGAGCCCACTGCGCGTGGACTTTACACGGGGGCGATCGGTTATCTTGGTTTCAATGGTCAGAGCCAGTTCAGCATCGCCATCCGAACGATTGTTCACGAGAAGGGAGTGGCACATTTTCAAGTCGGTGCCGGAATTGTGGCAGACAGCAGACCGCAGAGCGAGTGGGAGGAAACCCGGCACAAGGCCGCGGGGATGCTGGCGGCAGGGCGTTGAGGCAGTCCCTAGACTTCCAACCGTTTGGTCGCAGGTCGGTCCGTAGGGACGGCAATCCGTTCCGGTTCCTGAGCGGTTTTGCCGACACCGAGGAGTTCCGTGAGCCGCTGTTTAAAGAGATGCGGCGTCAGCGCCTGGTCGAGTTCCCCGGCCTGGGCGATGGAAATTTGCCCGGTTTCCTCGGAAACGATGATGGCGATGGCATCGGTTTGCTCGGTGATGCCCATGGCGGCGCGATGGCGGAGACCGATGCTGCGGTCCACGAGTTCACGCTGGCTGACGGGAAAGACACAGCCCGCGC
This sequence comes from Akkermansia muciniphila, assembly GCA_943333275.1. Taxonomy (GTDB): domain Bacteria; phylum Verrucomicrobiota; class Verrucomicrobiia; order Verrucomicrobiales; family V1-33; genus JAGNEJ01. The sequence continues at coordinate 2,205 of CALQSQ010000165.1, forward strand.
CTTCGACGCGCCCGTCCTTGATGATCATGCCGCCGTCGTGCAGGGTGGTCTTGGGATGGAAAATGGTCATCATGAGTGCGGGGCTGAACTTGCTGTCGATCTCCACGCCCGTTTCCAAAAACTGCTTCAAGTCCATGCCTCGCTCGATCGCAAACAGCGCGCCATAACGTTTTGCGGAAAGCTGCACGACCGCCTCCTCAAGCTGCTCGATGAGTTCCGTGTAGTTCTGCGCGGGGGTGAAAAGCCGATGGCCGACCAGTGTCACAAATCCGTGCCGGAGTTCCGGTTGGAACAGGATGATCAATCCCAAAACGGAGAATCCCAGAAACGCCTGAATCAGAAACAGATCCAGCGCATGCGCCAGAAGCACACCCGCGAGCAGCAGGATAATGAGTTCGATCAACAACCGGGTGGCGCTGATGGGGCGCAGCAGGCGATAGACGAAATAAACCCCGCCGGAAATGACCAGCATTTCCAGAATCGCTTTGCCGCGTTGGGCGAAAAACTGTAGAAACGCTTCCATGGGAGACTCGGGTTTGGGAACTTAACACCAATCATTCTCAAGGCGAATGCGAAATCAGGGAAAGGTCGATTATTTACACCAATGGAGCATTTACGCCCGTCGCATCGCCGGTTCCCGTGTGCCAAAAGTCCAGCTGGCCAGGGCCGCGAGCAACACCAACAACACGATGATGGGCCAGAAGCGATCTTCCCTGGAAAGACTCCGCGTCATCGTCTGGCTGGCGGCCACGAGATCATTTCGCGGACCGGCGCGTGTGAAATCGCCCTCGCGGGTATCGGCAAAATGCGCCACGCCCCGGCACAACTCCAACGCGCCCTGGCGCACTTGAAATTCACCGCTCTGGCTGGGAGCCTTGAGCACGGAGGCCTGGCGGGGAGGCAGTGAAATCTTTTTACCGTCGTAGGACAGCGTCAGAGGCTCGGCCTGGTCATCCGTGCGGGCGGCGAGCTGGAGTTTTTCGCCCCATTCGGCGTTGCGGACTTCGTGCAGCGGCAGCTGCCGTCGGATGGATTCGAAGAACCGGTGCACCAGCAGCACGAAGGCCGGAAGCTTGTGGGCATTGGCATGGCGGAGGTCGAAGTTGCAGCACAATTGCTGCGTCAGCCCGCTTCCCCTTAGGAAAATCAAACTGCGATCCCCCTGCCAGAGCAGCGTTTCGTCCGACGGCAGCAGGGGGATGCGCAGCGAATCCAGGCACGACAATGCGGACCAATGCAGGCCCTCCATGAAGGGATGCGAGCCGGGTAAAATTTCGCCGGAGAGCAGCGGCAACTGTTCGCGATTATCGCGCACCGAGACCATGGCGGGTTTCGTGGGCAGGGCGGGATTGAGCGGGTCGTAGGTCATCACCTGCACGTTCGCTGTCGCCGCATCCGTGGCGATGTTGACGTTGGGAAGACTGCCGAAGAGTTGCTGGTAAAATTTGATCTCAGCGGGCGTGAGGTTTCCCGTTGGCAGAGCCACGGCGAGCTGCTTGGGCTCGGGAACCAGCACCGGCAGGGAGTTGTCCGGCGTGAAGGCATCCGGATCGGTCGTGATGACCAGCGGTGTGCGACCCGCTGGCAGCAGCCCTTGCAGGGACACGGCGCCACCGGCGGGCAGGGTGACCGTCTGGGGCTTCGATTGATTGCTGCCCGAGACCGTCCACCATGAGCGCGATTGATCCTTGGTGCCGTAGTTTTTCAGCGTCGCCTTCCACAACCACTGCCCGTCCTTTGGCTCCACTGTCAATCCAGCAAAGCCAGCGTTCTCCAAGGGTTCGCCGATTGAAAAAACCTTCGTCGCAAACGGAACATTTTCCAACGGCTGGTCCGTCACCAGGACCACGAGGCCATCGCGATCCGCCAGCGACCGGGCCAGGCGCAGGGCGGGCGTGAAATCATGGGAGCCTCCCCGTGGCGACCACGCCTCCACGGCATCCTTCAGCGCGCCCAGCGAGGTGCCATGATACAAATGCTCCTGCTCCAGCAAGGAATCCAGCAGGTGATACTCCGTCGTCTGAACCAGCGATCCCAGCCGACCCAACTCCGCCGGCAGTTTCTCCAACAGCTTTTTCTGAATTGCCTGCATGGAGACAGATCCATCCAGCACCACCACGACGCGCTGCACCGCACTGCGTTCCAGCCAGTGCGGCTGCACCCACAGCCAGGTGAACAGCAGCACCATCAACAACTGCATCCACAGCGGCACCGACCCCCTCAACTTCTCCCACCGCGGTCCGCCGCGACTCTCCTGCTCCAGCGCCCCCAGCAGGAACATCGTGGAAATCGGCAACTCCCGCGCCTTGCGCTGCAGAAAATGGATCGCCAGAATCACCGGGATTGCCAGCAATGCCCAGAAGCCCGCAGGATTATGAAAAGTCAGCATCGCCCCAACCTAGAGAGCCGCACCCCAACCCGCAACCCTTTAGCCGCTAATTTGGCAGCCTTGGCCCCGGATGGACAGCTCGAAATCGGAATCGACCGGCGGAGCCTGGTGGTTGATTTGAGTGAAAATATTTTCGAGCAAATTTTCCAATTTGCAGCTAAGGAATCGCCATGACTCCACGCATCCTTCTGGTCTTTCTCTGTTTTTCAGTCTCTCTCCCGGGCCGGGACGTCCAGCCCAAGCCAGCCGAGCCCTTTTTCGAGAAATACGTTGGGCACCTTGCCCCGGTCACTCCAAAGCTCCTCCTGCAAAAGGACGACAAGCTGGCGATTTGTGGGGACTCGATCACCGAGCAGAAAATGTACAGCCGCATTTTGGAAACATACCTCACTGCGTGCCTTCCGGAATTGAACGTGACCTGCCGGCAGTATGGCTGGAGCGGGGAGCAGGCGGGCGGATTTCTGGCGCGGATGAAGAATGATGTGCTGCGGTTCAAGCCGACCATCGCCACGACCTGTTACGGCATGAATGATCACCAGTATGTGCCGTTCAAGGAGGAGATTGGCGCTGCCTACCGGCAGAACCAGACGGCCATTGTGCGCATGTTCAAGGAGGCCGGGGCCCGGGTGGTGCTTGGCTCCAGCGGCACGATCCATTCCGTGCCAAGCTGGGTGAAGACTGCGACCGGCACGTGGGAGGATTTGAATCTTTCCCTGCTGCAGCTGCGCAATATCGACATTGAAATTGCCGAGACGGAGAAGGTCGCCTTTGCTGATGTTTACTGGCCGATGCTGGTGGGGAGCCGTGCCGCGGTGCAGAAATATGGGGACGGTTTCCATCTGGAAGGGGGCGATGGGGTGCATCCCGGCTGGGCGGGGCAGGTGGTGATGGCGGCGGCGTTTCTGCAAGGAATGGGTGTGGATGGAAATCTTGGGGAAATCAGCATCGATCTTGGGGCGAACTCCGTAGTCGCCATCGGCGGTCATGAATCGCTGGGATTCGCCAACGGCGAACTCAAACTTCGCAGCGCCCGCTTTCCCCTCAGTTCCCCCGGCGGTGATGTAGCCAAGGACGACAACATGAAGGCAGGCATCGCCTTGATTGATTTTCACTCCAAGTTCAACCGCCTGACGCTGAAAGTCGCCCACGCTCCGGCGGCGCGATATGCGGTCAAGTGGGGGACGGAGAGCAAGGAATTCACCGCCGAGGCCCTAGCCAAGGGCATCAATCTCGCTGCGAAATTTGAAAACCATCCCCTGAACGAAGCCTGGCAGAAAATCTGGAATGCGGTGGGATCAAAGCAGGAATTTGAAACGCACCAGATCAAGGGACTCTTCCACGGTCCGGAAGGTGCGGCGGACCTGGAGGCCACGGTCGCAAAAAGCGAGGTGGAGCACGCCAAACGCGCCGGGGCCCTGCGCGCCAGTTATGCACCGGTCGAACATTCCCTCACCCTAACCCCGCTGCCCTGAGCCATGCGCATTCTGCTTACCACCACCTCCTATCAAGACACTCCCGGGCCGCACCACGAGCTGCTGGCTTCTTCGAAATATGAAATTGTGCGGGAACGAGGTCCCCTGTCGAAAGCCCGCATGCTCGATCTGGCGGGTGAGTTCGATGGTGTGCTCTGTGGCGATGATGATTTCTCGCGGGAGGTTTTGGAAAAATTTCGTCCCCGCCTCAAGGTCATTAGCAAGTATGGCATTGGGCTGGACAAAATCGATCTCGCCTCCTGCCAGGAGTTTGGCATCCCCGTGCTCTTTACGCCGGGCGTGAATCATACGACGGTGGCGGAGCACACGTTCGCCCTGATGCTGGCGTTGATGCGCAATCTTGTTGAGGAGGTCAATTTTACCAAGGCAGGAAAATGGACGCGGCTGACCGGGCACGAATTGTGGGGCAAGCGGATCGGCATTGTCGGCGTGGGTCGCATCGGCCAGGAAATGATCAGGCGCTGCGATGGATTTGGCATGGAAATCCACGCCTATGGGAATTTCTGGCCTCTGGAATTTGCCAAGAGCTACGAACTGATCCGCCACGAGACCCTGGACTCGCTGGTCAGCGCCGTTTCCATCGTCAGTCTGCATACGATGCTGCGCGAGGACACCCGGCTGCTGATTGATGAACGTCGTCTGGCCCTCATGCAAAAAGGCGCCTGGTTGATCAATTCCTCCCGCGGCGAACTCGTGGAGACTGCCGCGGTGCTGGCCGCCCTCGACAGTGGACAGCTGGCCGGATATGCCGCCGATGTCATGGATGAGGAGCCGCCGGATCCGGATCATCCGCTGCTCCATCACCCCAAGGCCATCATTACCCCGCACATCGGTTCCAGAACCTACGAGAGCGTCCCCCGCCAGGCCCTTAAGGCGACCACGAATCTTCTGAACTTCTTCAAGGGTGAGGGGGAAATTTTCTTCGCCACACGGGATTGAGGGGTTGCAAGCTGGCGAGTGCCTTCGCTATCATGCCCCAAATCCGTCCGCTGACGGGTCGTAAAAGCCAAACTTAACTTACCTGACATCACCATGAGCAAATTCATCCCATTGATCAGTTCCGGCATCGCCGGCCCCCTCGGCGTTCTCCACCTGCCACGCCTCTGGCAGAAAAGCTCCCTCGCGGCACGCGGCAAGCTGCACGACGATTATCCCGGCTGCGGCAAGGGCTACGACCAAATGGTCCTCGACGGCCTGGGCATCAACAAGGTCGAATTCGAATCCTACATCACCTCCGCCAAGCCCACCTACCCGCAACTCGAAGCCTGGATCCTCGAGAAAAAGGGAGGCAGCCTCGACCAAACCGCCGTCGCGACCCTGAACAGCGCCATCGCCGGATACAACCACACCGACGAGACCCGCACCTCCATTCTCAGCGCCTGCAATGTCGCCGACACCGGCAAAATCAAAGACGCCATCAACCTCAACAACCTCGACGACTGGCAGGCATTCCATAAGGAAGAACTCGCCTGATTCGCCCTCCTTCCCCTGCCGGGTCGGCTTGTGGCTGGCCCGGCGGGTTCGGTTTTCCCCTACGTGAAGCTCAGAGAATCAGGCATTGGCAAAAGGGTGAAATCAGTCATATTCCCTCCGCGCCACCGCACCCAAATCCAACCCACACCCACCCATGAAATCCATTCTCACCATTTTTTCCACCCTTGTCCTCGCCCTGAGCCTTTCCCATGCTGAGGAAATGACCAAGGATTGCCCGATCACCGGCAAAGGCACCAGCAAGCCCGTCGAGTACAAAAAGACCGTCGCCTTCGCGTCGGCCGAGAGCAAAGCCGAGTTCGACAAGAACCCCATCGCCTTCATCGAAAAGGTGGCTGCCTACAACGAAAAGGATCCCAAAGATCCCGTGAATGGAAAGAAGGCCAACCTCAAGATCACGTCCGAATACAAGGCCACCGTGGGCGTGTGCTGCAACAAATGCGTCGCCAAGTTCTCCGGTGACCCTGACAAGTACATCGTCAAGGCACTCAAGAAATAACGCATCGAAATTCATACTGATTCAAGAAATCCCGATTTGGCGCAAGCTGGATCGGGATTTTCGTTGTTCGCCCGGTTACTTAGCGGAGGAATGCAGCGCATTCGTCCTTGAATTTCCTTGTGACAAACAAATTCACACAAAGCTGATAGCCTTTTGCGTTGAACGGGTCGAGGCTCCCCTTTGCCCGGCCCCCGTGCCGTCCCCCCTATGATTCGTTCCTTTTGCTGCAAAGCTATTCTGTTGTTTCCTTGCCTTCCACTGCCGGCTGCTGCCGGAAATCCGTTGCCGGTTCGCCCGGAATCATCCCCTGTCCAAGCGTCAGCGCCAGCCACGCAGGAAATGGGGAAATTGCTGTAAAAAGCCTATGACAGCATGGACCTGAAGGTGGCCGACTGGGGATTCAATGACCGGCGGGCGGCCATGATTCGCAAAAGCCTGGAACAAGTCAGCGATACCAAAGCCAAAATCCCCCTGCAGTTTGCCCTGGCCAAGGAACTGCTTTCGGACGGCCAGAATGCTGAATCGATCAAGTGCCTTGATGAGTTGGAAAAAAACATCATCGACCAGAAGGTGGTATTGCAGCCGGCCGAGATTCAAACCATCCGGATGATGAGAGCACAGGCGTATCTTCGCATCGGCGAGACGGAGAATTGCTGCGCCGAACACAACCAGGATTCGTGCCTGCTGCCGTTGCGCGGAGCCGCGCTTTACCGGCATCAGGAGGGTCCCCTGGAGGCGATCAAGCTCCTCAGTGATCAACTTGCCGAGGTGCCCAATGACATGACCGCGCGATGGTTGATGAATATCGCCTACATGACGATGGGAACCTATCCGTCCAGCGTCCCGGCGGAATGGCTGATTGATCCCAAGGTGTTCGATTCAGACTATGACATCGGGCGCTTTCGGGATGTGGCGCAACCTGCCGGCCTGGATACCTATGGGTTGTCCGGC
>CALQSQ010000166.1 GCA_943333275.1 Akkermansia muciniphila
CAAACGCAATGAGGTGGAGCGGCTCTTTCGCAGGCTCAAAGGCTTTCGGAGATTATTCTCCCGCTTCGATAAACTGGACGCTCTCTTCATGGGCTTTCTCCACTTCGCTTTGATCGTCGATATTCTCAGATAGTGTTAACACGCCCTAGTTAGGCGCCTTCCAGCGTACCCGATAATGTTCAACTGGCTGAAAAGACCGAAGCAAATGCACTCACCGCTCATGGTTACTTACGATTTCGTGGTGTTACCGTCGGGCATTCGAGTCCTCCGACTTTATTGTTCTGGCTACTATCCGCCTGGATCCGCCGGCAATTCGCACGCACGTCAAATCTATGAGACCGGAGCCGAGGCTTTTCTGGCTACGGACGCCGATGCAGTGCTCCTCGACTTCAGACATCTCGATTACATTTGGGGCGACGATCTCTGCATGGCTTTTGACATTCCTTTGCACGAATCCGTTCGGCGCGACGATTGCCCTACCGCGATCATCGTCGGACCGAAATGCGAAGAGGCACTTAAGACCTTGATTGAGGATGGAGGCGGCAACTTGCAGGACGCCAATGTATTTTGGGACGAGCCTTCTGCCCTCGAACGAATCTCTCGCGATGGAACCAAACGCTCCTCGCAAATAACAGCTCAGGAAGAGGGGTGAAGTTTAATGAGCTGGAATCCGAGTAAGTTGCCTGTCCTTTTACGCCTTCTAATACACGTATGACGCTACTCCAAAGGTTTGAACGATGGCTCGATCACAAACTGAAAAATGGCATTTACGAGCTTCAGGGCAGCGAGTTGGTTTCTGGTTGCGGTCGGCGACCAGAGGACAGGCTGGCGATTGCGGACGTGAGCAGTTGGCAGGTGTTCCCAGAGATGGGCTTTGACATCGTCGAGATTGTGCTTGCCGGAGGACAGCGGGTTCGGTGGATTGACACGTATGACGACCTCATCAACATTTTGCGGAGAGTCGCAGCAGACAGAGAGCGCGCTGACCGTGCGGCCTCCTGATTCACGGGTTGGGACAATTAATTCTGCGGACTTGGGTGGGGGGAGAGAGGGTGGCGTTGAGGGGAATGCAGCGGAGAAGAAAATGGTGCGGAACGGAAATTCAGGGTTTCCAATGGGCATGGACTCTGCTTTGTGATCGGTTCTCTCCCATTTTCCCTCTCCCCATGACCTCGATACAAATTGTAAATGTCGCCCCGTGTATTCCCAAGCCCCTGCGGTTTCTTGAAGTTTTAGTCCGCAATGTGTGGTGGTCGTGGAATGAGGATGCCATTGCGCTGCTGCGGCGGATGGATCCGGCGTTGTGGCGGAGTGTGGAGGGGCATCCGCTGGAGTTTCTGCGGCGGATTCCGCAGCCGACGTTGGAAAGTCTGGCGGTGGATGATGCCTTCCTGAAACAGCTGGCGGCGGTGGAGGCTCGTTTCCAGCAGGGGATCGCGCCCGCGCCGAATCCCGTGCATGGACAGGTGGCGTATTTCTCGCTGGAGTTTGGGCTCCATGAGTCGATCCGGCTTTATTCGGGCGGTCTGGGGGTGCTGGCGGGGGATCATTTGAAGGCGGCGTCGGATCTGGGAATTCCGCTGGTGGCGGTGGGGTTGTTTTACAATCAGGGGTATTTCGAACAATGCCTGACGCGGGATGGCTGGCAGCAGGAACAATACGCCGATGCCGAAATCCCTGATCTGCCGATGAAACTGGCGCGCAATGCCGCCGGGGAAAAGGTGAGCATCAGCATCCCGCTGCCCCATGGCCGTCTGCATGCGCGCGTCTGGGACCTGAAGGTGGGGGGCATTTCCCTGATCCTGCTGGATGCGAACATTGCGGAGAACCCGCCGGAGCTGCGGGCCATCACTTCCCGACTCTATGGTGGCGGCGAAGAGCAGCGGTTGCGCCAGGAGCTGCTGCTGGCCATCGGCGGGATGCGGGCATTGATCGCCTTGGGAATTGAACCTGAAGTCTGCCACATGAATGAGGGGCACGCGGGGTTTCTCAGCATCGCACGGGTGGAGCATTTGATGAAATCCCGCGGCCTGGATCTCTCCGCGGCCTGCGAAGTCGTGGCGCACTCCAATGTGTTCACCACGCACACTCCCGTCCCGGCGGGCAATGAAACATTTCCGCTCCCGCTGGTGGAGGAATACCTGCGGCCGCTCGAAAATGAAACCGGCGTGCCCGTCCAGCGGGTGGTGGAGTGGGGTCGCGCTCCCGGCGACGTGACCAGCCCGCTCTCCATGACCATCCTCGGCCTGCGCATGTCCCACCAATCCAACGCCGTCAGCCGACTGCATGGCGATGTGGCGCGTGGCATGTGGAAACACGTTTGGCCCGGAAAGGTGCGCGACGAAATCCCCATCGGTCATGTCACGAACGGCGTGCATGCGCCCTCGTGGCTGGCTCCGGAAATGCTCACGCTCCTCCAGCACCATATCGGCCCGGATTGGGAGCAGGCGGTGGAGTTGCCGGCCAAGCTGAGCCGGATCGATGCCATTCCCGATGAAGAAATCTGGCGCGTGCATGAACAGGCCCGGGCGCGATTGCTGCGCCGGACCCGCTCGTTTTACGAGCACCAACTCCTCCGGCAAAATGCCACGCAGTCCGAACTCGCCATTGCCCGCAGTGTGCTGGATCCCCAGGCGCTCACGATCGGCTTTGCCCGCCGGGCGGCCAGCTACAAGCGCGCCACGCTGATCCTGCGCGATCCGGAGCGCCTCGAGTCCATCCTCAATGATTCCAAACGACCGGTGCAAATCATCTTCGCCGGCAAGGCCCATCCGGCGGATGAATACGGAAAGGACTTCATCAAGCAGGTCGTGCATTTCACCCGCCGCACCGGCTCGCAGAAGAAGGTGCTGTTTCTGGAAAATTACAACATCGGCATGGCCCGCACGCTCGTGCAGGGCGTGGACGTCTGGCTCAACACCCCGCGCCGCCGCATGGAAGCCAGCGGAACCTCCGGCATGAAGGCCGCCCTCAATGGCGTGCTCAACTGGTCGATTCTCGACGGCTGGTGGTGCGAGGGATACGCCAAGGACTGCGGCTGGGCGGTCGGAAACGGCGAGGAATATGATGACGATAATTTCGCCGATGAAGTGGAGTCCGCCGCACTCTACCGCGTTCTGGAGGATGAAATCGCACCGACCTTCTACGACCGCCGCGAAGGAGGCGATCCCACCCGGTGGATTGCCATGATGAAAGCGTGCCTGCGGATGTCACTGGGCTTTTTCACCACGCGCCGCATGGTCGCCGAATATCGCGATTATTTCTACAAGCCCGCCTCGCAGAGTTACCGCCGCCTCATGGAATCCGATGTGGCCGAGGCCCGGGCCCTCGTGTCCCAGCGCCAGCGGCTCGATGCCCAGTGGAGTCACGTGCAAGTCCGCCCTCCCACATCGGACAAGGACCTCGGCACCTTGTATGCCGGCGATTCCTTCTCCTCCAAGACGACCGTTTTCCTTGGTCACCTGCGCCCTGATGAGGTTCTGGTGGAACTTTGCTATGGTCCTGCGGATTCTCAGAACCTGATCAAAAACCACCATTTCGTCCCCATGACCGTAGCACAGGATCACGGCCAGGGATGGTATGATTACACGGTCAAACTGCAGATGCCTTCCAGCGGCAGATTTGGACTCAGTGCCCGCGCCATTCCTTCGGGCAGTTCCTGGCGAGCCAGTTCGCCAGGCTATGTCACTTGGGCCGCCAATGGGGTGGCCTGAATGGCTTGCAAATGGCAAATTTCCTCCTAATAAAAAATAATCCATGATTCGCCCACGCATCCTCGTCGTCACTCCCGAGATCACCTATCTGCCGGAAGGCATGGGGAACATGACGCAGCACATGAGCGCCAAGGCCGGCGGCATGGCGGATGTCTCCGCGTCCCTGGTTTCAGCCCTGTTTGAACTGGGTGCGGACGTGCACGTCACCCTGCCGAATTACCGGCAGATGTTTCACACGGACGTTTACAACCTCCTCAGCCGCGAGTTGAACAAGATCCGGAAAAAACTCCCCGAAGAACGCATTCACCTGGCCGAGGACCGTCTTTTCTATTACCGCGATGAGGTTTACTCGAGTTACCGCGGCGAGAATCCGCGCATCGCCCTGGCCTTCCAGCGCGAGGTCATCAACCGCATCATCCGTCACGTCAAACCCGACCTCATCCATTGCAACGACTGGATGACCGGACTCGTTCCGGCGGCCGCCCGCGCCCTGCGCATCCCCTGTCTTTTCACGGTCCATAACATCCATTCGGAAAAAATGACCGTGAACGACATTGAGAGCACGGGACTGGATGCCGAGCCCTACGCCCAGCATTTCTATTACACGAATCCGCCCAGTGATTTCGCGCATGACCGGGCCACCAATCCTGTCGATTTCATGGCCTCGGGCATTTTCGCCGCGCACTTCATCAATACGGTCAGCCCCTCGTTTCTGGAGGAAATCGTCCAGGGCCAGCACATCTACGTGCCACCCGCCGTGCGCTCGGAATTGCGCAACAAATTCTACGCCGGCTGCGCCTCGGGCATTCTCAATGCGCCCGATGCCTCCTACACGCCCTCCACGGATGAGGCCCTTCCGCTGACTTACACGCCGGAGAATTTCGCCGAAGGCAAACAGGCCGCACGCAAACGCTTCTGCGAGCAGACCGGACTCGCCTACCATCCCGACAGCCCCCTGCTCTTCTGGCCCTCCCGCCTGGACCCCATTCAAAAGGGCCCGCAACTGCTGGCCCAGATTCTCTACCAACTCGTCTCCGATCACTGGTCGGAGAATCTCCAGGTCGCCATCGTGGCCAACGGTGACTACCAGCGGCATTTCTACGACATCGTGCGCCACCACAACATTGGCGATCGCGTCACCGTCTGCCCGTTCAACGAAAATCTCTCCCGACTGGGTTATGCCGGCTCTGATTTCATGCTGATGCCCTCATCCTTCGAGCCCTGCGGACTCCCGCAAATGGTCGCTCCCATTTACGGCACCCTCCCCGTGGTGCATGAAACCGGTGGACTGAAGGACACCGTCAGCCCGCTCGATGTCTCCACCAACACCGGCAACGGTTTCCTCTTCAAAAATTTCGATACCGCCGGCCTGCGTTGGGCCATCGAACAGGCATTGGAATTCCACAAACTGCCGGCCGCAGTCAAACGCCCCCAGGTCGCACGCATCATGAAGGAGTCGGCCCAGCAGTTCAATCACGAGACCACCGCACGCAGCTATTTCGACATTTACGAAAAAATGCTCAGCCGTCCGCTAATCTAGGAATCTGAATCCGCTCTGCCGCTGCCGCCAGCAGGCTGGGTGCCTGGGTAACCGCCTCGTCAAATGGCAAGGATGGCGGCGTGATTGGTAAAATTTGCGAGAACCACTCGTGTAATTGAGGCAGAGCAGATTCCTCCACGCAGCCACACAGGGCGACGATGGGTTTGCGGTGCGCTCTGGCAAGTCGCGCCAACGCGGCCGGAGCCTTGCCCGCCAGGCTGGATGCGTCCAGGGCACCCTCCCCGGTGACAATCAGATCGCAATCCTGCACCAACGCTTCCAACCCCAAAGCCGCGGAGACCAGGGAAAACCCCGGCTGCAACTGCGCTCCGGCAAACGCCACCAACCCGTATCCCAGGCCGCCCGCCGCCCCGCTGCCAACCGTGGGTTGCACTCCCGTCAGCGAAACCAAGTGCGCCAGCCGTTCCTCGTGCCGGGCAAAGTCCTCCACCGCGATCCCCTTCTGCGGCCCATAGATGCGCGTGCAGCCGTCCCTTCCCAGCAAAGGATTCTCCACATCACACGCGACTCGCACTGGAGGCAGATTTTGCGCCGGGGGCACAATCCTGCGCACATCCATCAGTCGCCCGGGCAGCTCGTTGATTTCTCTGCCCTGAGCATCCAGAAATCGAAAGCCCAACGCCAGCGCCATCCCCACGCCCCCGTCGTTCGTGGCGCTGCCCCCGATGCCCACAAGAATTTCCTCCGCGCCGTGTTTCGCAGCAGCCAGGATCAGTTCCCCGGTTCCAAACGTGCTGGCCCGCCATGGATCACGCTCCGCAGTCGGCACCAAACCCAATCCTGACGCATGCGCCATTTCCATCACCGCCCTCCCTCCGCAACGCGCATAGCCGGCATCCACTTGCGCTCCCAGCGGACCCTGCACCCGCACCGATTTCCACACTCCGCCCAGCGCCGCCTGCATCGTCGCGGTAAACCCCTCTCCACCGTCCGAAATGGGACGCACCACGACCTCCCCCCACCTGCGCAAAACAGGCTCCATGACCGCACAGACCTCCTCCGCGCTCATGCAGCCTTTAAATTTATCCGGAGCCAGCAGAATCCTCGTCATCTCCCCGCATAAACTGAACCGCAAGGTTTCGCAATGCCGATCACTTGACGGAAGGCGGGCTGAAGCGCATGAAGGGAAATGAAAAAGCCAACCTCCCTGATCCTGCCGCTGCTGCTGCTGGCCGGGCTCTATTGGCTGCTGAGGAAATCCGATGCCCCGGCTCCTTCCAGCGAGACCGTCCAGGCGGCGTGGCAAAGTGAATCCTTCGCCGCGATGCCACCGGGAGACCTCCCGCCCAACTGGGCCGCACCGCGCGGCACCATTCAGATCGTGGAAAATGCAGGCGTTCGCATGCTCTGCTTTATGCCCGAGCCCATGGTCGAAGGCCGTGTGCTCGTGCCCGGAGTGCTTCGTGGCGGCGGTGCCATCCGTGCCCGGATGTCAGGCGAATCCGGAAAACGCGCCCATCCCAGATTTGCCGTCGGGCTGAAAAACGACGCAGAATACCATCTCCGTTACGTCTTCGCCGAGAAACGCCTCGAACTGATCACCCCCAATTCAGTAGAAGTAAACGACACCACCATTCCCGAAGACCAGCGCCTGGCCTCCGTCCCGCTCGATATCGCCAACACCTCCCCGCTCTGGCTCGAACTCCGCATGAACGCAGACGGCCTCTGCGAAGGCCGATGCTGGTCCGAAGGCACTCCACGACCCGCGACTCCAAATCTCACCCACCCCACAAATCGCCCCGCAGGCCTGCTCCACACCACCCTCCACGCCGCTCCATTCGCACTGAAGCCCATCTATGTGGACCGTGTCGAGTGGCAGTGAGGGACCTTATTGGGCAGTCATGCCCCGCAATTGAAAACTTGGCATCTCCCTGAGTTTCACGGCGTCCTCACCCTCTTTGATTTTGTAAAATTTCTTCATCGGAACTCCCGGCAGCGTCTGCGTCTTTCCCGTCGCGGGCCAGAAAATTTCGATTTGCTTGATGCCCGTGGCATCGCCCAAACCAAAGAGCACGCGCAGTGGTCCGGCCCCAAAGCTGCCCCCCGTGGAGACGGTCCGATGGATGGTCCTTGCGCCCGTCGGGCTGTCCACCGTCACCCGCAGTCTGGCTCCCAATGCGGAACGGTTGCTCTGCACTCCCTCGAGTTTCAAGTTCACCCACTGATTGTCGTGACCGGGATTGGCGTAGAGGGCGGTGTAATATTTATCGCCGGTAAACGCCCCGCCCATCACCGCATAGATGTCCTGCTGCCCGTTGTTATTGATGTCGGCAAACGCCACCCCGTGGCCCTTCTGCACGTTGCCAAAGCCCCCGGAGGTCGTGATATCCTGAAACTTTTTACCCCGGTCGTTGCGGAACATCTTGTTGGGAACGATCTGGCTGTAAAGCGGCCCTCCCGTTCCGACGTAGAAATCGAGATACCCATCGTTGTCCAGATCCCCGAAATTTCCAGACATGCCCATCAGCGTCATATCCAGCCCCATGGCCGCGGCCTTGTCGGTGAAGGTGCCGTCGCCGTTGTTATGATAGAGACGGGGATGAATTCCTTCACTGGGCTGGCCCATGAATTCCGAGACCATCGCATCCACACCCCCCTTGTAACCGGAGACAAAAATATCCTGCCACCCATCGTTGTCGTAATCAAAGAACCAGCAGGGGAAACTGTAAATGGGATCGGCCAGTCCGGCTTCCTTTGTCACATTGGTGAATTTCCAGCCGCTTTTGGGATTGGCGGGGTCACGCCTTCCGTCGTTGCGCAGCAGCAGATTGTTGGTGCCGGACATCTGGGAAAAATACAGGTCCGGACGCCCGTCATTGTTGTAGTCAGCGCTGACCACGCTCTTGATGAAACCAACCACCCTGGCACCCGACTCCTGCCCGCGTTCGGAAAAGGTCCCGTCCTGATTGTTATGAAACAGCTCGCACGGGTGTGCGTCGGCGGGATCCGTCGTCTCATTTCCCACATAAAGATCCAGCCAGCCGTCGCCATCATAGTCAAACCAGACCGCCGTCTGGGTGGGATGCGGAGGTCTGAGCAGGCCGGCACGCGAGGTCACATCCGTAAACGTCCCATCCCCGTTGTTGCGAATCAGCGACATGGGGAAGCGCCCCGCCTTCCCGAGCCAGCCGCCGCGCAGCACCAGGATGTCCGTGTGGCCGTCATTGTTGAAATCTCCATTAATCAGATTCAGCCCGCCCACCTCGCCGGTCAGTCCGGCTACATCTGTGCGGTCGGCAAAGGTGCCATCGCCGTTGTTGTGGAAAAAACGCATTTGAGAGGTGATGCCGAAATCCGAACGCACGATATCCAGCAGGCTGTCACCATCAAAATCAGAAACAATGCAACCGCCGGACAA
>CALQSQ010000167.1 GCA_943333275.1 Akkermansia muciniphila
AGTCCTTCTTTCGCGCAAAATCGATCACATATTTCAGCAGCAGAGCCCCATAGCCCTGGCCGCGATGCTCCGGGCGGATGATGACATCCTCCATGAGGATTACGAATCCACCCTCGGCCGTGCTGATCGTGAACAACAGGTTCACCATGCCCATGAGCTTGTGATCATTGCGCACCACAAAGATGCGACCGCGGTTGGGCTGTTCGAGGATCAATTTCAATCCCTGCCGCTGCTTCTCGCGATCTGGCTCGAAGTCCTCCTCGATGGCAAAAAGCGACATGACCAGGTCCGTCAGTTCGGGCAGATCTTCAATGGTCGCCGGTTCCACGCGGGCGGTTGAGGGGGGCAGGATGGTGGTCATGATGGTTCAGCAGGTTTCTCAGGGCAAATTTCGCCCTCCACCTCAACATACAAGCAAGAATAGCGCCACAAAGCAAGAATCCTTCTGCGTGTCGATTTCCCCCGCCCGGCGATCGCTCCATCGTAGTAAATTTTTCTTCCAAGACTTTTTACCGATTCTCCGCTAACTAATCGGCATGACGCCTGAGAATCCTTCCGAAAATCCCGAGCGAAACATCAATGACCCTTCCCACGGTCCGCCGGGCGATGAAACATCCAGTGTGCACAACGCCGAGACCATTGCGATGCAGGGTGGGGCACGGGGGGGCGCATTTTCCGATACGTTGGGCGATGCGTTGTTTCAGGCGGAGGATTTTCAGCAGGGAAAAATTTCCGGCGAGCAACGGGGGGCTCCGATCGGACATTACACGCTGCTGGAGCAGGTCGGCGAAGGTGGGTTCGGGACCGTGTGGAAGGCGGAGCAGCACGAACCGGTGCGGCGGATGGTGGCCTTGAAAATCATCAAGCTGGGCATGGACACGCGGGAGGTGATCGCGCGGTTCGAACAGGAGCGGCAGGCGCTGGCGGTGATGGATCATCCCGGCATCGCGAAGGTGCTGGATGCTGGATGCACCTCCTCCGGGCGGCCCTATTTCGTGATGGAACTGGTGGATGGCGTGCCCGTCACGAAGTTTTGCGATCAGGAAAAACTGGCCGTGCGGGATCGCCTGCAGATCTTTCTGCAGGTGTGCGCGGCGGTCCAGCATGCGCATCAGAAGGGAATCATCCATCGCGATCTCAAGCCATCGAACATTCTCGTTGCCCGCGATGACAACGGGAAGCCGACCGCCAAGGTGATCGATTTCGGCATCGCCAAGGCGACGGAGGGGAAACTTACGGACCTGACACTTTTCACGGCAGAAGAGCAGATGATCGGCACGCCGGCCTACATGAGTCCGGAGCAGGCGGGACTGGGCGGCGGGGCGCAGGACATCGATACTCGCTGCGATGTCTATGCCCTGGGAGTCGTGCTCTATGAACTGCTGACGGGCCGGCCGCCATTTGATCCGCACACCCTGCTGGCCGCCGGATACGAGGAAATGCGCCGCATCATTCGCGAAAAGGAACCGCCCCGTCCTTCCACGCGACTGGGCACGCTGCAGAATGCGGACTCGACGCTCATCGCCATGCAGCGGTCGTCGGAACTTCCAAGGTTGATCACGACGATCCGCCGGGAGTTGGACTGGGTGGTCATGAAGGCGATGGAGAAAGATCGGACGCGCCGCTACGAGAGCGCCAATGGATTCGCGCGGGACGTGGAGCGCTTTTTGCAAAATGAACCCGTTTCCGCCCGCCCGCCCAGCCGCGCCTACCGGATTGGAAAATTTGTGCGGCGCAACCGGGCCGCCGCAGTTACCGCCGCGGCGATCCTCATGGCGCTCACTGCCGGGGTGATTTTTTACATCGTGCAAATCCGCGCCGAGCGTGACGAGGTCCTCAGGAATCAGGAGAAAACGCGGAAGTTGCTCGCCGAAAGTCTGGCGCAGAATGCCGAACTCGCTGCGCAGCGCGGACAGTGGAAGGAGGCCGTCGGGCAGTGGGATGCAGCGTTCGCGGCGGGCCATCCCCGGCCGACGGACGTGCGCATTGACCGCCTCGAGGCCATGAGTTTGGAAAACCAGTTCGATGAGGCGCGCGCCGAAATCGCCGCGCTCGATGCCATGGAAATCGCCCCCGCACAGCGGGCGGAATTGAGCGTCTGGAAAGCCGAGGATGAATTCCTGCATGGGCGCACTGAGAAGGGCGTGGCGTTGTTGCGTTCGATTCAGCCTGATGCGCTGGATGGGGCCGATGCGGCCTACGTGCGCGGCCTGCTGTCTGAGGATACTCCCGCCGCCCTCGCTGCATTTCGCGAAGCGGTGGAACTCAGACCACATCACCACGGTGCGAACGCCCGGTTGTGTTACCTGCTACTTTTTGCCGGACATCGCGAGGAGGCGCTCAGCCGTGCCACGGGTGCATCGGTACTTTTTCCCCAGGATTACATGCTGAAGCTTATTGTGATGCAGGCGCAGAAACTCGCTGGCAATCAGGCAGAGGCGGCACGCAGGGAGGCCATGTTGAAGGATGCCCCGCCGCTCGCCCGCGCCGCCATCACACTCTCCGATGATTTAACCGGGATGGATCAGGAAATCCTCAACAATCGGGGGAGCGATCCGACTTCGCTAACCAAATTATTCCCCCAGCTCCTGGCCGTCACCCAGCGCATGCGCAACATGACCAAACGGGCCGGCCTGAATATCGAAAAATACGGTGCCCCCTACCTCTCGAACGTCATGTCCCGTTATTACGACGCGGGCGTCAAACATTTCATCCAGCACAACGAACGAGAAGCTCTCGTGGCCATCGACAAGGCCCTGGAACACCACCCGTTGGGGGAGTTTCTTTTCCTCAAAGGCCTCGTGTACATGGAAATGGGAGATTTTCCCAAGGCCGCCCTCGTTTTCGAGGAGGGCATCAAGGCCCCGGGCATGGGTGCCCATTCGCAGGTGCGTTGCAAATCCGCCGCCGCCACTGCGCTGGCGCTTGCGGGCGCGAACAATCCGGAATTTGCAAAAAGGGCCCATGATCATTACAGCAGTTTGTTGAAGGTGCCGAACGCCGATTTCATTGGTGCGGAAAATGGAGCACTTGCGGCCATGAGGGTTCGCAACATGGGGGAGGCCCGTGCCTGGTGTGCCATGATCCCGGCGGATGCCCCCGGGCGGGGGAATACCATTGCCCTCGTGGAATCGGTCGCCGGGGACTGCCGCGCCGCTTTGGATGCAATCCACTCGGTCCCGGCGGATAATGCGAAGGAGGCGCTTTTTCGAGGGGTTCGCTCAGCGGTTTACACCAAAGCGGCCACGGCGCATGCCGACTCCATTGCGATCCAGCGCGAGGCGCTTGCATCCTCCCTTGAAAGCCTCGTGAAGCTTGCAACCGACGCCGGACAACCCGATGCCACCATGGAAACCCTCGAATTCGCCCTTGAGGATTCCCGTCTCGCCGCGCAGCTCCACGAAGCGCTCGGAGAACTCACTGAGGCGGCTTCCCTCATCCAGCGGGCCAGGAAATGGCTTTCGGTCTGGCAAGCCAAGTCACCCCCCTCTGAAAATGTGGCTGAATTAGGACCGCTCTTCGCCACGGTCGCCCTTCGCATTCCCGCCGCGCTTGCCGAACAATCCCTGGCGGCCAAGGACGCGGAGACCGCACTCGCCGCCGCCGATGACGGAATCGCGACCCTGCAGGACGTCGCCTGGCTGGGCCTGTCGGAGGAAAGAATGCAAGCCGCGCAGGCCAGACTCGATGCCGCTCGCGCCAGCGTCGCCGCCATGACCGGCAAGACCCTGCCGCCGGTAAAAATGCCCATCGGATCCAAGGCCGATGTGAAATCGCTCGAAGCCGAAGTCGACACCGTCCGCAAAGCCCGTGGGCCCGAGCATCCGGACACACTCACCCTCATGATCCAGCTGGCCGGTGCCTACGGTGCCGATGGCAGTGGACGCAAATCCATCAAACTTGGAGAGGAAGCCGTGAAGTTAGTGCGCAGGGTGCTGCCGCCCGGCGACCCGCTCACCACCGCCGCGCTCAAGACTCTCATCGCCAACTACCGGCGGGTGGATCGCAATGAGGATGCAGAACGCCTTGAGGAGGAACTGGCAAAGGGGAGGGAAGCCCCAGCCGCAGAGGAAACCAAACCCGATGCACCGTAAAATTTGCCTCGAGTTTTCAATACCCGCCTGCCCGTAACTTCCATCGGCACCCCCCATGCATTCGCATGAAATTTCCAATTCATCCGTCATCCCAGAACTCACCGCCGGGCGAAATATTTCCCAAAGCTGACAAAAAGTGTAATTTTCCCTTGCGTGCCCCGGACTGATTCCTATATTCCCGCCCCCTTCCCCCCCTCGCGGACACCGTTCATTTTCACCGTCGAGGGCGATTTCAGGACCTTGTTTCCCAGATTTTTTCCTACCTATGCCTACCATTAATCAGCTCATCGCCAACGGACGCAGCCCCAAGCGCTACAAGTCCAAATCTCCTGCGTTGGCGAATTGCCCCCAGCGTCGTGGCGTTTGTCTGCAAGTCATGACCCGCACTCCCAAGAAGCCCAACTCCGCGTTGCGGAAAGTGGCCAAGGTGCGTCTGACCAACGGGCATGAAGTCATCGCCTACATCGGCGGTGAAGGCCACAATCTTCAGGAACACTCCATCGTGTTGATTCGCGGTGGCCGGGTCAAGGATCTTCCCGGCGTGCGTTACCACATTGTGCGTGGAACGCTCGACTGCCTCGGGGTGGACAAACGCCGCCGTGGCCGCTCGAAGTACGGCGCCAAGCGCCCGAAAGCCGGTGCCGCCGCCAAAACAGCCGCCAAGAAGAAATAATTGATCTCACCCATTCCCACACTTTCCCTCTAGAATACCATGGCCCGCAGAAAACGTGTTTACCACCGCATCGAGCACAAAGACTCCAAATTCGAGAGTCCGCTCGTCTTCCGACTCATCTCCAAAGTCATGCAATGTGGCAAGCGTTCCACGGCGGAGCGCATTGTTTACGCCGCCATCGACAAGGTGAACGAAAATTCCTCCAGCGTTGATCCCCTGGAAATCATCACCCGCGCTATCGAAAACGCCAAGCCGCGTCTCGAAGTGAAGAGCCGCCGCGTCGGTGGTGCCACCTATCAGGTCCCGCTCGAAGTCGCCCCCAACCGCTCCGAGTCCCTGGGCATCCGCTGGATGGTCAACTTCGCCCGCAACAAAAAAGGCGTCCCGATGCACCGCGCCCTGGCCAACGAACTCAAAGACGCCGCCTCCAACCAAGGCAACGCCGTCCGCAAACGCGACGACGTCCACAAGATGGCCCAGGCCAACCGCGCCTTCGCCCATTTCCGCTGGTAGGCACCCCTGCCAATCCGCTTTCACAAGTCCCGGAGATCCTCAGCGATCCCCGGGGTTTTGTTTTAGTCGGCAATGGAACCGCAGCATGATGTGATCGGCGGGACAGGGCAATGTTGAAACTCCGATTCCAGCGCCAGAGGCGAGAAATATTTATAGCAATCCGCGTCTCGCCAACAAGGATCTCGGTAGGAGCGGCATCTCTCGGCTAAGGATGAGGCATTCTGCTCCTGCGGAGATATTGTGATATGCTGGAAAATGTCGCGCCTCCCGCCCTGGCTGGCCGATGATTGGTGCCGGAAATTTTGCAACAGACTTCCGGAGCAATTTGCCAGGAGTCAACCGCCGCTACCCCCCTACGTGACCCGGTGGGGTTCTGATGACCCGTCTCTGAGTGAGCAATTTCCGTTGATGCCGTCCCCGGCTGCCCTAGTTTCCCAAATGCATTGCCACCGATATTCCCGCCGTGAACTCCTTCATCAAATGATGGGTGGCATCCCTGCGCTTGCCCTGAGTGGTATGCTGGCTTCCGAATCCCGCGCGGCCAGTGGCAATCCGCTTTCGCCAAAAGGCAGTGCGCTGGTCCCGAAGGCCAAGAGTGTCATTTTCCTCTTCATGTATGGCGGGCCCAGCCACATCGACACCTTTGACTACAAGCCGAACATGATTGGCATGGATGGCAAGACCATCGAAGTGAAGACCTTTGGCCGCGGGGGGCACAAGAACCAGGGGCGCATCGTGGAGCCACGCTGGAAATTCAAACAATACGGCGAGTGCGGGAAATACGTCAGCGATTTGTTTCCAAACGTCGCGCAGTGTGTCGACGACATTGCCTTCATTCACAGCATGACGGCCGATTCGCCCATCCACGGCTCCGCCATGCTCATGATGAACAGCGGCAGCCTCGTCAGTGGCAAGCCTTCTCTGGGAAGCTGGGTAAACTATGGTCTGGGTTCGGTGAATGAAAATCTTCCCGGCTACGTGGTCATGCTCGATCAGTCCGGCGGTCCCATTTCCGGGGCCAAGAACTGGACCAGCGGTTACATGCCGGCGGGTTACCAGGGCGTAGTCTTCCGCAGCCAGGGGTCGCCCATCCTCAACCTTCAGAACCTGAATAAAATGACGGTGCCCGAGCAGCGGACGCTCCTCGATTCCCTCAACCACCTCAATCAGGGCCATGCGGACGAACGCATCGACAATTCAAATCTCGCCGCCCGCATCGCCAGCTACGAACTGGCCTACCGCATGCAGGCGACCGCGCCGGAGGCCATCGAACTGGAAAATGAATCCGCAGCCACCAAGGCGATGTATGGCATCGACCAGCCGCAGACCGAAGCTTTCGGCAAGAAATGTCTCCTGGCCAGACGTCTGGTGGAGCGTGGTGTGCGGTTTATTCAAATCTACTCCGGCGGTGCCCACAACGACGACAACTGGGACGCCCACGGCGATCTGGAAAATAACCACAACCATCACGCCGGGCAGACCGACAAGGCCATCGCTGGCCTGATCAAGGATTTGAAACAGCGGGGATTGCTTGATGAAACGCTTATCGTCTGGGGTGGGGAATTTGGGCGCCAGCCCACTGCCGAATACGAAAAAGGCAGCGGACGCGACCACAATGCCTATGGCTTCACCATGTGGATGGCCGGCGGCGGGATCAAGGGCGGGGTCAGCGTCGGCCAGACCGATGAACTCGGATCGCAGGCAGTCATGGATCGTTTCAAAGTCAAAAACCTTCACGCCACCGTCCTCCAGCAAATGGGCCTCGACCCCAATGCACTCAGCTATTTCTACAACGGTCTGGATCAGAAACTGGTCGGCGTTGAGGGAGCGGATCCCATCATCAAGGCCATCGCCTGAAGTCGGACGGGCGCTGCGCTGTCCAATGACGGAAGTTTAAAGACGAAAGATCAGGGGCCGTGCACCACGGTTTTGCAGCCTGCGCCATGAACTGGGCGCTGTTTAGCAGAGCGAAATTCGCGAGGTGGGGCGAGGCTTTGCCCGAGCCATGGTTTGCAGCGCGGCTGACTTTCCTAGGTGAACGAGACGCACTCACCCAAAGGGGACATGGCCAGCCATTTTAGAAAAAGCGCTCTGTCCCACGGAATGGCTTGGAGGTAGCCTCGCCCCACCTCAGAACGTCATTTCTGTGCACGAAATCAGGTTTCGAATTGACCTCCATCACCATTCCCGGCATTCTCCCTGACATGAGCCCCACCACCCCCGCACCCGCGCCCTATATCCGCCGCGAACTCTCCGAGGTGAAACCTTGGATGGAGACCTGTGGGCAGATCCGCACGTTGATTGAAGAACGCCACCAGGCCGCGGGGGAGGTGCACCACCTCGAGATCACGGATGCGAAGATGCATTACCATGAACGCACGGATGAATTTTACTACATCCTCAGCGGCCAGGGCCGGATGACGCTGGATGATGCCGAGATCGAACTCCACGAAGGCGTCACCGTTTACGTCCCCCGCGGCACCCGGCACCGCGCCTGGGGCAACCTCAAAGCCCTCGTCATCTGCATCCCCCGCGGCGTCCTCCACGACGTCCATGAAATAGAAACCGACTCCCCATGAGAACTCCCCGTCTCCTCCTCCTCGCCGCCCTCACCCTCCTCGGCTGCACCCCCGCCAAGCCCAAAGTCATCTGCCTCCTGAAAAACCCACCACCGGCGCCACCGTCGAAATGTACAAGGAAATTCCCTTCAAAGTCTCGGC
This sequence comes from Akkermansia muciniphila, assembly GCA_943333275.1. Classification (GTDB taxonomy): domain Bacteria; phylum Verrucomicrobiota; class Verrucomicrobiia; order Verrucomicrobiales; family V1-33; genus JAGNEJ01. Next base: position 8,001 of record CALQSQ010000167.1, read on the forward strand.
GGATTACGATGAAAAGAAACACATCGCCCAATGGAAAGCTGATCAGGCCAAGAAGGGGTTTACGCAGGTGTTGGAGGAGTGATGGGGGTGGCTGTGGCAGGTTGGTAGAGTTGGGTGCGTATTCAATTCTGCACCCAAAGGCGCAGGAATCGATGTGGCGTATCCCTCTCCACCGTGGCAGTAATATATCCGTCAGGGTCAGGCGACATGAAAGTTGATGTCACTAGGGCTGGGGGCGATTAACCACGCTGGCACCGATGTGGTAGAGTGTTCGCCTATGAAGCATCACACTCCATCCACCGTCGTCAAGCCCTCCGTGGCCACCGTGTCCGCTGCCTTTATCGGCATCGACTATCACAAGC
>CALQSQ010000168.1 GCA_943333275.1 Akkermansia muciniphila
CGGTGTGCCAGTTGCCGAAGCGTTTGGGCAGGCCGCGCCATTTGCAGCCCTGTTCGGCCACATAGAGAATGGCGTTGATTACCTGCAAATTGGTCAGACTGACATTGCCGCGCTGAAGGGGCAGACAATCGACGATGCGTTCAAATTGGCCTTCGGTGATCTCCATTCGCTCACCTAACTCCTTAAACAGAAGTTGCAAGCATTTTGTGTTAACACGCCCTAAAACCCCAGATCCCCCGCCATGACCGGAGCCCCGAGCGGCCCGCTTCCGACATCGGAGAAATGCCACCATTCGCGGTCGAGCAGGGAGAACCCGGCGCGCATCATGGCGGATTGCAGGGTGCGGAGGCGGTCGGTGATTTTGGGATCGCCGTTGAGGTAGGCGGCCCAGGCGCGGTCGCTGAAATCATCGAATCCGGAGGGCATGGGTAGTTCCTGGCCGTCGGGATCGAGCAGGGTGACATCCACCGCGCGGCCGTAGCAGTGGTAACTCCAGCGGCCTTCGAAGCCGGGTTCGTGGACGTAGCCGCTTTGGCCGAAATTTTTGAAGAGGAAGAGGTGGCTTTCCGGCGGGCGGTAGGCGTCCCAGATTTTGAGCTGGTAGCCGCGGGCCGCCAGCAGTTGCTGCGCTCTGGCGAGCTTGGCGCCGGTGTCATTGTGAATCAGGCAGGGCAATGCGGGCGGATAAAATGGGGATCCAGTGATGTTGCGCGTGGTGGCGTAGCGTTGATCCACCCAGATGCCGGGCACGGCCTCCTGCACCGGGATCAGGCCAAACTGGCGGGCGCGCTCCACGACGTCGAACTCCCGCGGGGTCAGGGCGCGCGGGGAGGCGGGTTGCACGGGTTTGCTGGCGCAGGCGGCCAGAAGACATCCCACGAGGAGCGCGGCGGGAAGAACGATGGTGAGTTGACGCAGATTCATAAATTTTCCGGTGTCCGGAAGCGGAAGGCATGCCATGTTTAGCATTTCCGCGTTTCCCATGCCAACACATGTTACTCCCCAATTCTTCTGGACGCTGATCGGTTTCTCCTTCGTGCTGGGGACCTGCATTGGTTCGTTTCTCAACGTGGTCATTTACCGCCTGCCCCGGGGAATCTCCCTGTCCAATCCCCGCAGGTCGTTCTGCCCGCTCTGCAAATATCAGATCCCCATGTGGTATAATCTGCCGCTCGTCGGCTGGCTGGTTCTGGGTGGGAAATGCGGCAACTGCAAGGCTCCCATCTCCGCGCGCTATCCGATGGTCGAGCTGCTGACGGGACTCATCTTCGCCGTGGTGACGTTGTTTTGTTTCAAGGCCAATCCCTATCTCATCCCCGCCTATTGGATTCTGCTCAGCCTCTTCATCGCCGGAACTTATATCGACATTGATCACTATATTTTGCCGGATGAAATCACCCTCGGCGGGACGGTAGTGGGTTTGGTTTGCAGTGCGCTGATCCCCGATTTTCTGGGCAAGGAAATCTGGTGGCAGAACCTGCTGGAATCGCTCGCCGGCGCCGTGCTGGGGTATGTCTCGCTGTGGTTGGTGGTGGAATTGGGAAAGAAATTGTTTGGCAAAAAACGCATGGAGTTTGCATCGGCTCTGCCTTGGGAAATCAGCCAGGCGGAAGGCGCGGACGAGCCGAATTTCATCCTCGATGGCGATGCCAGCCCGTGGACCGATTTATTTTTCCGCCCGAAGGACCGCCTCATCCTGCAATGCCCCGAGGCGGAAATCGATGGCACAGTGCATCGCGACCTTACGCTGACGATCCGTGCCGAAGGGCTTTCCCTGCAGCCGAAGGACGCGACGCAGGCCGCCACGGAAATGAGCCTGGAGCAGGTCAATCACATGAAGGGCACCTGCGACAGCGTGGTGATTCCCCGCGAGGCCATGGGCCTGGGCGACGTGAAATTCATGGCCCTGGTCGGCGCGTTTCTTGGATGGAAAGGCGTTCTGTTTACGATCTTCGCCGCCAGCATGATCGGCTCGGTGGTGGCGCTCACGCTGATCCTGCTGCGCAAACGGGAATGGGCCCAGCGCGTGCCCTTCGGCCCTTACCTGGCGGGCGGCGCGACGCTCTATTTGTTCTATGGCGCGGCGATCCTCCATTGGTATCTGAGCCTCTCTCAGCCGAATCTCAATTAACGCCCACGAGTCCCGGATGAGTTCATCGTCGCAACACATCGCCATCCTCGGCGGCGGCATCATTGGCCTGAGTTCCGCCTACTACCTGCTCCAGCGCGGGCATCGCGTCACGGTCCTGGAGCGCGGGGTTCCGGCTCACGATAGCTGTGCGCTCGGCAGCGCGGGCATGATCTGCCCCAGCCATTTCATTCCCCTCGCGGCACCCGGCATGGTCGCGCTGGGATTGAAATGGATGCTCAATCCGGAGAGCCCCTTTTACATCAAGCCCCGGCTCAATCTGGACCTCATGAAATGGGGCTGGCACTTCATGCGCGCCGCCAATGCAAAGCACGTGGCCGCCGCCAGCATCGCCCTGCGCGATCTCAGCCTGCTGAGCCGCAAACTGTATCTGGGACTGGAAGCGGACCTTGGCGACATCGGATTGATGAAACGCGGCATGCTCATGCTTTGCCAGACGCCTCATGCGCTGGAGGAGGAATCCGCCACCGCCGCCAAAGCCCGCGAGCTTGGCATCCCGGCGGAATCGCTGACCGCCGCGCAGGTGGCGGCGCTGGATCCCCACATCGCCATGCAAGTCCACGGCGGCGTCTATTTCCCGCAGGATTGTCATTTAAATCCCACCGCCCTGATGGCCGCCCTGACGCGGCGCATTCAGGAAATGGGCGGGGAAATTCGTTATGGATTCGATTTGAAAAAAATCGCCACGCAAAACTCCCAGGTCACCGGCGTGACCGGCCCAAGCGGGGAAATCCGTGCGGACCAATACGTCCTCTGCGGCGGCACGTGGTCGCCCGAACTCGCCCGGGGGCTGAAACTCTCCCTGCCCATGCAGGCCGGCAAAGGCTACAGCCTCTCCCTCCCCCACCCACCCGCCGTCGCGGAAATCTGCAGCATCCTCGTGGAAGCCCGCGTCGCCGTCACGCCCATGGCGGGCGGCATGCGCTTCGGCGGCACCATGGAAATCACCAACCCGAACTCCACCATCAACCCGCGACGCATCGCCGGCATCGTGAAATCGGCCACCCGCTATTTCCCACAATTCAAAGCCTCCGACTTCGAAGGCATCCAGCCCTGGAGCGGCCTGCGCCCCTGCTCGCCGGACGGACTCCCCTACCTCGGACGCTCCGGGCACTACCCAAATCTCACCATCGCCACCGGCCACGCCATGCTCGGCCTCAGCCTCGCCCCAGCCACCGGCCAGATCATCGCCGACCTCCTCTCCGGAGCCTCGCCCGAGGCCCTCAGCCCGATGTTCCGTCCAGATCGGTTTTTGTGATATTCCCGGAAAATAGGAATGCGGAAAATCAGATAAACGCAGGGACATTGAGTGCAGCGTGATATTCGTCGGCGACAGACGAAATTTCACAGTGTCACCTCGGTGAGGCAATCGAGACGTGTGCCTTTCCGTCGGGCCCCTGCAACTCACCCAACCAAACCTGAGGATACCCTGATAACCGAAACAGATGGAATGACAGCAAAAGTCTGATCCTTTCCGCCCATTCGGACGGCGCGCGGCCAAAGGTGATGCTTGACGTGCTGGAAAAGGGATTCCGGCTGTGGATAACCTGGCTGCACGCGTCATACAATTCGACGAACTCGGCTCGTGTCAGAAAGCCCACTGCCAAATCATCGAAGTGCAGACGACGCCCGCCGTGCTCATGTGTTATGGACGGGGGTTTCAATGCTTTGGGATAGAAATCCTTATGAACCTGTTCAAGCCTCTCCAAAAGCTTCTTGGCGCGCCAGACCTTTTGAATATCCGCATGAACGGCCTCATATGCGGAGCTGTTGGCGGTGAGGCTACCGAAGGCAATGTGCTCGAGTGCCTTCCGAAGATTAATCGCGACGATTTCGTAGTCGAATTGCTCGCTGCCCGCTGTTACTACACCTCCACAGACCGACTGCACTACGTTCAAGCGAGCGCGAACCTCGTCCAGGGCTGCGCAATAAACACCAGCTCGATCAGTCTCCGATTTCACAGGTGCCTCCAACGCCGCCGAACTATTGGACCACCGACAGAAGTGTTGGCTTTTCGCGGGAGGGGCGAAAATGGGGGCGTCATGGGGGGAGTTTACGGGGGGAGGCGCGTGGTAGGCAACAGAATTGTGGGGATTGTGCGGGGGGCGCGTGGGTGCTTGCCGTTTCGGGATGTCGCCCCTCCGGGGGGACCAATAAGCGGTTGGAATCGCCTGGTTTCCCCAGCTCGGAAAGTGGGTTTCCTAACTCGGAAAGTCATTTTCCTAGGCCGGAAAATGGGATGGTGTTGCTTGGAAAGTCATCTCCCGTGGAAGTTTTCTGGCATTCCGGGCAAATTTTGCCGCTTTCCGGGCGAGGTTTCTGGCAATCCGAGTGGGGTTTTTGGGGGAATTTGCCTTCTTTTCCCCCGATTTTGCCCTCGGAACTGTGGGTTTCCCTGAGTGAGGGGAGGCTATTGGGCGGGGGTGGTTTCTGATTCCTTTGGGACGGACTCGGGGGATCGAGGTGGTTGGGGGAAAGGGGTCCGGGGGAGGAGGGTTTCCGTTCTTGCAAGGTCGGGAGGGATGGGGTATCGCGCCCACCCGTGTTTTTTGCCATCACCTGCACCCGTGCTCGACGAACCCTACAAAGTTAAACTCGAAATCTTCGAAGGCCCGCTTGATCTGCTTCTCTATTTGGCGAAGAAGGATGAGGTGGAGGTGCAGGATTTGTCCATGGAAAGGATCACGAAGCAGTATTTGGAATACATCCACACGTTCCGGCTGTTGAACATCGACCTCGCGGGGGAGTTTGTGGTGATGGCGGCAAATTTGATGTATCTGAAGAGTCGCACGCTGCTGCCGAAGCAGGTGCAGTTGCCGGAGGAGGATGCCGAGGAGGAGGACCCGCGCTGGGAACTGATCCGGCAATTGATCGAGTATAAAAAATTCAAGGACGCCGCGAACTACCTGCAGCGGCGCGCGCTCCTGAATGAAAATTTCTTCCCTGCGGTGCCGGAAGCCCCGGACGGCATGGAGGTGGACGATGGCGCAGAGCCGTTTCCCTCGGAGCTGGGAATCTTCGACCTCGTCCGCGCGTTCCAGACGATTCTGGATCGTTTCAACGAGGAGGAAAAGCTCCCCGAACTGCGCGAGATCGCGGACGAACGTTACACTGTGGCGGACAAGATCGAGCTGCTGCTCAAAACCGTCTCCCCCGGCCAGAGCATCCGCTTTATTTCCCTGTTCGAACACGCCACCTCACGCGATGAGATCATCGTCACGTTCATCGCGCTGTTGGAATTGATGAAAATGCGCCAGTTCACCGTCCAGCAGGATTCGATGCTGGGCCAGATCACCCTTACCCGCAACGAAAACACTTAAGCAAAACCATGGAGCTGGAAAACATCGTCGAAGCCCTCATCTTTGCCTCACCGGACGGAGTGTCCCCGCGTGAAATCGCCAAGGTCATCACTGCCGCCGCTGTCCCGGCGCAGACCCAGAAGGCCGCCGCCGACAAAGCCGCCGCAGGAATCGAAAACCCCGACGAGCCCTTGGAGCCGCTCGACGACCACACGCTGATGATGCTCCGCTACGCCGATGTCACCGAGGAGGAGGTCAACGCCACCATCGAGCGCCTGATCCAGCATTATCAGGAAAGCGGTCGCTCCTTCACTCTCACCGAACGCCCGACCGGTTACCGCATCACCGCGCGTTCTGAATTCGCCCCCTGGGTCCGGCAGCTTTTCCCGGAAAAGAAACCCAGCCGCCTGAGCCCCAGCGCGCTGGAAACGCTCGCCATCATCGCCTACCGCCAACCGGTCACCCGCAGCAGCATCGAAGCCGTGCGCGGCGTCAGCGTGGATGGTCCCATGCAAACACTTCTCGACCGCAACGTCGTCCGTATCGCCGGCCGCGCCGACCTCCCCGGCCGTCCCCTGCTCTACGAAACCACCGATCTTTTTCTCGACCACTTCGGCATCAAGAGCGTGGACGAACTCCCCAATGCCGCCGAGCTCCGCTCCGTCAAGTTGCCGGAGCCCGAGGAGGAGGTCGCAGCCAAGGTCAAAAAAGGGAAAGCCGCCGCCCAGCCGGAGTTGGCGCTCGTGGAGCCGGAGGCTTCTGTCGCCAGCGAGGAGGAGGCACCGATGCTGCCGGTCGAGACCCCGGAGTTCTGATATGTCGACTGAGAACGGGGGGCGGATTGGCCACAAAAAAGCGCAGAAGGCGCAAAATGGATGGCTCCAGGGCGCTCATCGAACCGAGGCGCCTCTTCTTGGAGGGTGCGCAGGTGAAATTCCCCAGCACATTTATTGCGCCTTCTGCGCTTTTTTGCGGCCTTTTACGTCCCATTTTAGCCGCGACGATTCGTCATCCCGCTTGGGAAAATGAAAATCCGGGGTAGATTCTTCCACCCCCCCTCCATGAAAACGCACCCCATTTCGGCACGGCTTGGTGTTGCCGCCGGTCTTCTCCTGCTGAGCCTTCAGTGGATTCCAGCCGCACAGCAAATGCTGATCATCGGCGACAGCCTTTCCAAGGAATACGAATACGAATGGGCCGGAATCGGCGGTGATGCCGGAGTCACGCCGATCATGAACTGGGCGGAGATTCTGGATGACAAGCGACACACCAATTTCGACTTCGGCACGTCCGCGACTTTCAATGACCTGCGGCTCATCGGACATCATTACAACTGGTCGGTGCCGGGGTCGTTTGCCTACGAGTGGTGGGGCACCTACCTAACCGCCGGATTTCCGACAAACTATGTCTATGGCATTCCGGAGCTTGAGGGTCAGGTCAGCAGCGAGGCCGAACGCATCGTTATATTTCTTGGGGGAAATGAAGTCCGTTCGCAATACGGAAATCTTTACGACGGCAGCCTCTCACCCACCACCTTCGCGAACGCCCTGTTCAACGACCTTGAGGACATCGTGAACTGGGTCATGGACCGCAAGCGCAGCACGGCGGAGGTCGTCCTCGTCAATATTCCGCATCTCGGAGCCTGCCCGGCCAAGAACGATCCGCATCCCTACAACGCCACGAAGACAGGCCGCGTCACCAGCGCACTGGTGAATGTAAACAACCGGCTGGCCACGCTGGCTCAGAGCAAGGGCATCGGGCTGGCGGATGTTTACACCCCCATGCTCAGCCTGGTAACCGCCAGTTATCTCTGCATCGGCACGGTGCCCATTTACCGCTATCCTCCCCACTCCGACGGGAATTCCCGCTATGCCTTCCTGGGCGATGGACTCCACCCCAACATGCCCATCCAGGCATTGTTCGCCCAGCGCATTCTCGATGTCTTCAACGCCAAGTACAGTCATTCCTATGCGCGGCTGACCAATCAGGAAATCCTCACGTCGATTCTCGGACTGAGCCCCACCCAGATTTTCGATGACTGGGTCCTCAGCAAAAATGTCCCTGTCGGCAGCCGCGGTCTGCTGGACGATGGCGATCGCGATGGTGTAAAAAACATGCTGGAATTTGCGCTCGATCTCGATCCTGCAAAGCCGGACAGCAAAAATCTTCCGCAGCCGGAAATGTTCGTGCTGAACGGCCAGACTTACATCGGCATGACTGCCCGCCTGCGGATACAGGAATGCCCGCTCATCTCCCTCACCGTCGAGCAATCAAGCAATCTCCAAGGGTGGACGCCGGTCCCCGCCAACACCATTTTCCAAAATCCCGACGGAACCACCAGCGTCCGCATTGCCCGTGCCCCCAACAGTCCTCCGCTCTTCCTGCGCATCCGGGCGAACCTCATTCCGCCGGGTTAGCCCAAGTTCGTCAGTTTGCTGCAATTTTCAGCTATTTCGAGCCCTGACGCGGGCTGGAACCCTTGATTTTCCAACATCTGGGTGTTCCGGAGGGCATGTAGTGGAGAGCACAGACTTGAGCAAACGGCGCGGCTGCGGGAAGCTTGGGCATGTTGTTCCTTCGCCGCAACCGCCGTAGACACCATGGAGAGTGCTATGAATACTGGTCGCTGATGCGCACCGTGCGCACGGCCAAGGGGCCGCGCCATGAATTGGTGGCCAGCCTCGGCAAGGCTCCGGGCCTGGACGAGGACAAGCGTCTGAGTTGGGAAAATGTCGGCGACCTGCTCGAGGGCCGCGAGCTGGCGCCGGTCCAGGGGAGGCTGGGCGAACCATTGCCGCCGCCGCCGCGCCAGTGGATGCTGGTGGACGTGCGCGGTCTGCGCGTTGAGCGGGTGCGCGATTTTGGTGAAGTCTATCTCGCGCTTTTCCTCTGGCGGCGGCTGGGCC
>CALQSQ010000169.1 GCA_943333275.1 Akkermansia muciniphila
CGACGGGGGCGTTTCATGAGGCGATGAATCTGGCGGGGGTGGAGCGGCTGCCGTTGGTGGTGGCGGTGGCGAACAATCAGTTCGCGTACTCGACGCCGACGTCGCATCAGTTCGCGTGCAGGGATTTGGTGGACCGGGCGGTGGGGTATGGATTCACGGGGCACAGTGTGGATGGGGAGGACTTGGAGGCGTGTCTGAATGTATTTAAAAAGGCGGTGGAGGATGCGCGGAATGGTGGCGGGCCGCAGATGGTGGTGGGATCGATGCTGCGGCTGTGTGGGCATGGGGAGCATGATGATGCTTCGTATGTGCCGGCGGCGGTGAAGGGTGGGGCGAAGGATTGCCTGGCGGTGGCGCGTGGGCAGATGGTGGAGCGTGGTCTGGCTTCGCCGGAGGAACTGGCGGTGATGGAGGCGGAGACGTACGAAGCGGTGCAGTCTGCGGTGATGCAGGTGCAGAAGGAACCGACGCCGGACCCGGCGCGTGAAACATGGCAGCCGCTGGCATCGGCCTGGCTGATGGAAGGGATGGCATGAGCATCACTTACCTTGAGGCGATCCGTGAGGCGCAACGTCGCGCGCTGAGGGAAAATGGGGATGTGTTTCTCTACGGGCAGGACATTGGGGATTTTGGCGGGGCGTTTAAGGCGACGAAGAATCTGGCGAAGGAATTTCCCGGCAGGGTGATGGATGCTCCGATCAGTGAGGATGCGATGCTGGGGATGGCGGTGGGTGCGGCGATCGAGGGGATGAAACCGATTGTGGAGATGCAGTTTGCGGACTTTTCGAGCATTGCGTTCAATCAGATAGTGAATCAGGCGGCGACGCATTTCTGGCGCACGGGGGTGCCGTGTCCGCTGGTGGTGAGGCTGCCGAGCGGCGGGACTTCGGGGAGCGGGCCGTTTCACAGCCAGTCACTGGAGAGCATTTATGCGCATTTCCCGGGCTTGATCGTGCTGACACCCGCGACGGTGGGGGATGCGTATTCGATGCTGCTGGAGGCGGTGCATTTGTCGGACCCGGTGATTTTCTGCGAGCATAAATTTCTCTACTACCATCTGAAGGCGGATGATCTTCCGGAGGAGAATCTTCCCATCGGCAAGGCGCGGATTGCCCGCAACGGCAAGCATGCCACGGTGGTGACTTACAGTGCGATGCTGCACGAATGCCTGCGCGCGGCAGAGGAGCTGGCGCTGGATGGCTATGAGGTGGAGGTGGTGGATCTGCGCAGCGTGAAGCCGCTGGATACGGACACGGTGCTGGCTAGTGTGGCGCGCACGGGTCGGCTGCTGGTGGTGGGGGAATCGTTCCCATGGGGGGGAGTGAGCGCGGAGGTGATCAGCCGCATTTCCACGGATGGATTCCACCTGCTGGATGCGGCGCCGATGCGCCTGAACTCGAAGGACACGCCGATTCCGTATCATCCGAATCTCTGGGGGACGCACCGGCCGACGGCGCCGACGATCGTCACGGCGCTGCGGGAGTTGCTGCGGGCGTGAGGTATGGGCGGGGGTTATTGTAAACGGGCTGCGAGTGCGTGCTCGAACAGGGCGATTTCCTGCGTGAGCCGTTCCATGGGGAGGCCGACGACATTGGAGAGCGAGCCCTCGATGTGATCGATGATCATTTCGCCGTGATCCTGCGCGGCGTAACCGCCGGCTTTGTCGAGGGGGTCGATGAGGGCGAGGTAGTGGGAAATTTCCGCGTCCGACAAGGTGCGGAAGATGACCTTCGTGATGACTTCGAACTGCACGGCACGGCGGCTGGCCTCATGCACCAGGCAGACGGCGGTGCCCACTTCATGGGCGCGGCCCGACAGGCTGCGGAGCATGGCCAGGGCTTCGTTGAGGTCCGCGGGTTTGCCGAGGGCGCGATTTTCGATGGAGACGAGGGTGTCCGCGCCGATGACGATGGCATGGGGGTGAAGGTGAGCGACGCTGCGGGCCTTGAGCGCGGCGTTCTGGCGGGTCAATTCATGGAGGGGCATGACTTCATCGTGGTGTTCGTCGACCGGCACTGTTTGCACGGAGAACATCAGACCGGCCTCGGCCATGAGCTGGCGACGGCGGGGCGAGGTGGAGGCGAGAATGATTTCGGAAGGCATGAGGAGGCGCCAACGATGGCGGAGATGCGCAAAGGGAAACGTGCGGGCGGGGTTGTCATCATGAAAATCAGGTTATTTCCCCAACGTAATGAGCAGGCGAGAATTGGGGAATTAAACTGGACGGCCCACCTTTCGTAAAATAGCTTGAACCCCGCCGCCGATTGCGCTGTCTCTCCCCTCAGGATACGCACCATTTTCATGCCCTCATCACAGGAATTCCCCTGCCCCAGCTGCCACACAGCCCTGACGCTCGATGCCGAAACGGCGGGGAAGGAGGTGACTTGTCCGCACTGTGAGGCGCAGGTCTTCATGCCGGATCTTCCTGCTCCCCAACCAGCGCCGCGCGAGCCTCGCAAGGCGCGCAAGCCGAAGAGTGCCACCAAACCGGCGGAGGAAACCCAGGTCCAGGAGACACTCCCGTTGGAGCTGAATGCTGAAATGATTCACGAGGACAACCGGAAAAATTTCCCCCTGCACAACAGCCAGCCCCTGCTGTCGGCGGAGACTTCCCCAACTCTGGACGAGCGCTCCAGCATTCCTCCCACCAAGGAGAAATCAGCCGAGGAGGAGCAGCGCCGCCTCGCCGCCATGGCCGCCAGCCTTACGTATGAGCATGCCAAGTTCGAGAAGAAAGGCATGCTTTCCTTTGGCTGTCCGCTGTGCAATCGCCCGCTCTGGGTGGACAAGCGCGCAAGTGGACTCAAGCTCAAGTGCGAGGGATGTGGATCCGATCTCATTTCCCCACGCCCCGAACTGGGACTGCCTGCGCAACTTGACGACCGGGAGCACGAAGTGCCCACGCACCAGCTTCCCAAGGCTGTGATTCCGAAAGCCCGCCAGGTGGAGGATGTGCGACTGGAGGAAGGCCGCTCCGGTGGGCGGACCAAACGCCAGACTCCGGTGCCGGGGCAAATCTCCGCGCAGACTCCCGTGAAACTGCAACCCGTGCAGGCCAGGGGGGACGATTCCTTTACCGGCCAGCCGGTGCAACTGCCGTCCGAACGCATCAGCAAGGCGCGAACAGTGGGAGACCGGCGTCCCGAGATGGAGCCTCCGCAGGAACCGGAGGATGATTCCCTCGTGGAGCCCCCGATCGCTCCGAAGGAATCCAAGCGCGACAAGGGAGCCATCCGGCTCAATGACAAGCGGCGCAATTTCTCCCCGCAGAAATTGATTGAGAATGATGTGGAGGTTGACGCATTCTGGGGGCCTGTCGAGAGCAAGCCCCCGGCGTCGAGAAGAATGATGATTGTCGGCTGGCTGGCCCTGATCCCCATCGTGCTCGGACTGGCCGTGTGGGGCATTCGGGAGGTCTTTCGGAAGAAAGAATCCATTGTGGGCGTTGATCGCAACGACGGCGTGGATGGCACCCGGGCGTTCTATGTGGCCCGGGACGTGCTGGTCAAATATTTTGCCTCAGCGTCGATCGAGGAAATGTCGCGCTACGTTAGGCATCCGGAGGTGACCCTGCCTCGTATGAAAAATTTCTACAAACGGATACCTCCCAATGATGTGGTGGAGAAACTCGAGGAGCCCATGGAAATCCAGGTGGCTGACATCGACTTTATCAGCCCGATCATGACGCTCCGAGGTAAAAATCCCCAGATTGTCTCGTTGGAAATCCCCAAGGTGGACACCAATGATCTGCGGATCGACTGGGAGAGCATGGTGCATTGGAGCGAGGTGCCGTGGGATGATTTCATGGCCCAGGAAATGACCGAGGCGCATGATTTCCGGGTGGTGATGCAGCCGGATGATTATCCCATCGAGCCCTACGAGGACAAAAAGCGCTGGGTGTGTTTCAAGCTCTACAATCCGGCCAATGCCGGCAAGGACTACGGGTTCTGCTTCGGCTATGTGGAGGTCAATAGTCCCACCGCCATCAGCATGATTCTCCCGCTGCGCCGAGCCAACGAGGACGGGCATGTGACCTTCAATGCCGTGCTATCCCTGCGCTTCACTCCGGAGAGTCGCGGTCGCAAGAACCAGGTGCCGCAGGTGATGATTGAGAAATTCACCGATGGTTGGATTCTGCCTAACGATTAACCTTGCGCGGTCGCAGGTTCTTGGAAACGTGGCGTCATGAAGCACCTGACTTTGATCCGTCATGCCAAATCCAGTCACGATGATCCATCGTTGCGGGACTTCCACCGCACTCTCAATGAGCGTGGACTCGAGGATGCACCGCGCATGGGCCGGCACCTGGCGGAGGAATTCAAGTGGTCGCCGGATCTGATTGTCTGCAGCACGGCAGTGCGAACACTGCGCACGGCCAAGTTGCTGCTGGAGGGCATGGGGGAGCCGGAGCGTTATGTCCACCAGGAAGGCCGTATTTACGAATCCTCCGTTTCCGAACTCATCGAAGTGGTGCAGGAAACGAACGACTCCGTCGGGCACCTCGCCATCATCGGACACAATCCGGGAATGGAGAACCTTGCAAACTGGCTGGTGGGCGAGCGGGCGATCCAGGGACTTGTGACCTGCGCGGTGGCGATGCTGGAACTGGAAATATCCGACTGGCGGAGCCTCAAGTCAGGCTGCGGCAGGCTCCTGCAGTATTTGGAGCCCAGGAAAATCCCGTAGCAGGCGGTATTTTCCGCCACCCCCTGCGTGAGGGGGAAATGGCAGGCCAAGAGGGACTCGAACCCACAACCAATGGTTTTGGAGACCACTACTCTACCAATTGAGCTATTGACCTGTGGCACGCTGATTCCGGGGGTTTCAGCTGGGTTAGACTGGAGCGAGTGCGCAGATTTGTCAAGATCGTCTTGAATCGGGATCGCACTTCCTGCATGATCCGCTATGGATTCATTACCCGCCGTCCGGATTTCCCACCTGGTGAAAGTCTTCCGATTGCCGACCCTGCGGAAACGCGAGGTGCTGGCGGTGGATGACGTTTCCCTGACGATTGCCGAAGGGGAGGTGTATGGCTTGATCGGGCCGAACGGTTCCGGCAAGAGCACCACGTTGAAAGTCCTGCTCGGATTGCTCAAGCCCACTTCCGGCACCGCGGAAATCTTTGGCGAGGACAGTGCGAAAATCGGCTGCCGGGATACGGTTGGGTATCTGCCGGAGAATCCCTATTTCTACAAGCACCTCACCGCCCGGGAGACGATGCATTTCTATGGCAAACTCTGCGGCCTGGTGGGATCGGCGCTGGCGGATCGCACGGCTGATTTGCTCAAGCTGGTGAAACTGGATCATGCGGCTGACCGGGCGGTGGGTGGTTATTCGAAGGGCATGCTGCAGCGGATCGGACTGGCGCAGGCGCTGGTGCAGGCGCCGAAGCTCGTCGTGCTGGACGAGCCCACCGCCGGCGTGGACCCATCCGGAAGCCGGACCATTCGCGACCTGATTCTTGAATTAAAAAGCCGCGGCATCACCATCGTCCTCACCAGTCACCTGCTCGAACAAGTTCAGGAAGTCTGCGACCGCATTGGCATCATGAGCCGGGGGCGCATGGTGCGCGAAGGTCCGCTGGACGAACTCATCGCCCGGCAGGATCAGCAGGAAATTCTCCTGCAGGGAGCGCCACCTGAGTTGTTACAACGGCTGCGTGACATCGTGGCCCAGGATGGACGGGCCCGGGTTCTGCATGCCGGGAACTCCCGGACGACGCTGGAACGCCTCTATCTGGAGGTGACGGATACGCCCGGCGAGTGAGGCCGGCACTGGCTACTGCTTGACGGCGGTGGCACGCATGAAACGCCGTGGGCCATCAGTCACCTTGATGGTGTCCCGGTACGTGACCTGTTCCAGGCCGTTGCCCAGACTGACGGGGGCATCCACTGGCAGGGCATCCAGATACCAACTGTCTCCCGACAGCGAGTCGCTGCACTCAACGAAATAGTTGAGGTCAATGGCATTGACGGGGCGCTTGAAGGTGAGCGTGAGGAATTTGTCCGGGCCAATGGTGATCAGGCCGGGAGTGACCTCCACCTTTGAACTGGTCAGGGTGGGATTGCTTCCGAACGCATATTCCTCAAGATTGTTGCAGCCATCCTGATCGGGGTCCTGGAGCGGGGCGGCAGCGAGGTTGGGGTTCAGTAGGGTGGGGAGTTGGGCATCGCTGAAGTAATCGTAGCGCCATCCTTCGTAGACAACGGAGACGGCGGTGTCACCGTCGGCGGGGCTGCCATTTTGCTGGTCGCTGAGCTGCCAGCTGGCATGCATTCCGTAGTCTGTGTAGGTCGGAAGGGGTTGGCGGATGATGAAGGTCCGGTATTGGCCGGCGGGGACCGGATACCAGTCATCGTCATAGTAGAAGCTTAATATTTCCTCACCCAGCGGATCCAGCAGCCGCAGAGTTTCCCCTCCGTTGTCCAACGAATCCGAAAATTCTCCTGCCACGAGGAGGCTGTTGCCGTAGCGAACCTGGAACGCCTGCAGGTTGGAGACGATCAGGCAGCGCTGATTGGGATTGAGGAGGAAGGGTTTGGGAAACGTGAAATTGATGCCCTCCTCGAAATAGGCACCCCCCAGATCCAACACGGCGGGACCTGTATTTTGGAGTTCCACAAATTCAAAATTTCCCGCCGTCAGTCCCGGCACCTGCGCAAGCTCAGCCGACGTGGCGGGAGCCGGACGGAAATTCAATTCGGTGATGCGCAGATACTGCTGATGTGTGGTCGGGGTGCCGGTGAACGTCAGCGATTTCACCTGGGTGAATCCAGCCGCGGGATTCAAGGGATCGTTGGGACGATTCAGATTGATGGTGCCGCCACGCGCGGAGAGTTGGTGGTCGTAGGGACCTGCGACCTGGCGGTATTGTTCCTTGGTGGGGGAAGTGGAGCGGGTTCTGAATCCAGCCGGATTGTTCGCCACCACGAGTTGATTGACGTAGGTGGCATTGGTCGCCTGCGTGGTCGCGGCACCCTGCGCGGGAATGACGGTGCCGCCCTGGAATGTCATGGAAATATCGCCACCGATGGTCCAGCCGGAAATGTCCACGGCATAGTTGTTGGGATTGCGCAGGACGAAATATTCCTGGTCCTGGTAGTTGCCGGTCGTGGGGGTTTGGTTCACCTGCTCGATGATGAGGTTGGGATTGAGCGGCTGAGCAGTTGGGAAGACCATGGCCCCACTGGTGGGCGGGACTGCGCTGTAGAAGAAATCACGGCGACCGATCAGGAAGGGGAAGGTGGTGGCGGTGCCATCATCGTAGGGCGGGCCGCCCGGATAGGGAGGAATGGGGTTGGCGATGGTAATGCGCTCCGCGTTCTTCCGCGCCGTTTGGACAGCCATGTCCGGTCCGGTGTAGGCAATGTTTCCGCCTGCATATCCATCCAGCCAGTAGCCCCAGGCGCGCGCCTCGAGATCCGCGTCATCGGTTCCGCTGGCAGTATTGTTCAAATTGGGATCGATTTTGTTCATCAGCGCGTTGATGTGCTGGGCGATGGGGCCGTTCGTCTCCGTGGAGGAGATCAGGAATTGATCCGCGAGCGTGCGCAGACGTCTGACGAACATTTGGTTGAGTTCCGGGGTGGCGTAAGCCAGTTCGATGAGCCGGTTCTGAACACCAATCTGGAGCGCCGCCTGGCTGTGGATATCATCGTCGAAATAGTTTTGCGCGCCCGTCCAGGTATGCCCAAGGCTCAGGTCCTGGTCCCAGGGAAGAATGCTCCATTCCTGCGTCCCGTGCGTGTCGCGATACATGTAATAATTTTTGTGGCCGAAATCCCGGTTGAGGATCAGCGAGTGGGTGGCCAGGTCGTTGATGAGTGCGGCGACATTGACATTGTCGTAGAGGTACTTGAGGCGCGCGGTGAGCCCGAGCCCCGGGTTCAGTCCGTTGATGAGGGCGGTCAGGTCGGAGTTGTCGGCATTGTCAGGGTTTTTCTTTTCTGAATTGTTCGCGTTGCTCAGATCGTCGTAGACCTTGTAGAGTGCGCCTTCGTTGTCGAGATTCAGGCGTTTCAACCAGGTTGAATTGCCGTTTTCGACCAGATCGTAGGTCCCGCGGAAGGCATTGTTGCGCTGGACCCGGATATGGGTGCTGTAGTGCGAAGCGATGTGGCCGGATTTTTCCCAGACCCACCAGACGGTGTCATTGCGGACCTTGGATTTGTCCGCGAAATTACCAAGCAAATTGACGCCTGCCGTGCTTGGAGTGCCGTCCTTCCAGAGAAACTTGTTGTCCTTGGAAAAACTAAGGTCGTGGCTTTTCTTGGGAAAGCCCTGCGACGACTGGCCGTGGATATTGACGAGAACGTTGTCATAGAACCGGGGTTTGGGAGGCGTGTAGCCGA
>CALQSQ010000170.1 GCA_943333275.1 Akkermansia muciniphila
CAGCGCCATGCCGCCAAAAGGTGTCACGGGCTTGTCAGAATATTCAATTGGAAGGTTCACCATTACGGTGATTGTCCCATACCCGTCAACCCCCTGCTCTGAACACGCTGGGCTTCACTCTCGCTCCTCTATTGCATTATCCAGGTTGAAACATCACACAATGAAAACAAAAATACTCGTCGCACTGGTCGCTGGAATTGTCACTCTTGCGGGCATCTCGCAGGCTGGGGCCGAAGAGAAATTGGAGCCGGGCACGGACCGCATTGATGTGCCTGCCATCGGACCCGGGTTGTGCCTGCACAATCTGTTTCAGTCCGGCATGGTGCTGCAACGCGACAAGCCGATCCGGATCTGGGGCTGGGCGGAGCCCGGTGAGAACGTGAGCGTGACCTTTGGCGATAAAACGCAATCATGCACTGCTGCCGCCGACCGGTCGTGGAAAGTCGAACTGCCGGCCCTGCCAGCCAGTTCGGAGCCGCACGCGTTGGTGGTCCAGGGCAAAGCCGAGACGATCAAGCTGGAGGATATCCTTGTCGGAGATGTCTGGTTGCTGGGCGGACAGAGCAACATGGAGTTTCCGATCCACAAGCTGGATGGCGGCTCACTCGAAATCGCTTCGGCCAATTTCAAAAACATCCGCCTCTTCACTGTCCCGCAGTTGAACGGCCCTGATTCCAAGAAGGCCTTTCCACGTCTGTATCAGTGGAACGATTTTTTCTCAGAACACTACCGGCAGGGCTATTGGGATGTCTGTTCCCCGGCAACGGTCAAAGAGATGTCCGGCATCGGCTACATCTTTGCGCGACGTCTTCACATGGCGACTCAAATCCCCATTGGAGTGATTGATGCGTCGCGTGGTGGCACGTGCATCGAGACGTGGCTGCCGCTGGATCTGCTGAAGACCATCGACACGCCGGAGGTCAAAGCCGCGCTGTCCGACTGGGACAAGAAAGTCGCTGAATTCGATCCGCAGAAAGATCTCGATGCAAGGATCAAGCAGTTCAATGACTGGTCGGCCAACATGAAGAAGCAAGGCAAGGAGATCCCGGCAGATCGCACTGCGCCCACCGATTTGCGCCCCGGACCTGCCATGGACATGAATCGCCCGGGCAACTGTTACGCCAGCATGCTCGCGCCGATTGCCGGCTTCCAGCTCAAGGGCGCCATTTGGCATCAGGGCTACAACAACGCGTTGGTGCCGAATGGTCACGAGTTGTATTCTCAGGTCTTCGCCAAAATGATTGGGGCGTGGCGCGCGGCGTTCACCGACCCTGAAATGCCGTTTGGCATCATCTCGCAGGAAACCGAGGGGGAACCGCAGGACTTGGACAACTACCTTCAGTCCTTCACGGACGAAGGGGTTTACATTCGTGAAGTCCACTACCAGACCTTCCTCGACTTCCAGAAGGCCGGCGACAAGAACGTGGGATACGCCAGCAGTTTCGATCAACGCCGTTCCTGGTATCATCCGCAGATCAAGATTCCGGTCGGCGAGCGCATCGCGAGTTGGGCACTGACAACGCAATACGGAACGTCCGGCCTCCGCTGGTTGCCAGCGACGATCACGGAGATGAAGGTAGAAGGTGGATCCATGATTCTGAAGCTCGATACTTCCGAGGCAGTCGCCTACAATGACGGCCCCATTCTCGGGTTCGGCATTGCCGGGAAGGACGGTAAATTCCAACGAGCGAAAGCCTCATGGGGCACCCGAAGCACCAACAACGGCAGCAAGCAGGAGGATCGCAGTGTCATCGTGCTGTCCAGCCCGCTCGTGGCGGAGCCCGTGTATTACCGGCACGCGTGGGGCCGCAATCCATTGGCCAACTTGAAGGCCGACGGCATCCCGCTGGACACCCTGCGCAACGACAACTTTACGGTCGCTGACATGTATGAAATCTACACCGGCAAAAAGAGCGCGACGCCCAACATTCTGGATGGTGGAGAGCACCGCGAGTTGACCAACGCGTTAAACGCTGAAGACGTGAAACGCCGATTGAATGAGGCGGAAACGTTCATCAAGGAACACCCGGACACGAGTAAGGCTGTGCAGAAATAAACGTAATCAATTTCACCCCGCGCGACACACCCAACGGAACCAAGACCAATGAAAAACAAGAGCCGACACACATTCCGACTTTCTGCTTTTTCATCCCTCGCGATGGTGGCGCTCGCCCTGTTGTCTATTGCATCCTTCCCCGTGTCGGCAGCCGAGATGAAACCGATCAACGTTAAAGATTTTGGTGCCAAAGGAGATGGCGTGACCGACGACACGGCAGCTATCAACGCAGCGATTGTCGCGGCACAGAAGCAGGGCGCGGGTGCTGTCGTCTCGCTGCCTTCAGGCCGATACAAAACAGCGCTGGGAAAGGAAAAGTCCATTTGCATCACGGGGGCTGACGGGCTGACGTTTCAAGGCGAAGGCGATACGACCATCGTGTCGGGCGATCTGGATGAGCCGGTGTTCCGCATCGTTGACAGCAAAAGCGTAACCGTTAGGAAAATCTCCATTGACCACGAACTTCTCGGCTACACGCAGGGCACGATTACGACTGTGGATATCCCAAACATGACGTGCGAAGTGTCGATTGACCCCGGCTATCCCGCGCCAAACGATCCGACGTTCAAAGGCTCGCAGGTGCATCCTTTCGTATTCCCGGAGAAGAATTACTATCAACTCGACCGCTACTGGCCCAACCCGTCTGAAATGGTAAAAACCGGTGAGCACACGTGGCGCTGGAAGCTGCAAGGGCCGCCCAATATCGAAAACTGGGCGGGCAAAAGGTTTTTCATTTACGCTGAGAGTCGCAGCCACGCTTTCATCCTCAGCAATCTGCGCGACACGACTTTGGAGGACATCAACTACTGGGGCGGCGGGGCCAACGCGGGATTTTACGTCAATGGGCTGGAAGGCACCACAACGTTCCGGCGTTTCGTGATCGGCGTGCCTCCCGGCTCAGATCGACTTTATTCCTGCGCAGGCGGCGGGCAGATCAGCGGCCTGCGCGGAAAGCTTCTGCTCGATCAGTGTGACTTTTCCAGAATAGACGACGACGGCGTTGATATTTTGTCCAATTACACGCGCATCATTGAGCAAAGAGACAAGCGGACGCTGGTCGTGCAGGCCAAAAACAGCGATTACCGAGCGGGCGACCGGGTGGAACTATGGGATTGGCAGCACAAGAGAATGCGGTCGGACGCCATCATCACAACCGCCACGAGCAACCCCGGAGGAACGTTCGTTATTGCTTTGGATCGGGACGTTGTGACCGAGCGCGTCGGGGCGGGCGTCGGCATGAACTTCAGCCGCGAGTCCATGACTGACGGCATAGACAGGCTCATCAACGTGGCGACGGTGGGGCAGGAAACCATCATCCGTGACAGCAAGTTTCAGGTCTTTCGCGCGAAGTGCCTCAACTTGAAAGCCGCCAATTGCACGATTGAACGCTGCACCTTTAGCAACAGCTTCCAGCCCGCGATTTCCGCCGCGCCCGAATGGTATTTCGAGGAAGGATCGTCCATTCGCAACTTCACCGTGCGCGACTGCACTTTCACCGATAACAATCACCCCAACATTGTCATCGGCGCGTCACCCATTTCGGGAGTTCCCGGCACCAAACCCATCGTGAGCGAGGCGCCAGAAAATATCTCGCACGATAGCACGAACATCCTGATTGAAGGCAACTCGTTTGCCGACTTCGGCACCACTCCGAGTGTCTTTGGGTGGAACTGGCCCGTCGGCCCGGCAATTACTATCACCAACGCGGCCCAGGTTATGGTTCGAGGCAACACGTTTGGCCCGCTCGCTGAGAGTGCGCCCAAAGGCACGCCAAAAGTCCTCGTCGAGAAATCCAATGACGTGCAGATTACGAACAACAAAGGCATTTCCGCCGAGGAAACGACAGTCCGCGACGTGAAACATCGCTTGAATGAGGCTGAAGCGCTCATCAAGGAACACCCGGACACGAGCAAGGCAGAGCAGCAATAACCATCATCAATTTTAGCCCATGGAACGCACGTAACGGAACCAAGCCCCATGAAAAACAAGAACAGACAAACACACAGAGCTTCTGCCCTGTCATTCATTGCACTCACGACGCTGGCTCTGTCATTTATCGCGCCCTCGAACTCACCCGCCGCGCCGTAGACATCCCCCGTGCCGCGATCGCCAATGTGGCTGCGGATCAACCGCGCTTCGTGGCTGGCTCGATCTCCACGCTCGAAGACTGCTACCGTCCCGACCTCGTCCCACCCGATGACGAACTCCGAGCGGATTGAGCACCTTATTGAAAGCGGCGTGGATTTCATTCTCATCGAGACCATCAACACGCTGCGTAAAGCGATGGTCATTGCAGAACTTTCGGCGAACACGGGCACACCCGCCATTGTCAGCTTTGTTTGTGATCGCGGGGGCAAATCCTTTCGGGCGAAACGCTCACCGAAGCGGCGGGTCAGTTGCTCCCGCTTGGCATTTTAGCAATCGGCGTCAACTGCGGACCGACTACCTGTTTGGCCATGCCGCTGGTGGAATTACGCACCGCCTGCAGCGAGGATTTCCCGTTAATTGCTTATGGCAACATCGGCTACGCGGATGAAAACGTCGGCTGAGTCAACACGGATTCTGAAAACGCCAGTGTCTATTGCGAACAGGCCTCTCACTGGCCTGCAAAGATCATCGGCGGATGCTGCGGCACAACACCTGACCATATCAGGCAACTGGCAAAGGCTATAAAGTAAATCAACGACCAGATAAACGCGCTGAGCGCACTGAGGGACAGACCAATAGTTCCCTACGATCCGGCACACGGGCCTGTCGTGCCGCCTAGGACAAACTCCGCCGGGGTGAGCGTCTGGCGCAGGTCGGTTTTTCCTCGGCTAACGTTTGCTGCCCATTGCACGACGCGGCGGATGACCGGGCCGGTGTCCCATCGGATGTGGGAGATGGACGGCGTGCACCAGGCAAACGTCGGGTCGTTCGTGGTGCAGAGCAGTGAGACCTGTTGCGGGACGGGGATGCCGCGGTTGGCGAGAAACTGCTGCACTGCGGCAAAGAGCGGTGCTTCATCAAGTATCATCGCGGTCGGCGGAGTGATGCGGAACAGCGAATTCAGCAGTTTTTGCAGGCCCCCGGGCGATTCCTCCCAGTCCGGTAAATTATAGTCGCTGGTCGGAACGCCGTGCGCAGCGAGTTCATCCAGAACGGCCTGTTCGGTTTTCCCGGGGCCGGGTTTGCGCCGGTCGCGGCGGCACAGGATGACGATCCGACGGTGCCCTAGTTTCAGCAAATGACGAGTGACTTCGACGCTGGTCGAGCAGATGTCCGGTCCCGTGGCGGCGATGGGTAGTCCCTCCCGGCGTCCGAAAATCGCAAACGCCGGCAACGGTTGTGCGCTGAACCACTCGAGCACTTCGCGCGAGCCGGCACCGATGATCCATGCGTCCGTCTTGGTTTTGCGGACTAAACGGCGGACGCGAGCCGCGTCCATTTCGAGGTCTACGAGGGTCTGTTCCGTGAAAAATGCGGAGTGGCCTGCGGCCAGAAGGAGGTGGTGCAGTTCGACCGTGACAGCCTCGGTTCGTGCAGGCGGATCGTATTCCAAAATGGCGATCCGCATGGGCCTCGCCGTTTGTCCATCGGGCGGGACGATGCGCCATCTCCGGCCCTGTCCCTGTCCCTTTAGCAACCCCTCGTGCTGGAGTTGCCGCAGGGCCGCATCGACAGTCTTGGGATCCACTCCGAGTTCCTTGGCCAGTTGTTTCACCCCGGGCATGACTCCCGACCGGAGTCCCTGCTCCAGCTCGGTTCGCAGGTGCGAGGCGGTTTGTTCGGAAACGGTGAGACGACGTAAATGTGCCATTCGGAAAACATCTCCAAATAATGGAGAGGACGTCAATAGAAATTTGTTTTGCTCCGCTGGGAATCAGCGGCAGTCTGCAAGATGAGCGCTTCCATTCAAAGCGTCGTCTTTCCAAATCAATCACGAATCATGAACCAACACCGCATCACCCGCAAAGCGTTCGCGCTTTCCTGCATCGCCATCACCACCGCGCTCGGCACCGCAGCCTCCGCGCAGATCGCAGCGCTCGAAATCAAGCGCCACGACTCCAAACCCGCCGACATGACCAAGCCTGTCCAGGTTTTCATCCTGCTCGGCCAGTCGAACATGGTGGGCCTCGGCAAGGTGAAAGGCGGCGACGGTTCGCTGGAATTCGCGGTGAAGGAAAAGAAGAAGTATCCCTACCTCGTGGACGACGCGGGCGCATGGGTCGAGCGGAAGGACGTGCGTTTTGTGCAATACATGTCCGGCAAAGGCCCGATGCGGAATGAATGGATGACGGTCACCGGCGGCAATCTCGGCCCGGAATACGGGATCGGCCATCCGCTGGGAAATGCGATTGATGCGCCCGTGATGATCCTCAAAGCCTGCATCGGCAACCGCAGCCTCGGCTGGGATCTCCTCACCCCGGGCAGCGAACGCTATGTCATGGATGGGAAGGTCTATCCCGGCTACAAGGAGAAGCCCGATTCCTGGCCAGCCGACCCGGCAAAGGGCAAAGCCACCGAGCCGCCGCCATGGCTGGATAAGAACGGCAAGCCCATCGACTGGTATGCCGGCAAGCAGTGGGACGACGACATCGGTGACGCCAAAAAGGCCCTAGCAGATCTCGAGAAACACTACCCTGGAGCCAAAGGCGCCGAAGTCGCCGGATTCTTCTTCTGGCAGGGTGAAAAGGACGCGGGCAATCCCGCCCATGCGGCCAAATACGAGGAAAACCTCGTCCGTTTCATCAAAACGGTGCGGACGGAATTCAACGCCCCCAACGCGAAGTTCGTGCTCGGCACGATGGGTGAATCCGTAAAAGGCAGCGGCGGCAACGGCGGCAAAATCCTCGAAGCGCATTTCGCCGTGGATGGTGCCGCCGGGAAATACCCCGAGTTCAAAGGTAACGTCACGACCATTTACACCAACCCCATGGCACAGGGCGGCAGCGGCAACGCCCACTACGGCGGCAAGGCCGAGGTTTACATGGACGTCGGCGAAGCGATGGGCAAGGCGATGGTCGAGCTGCTGAAGGGAGGGAAGTAGCGGTGCGAAACGTGGCTTTAGTTTGCATCCTGTCATTTCTGGCGCTGACGGTGCCAGCGTCAGGAGCTGTGGAGACGCCGCCGCTGCCCACCACCCATACGACCCGCACGATCGAAGGCTGGACCGTTCGCGTGGATGATCGCCTGCTAAAAGGCGAACACGCGGCGGCGGGTGCCCGTGCATTGAAACTTCTCGAATCGCGGTTGGTCGCCATCACGGTGGTGGTGCCGGAGAAGTCCCTGGCGAAGCTCCGGACGATCAGCATTCAGTTGGATCAGAGCCACGGTAAGCTGATCCCGATGCAGTATCACCCGGATGCCGGATGGCTGAAGGGCAATGGTTACAGTGAACAGCTCGCAAAGTGCGTTCATATTCCGGCAGTGGAGGACTTCCTCGAACCGCAGGGAATTCACAGCCAACCGTGGGTTGTGCTGCATGAACTGGCGCATGGGTATCATGACCAGATCCTCGGCTTTGAGGAACCCGGCGTGGTCGCTGCGTGGAAGAAATTCCGCAACAGTGGAAAGTATCAATCGGTCCTCACCGTCTCCGGTCAAAAGCACGAGCACTATGGACTGACAGACGAGAAGGAATTCTTCGCCGAAATGACCGAGTGTTACTTCGGCTCAAATGATTTCTACCCGTTCGTCGCAGGGGAACTCAAACAGGCCGAACCAGAAATCTTTGAGCTGATGGCCGACATCTGGGGCGCGCTTCCGGGCTTTGAACCTGCGAATGCGGAAGGCTAAGTCCTCAAGCCCACAAACACTTTGCGACAACGATAGAAAAAGCAACACGCCGCGCGGACTCACCGCAATCTACGGCAAAGTCACCAACAATATTTACAGCATTACCATCATGAAACATTCCATCACTCATCTCGCCTGCGGTATCAGCCTCGGGATTTCGCTCAGCCTTGGAAGCATCAGCGCCATCGCCGCGCCGCCGACGCAACCCGCGGCGCTCAGCGCGGAGGGGCAGCAGTTGCAGGCGCAGTATGAAGCGATGCTTGCCGGTCTGCAGGCCGGGCTTTCCAAAGCACTGCCTGCCGTGGACGAGGCAAGGAAAACGGCGCTCCAGCAGGCCCGCGCCGCCGTCGCCAAAGTCACGACGGAGGCGAGAGCCGCAAAGGATGCGCTGGGGAAAGTCGCCACGGCGAAGGCGCTGGTGGACCATGCCAATGGCAAATGGCTGGGCGGTGCAGCCAAGGGAATCGCG
>CALQSQ010000171.1 GCA_943333275.1 Akkermansia muciniphila
AACGCCCTGCCACCACCCCCATGCACCAGCAGCACGGCCGGACGCGGTGTCTGCGTATCGCCCGCGGGCTTGCCGAGGTAAGCGAAAATGCGCGTCGGCTTACCCGCCAAAGGCTCCCCCGCATACCAGATTTCCTGCGTAAGGCCCTCGGTGGCACCAACCGTCAGCGCCGGCATCGGAGTCAGAAGTTGCGGGACATTCCAGAGGCTGGCGGCATTGAGAGAGGCATCCTGCGCGCGGGTGAAATCGGCGGCGAGGATCAACAATGAGAGGCGGAGAAATCGAATCATCCCGCAGGCTGACTGTTCCCAACGCTTCCGTCAACACACCCTTCCCCGTATGCTTTAAGAATGGGACCTCGTGGTCGCACGACCTGGATCATTGCATCCTCCGAGAGATGCGACATCATGAACATGGCGACAAACCTGCCGCCAGTCTATTCTCCGTTCTACATGCTCCCGCCCCTGCACCTCAAAATCTTCGTCCGCGACCTCGGCATCAACATTGTCTATTCAGGCGATGGCGATCTGGCGCAGGGATTGTTTGAGGATTACATCCTGCACAAGGATGAAAAGCAACCACCCCTGAAACGGGGGCACTACAGCCGGACCCTTCCGCAAATGGAGGAATGCATCCGCTACATTGATTTCTGCATCGCTCAACAGCCCGGCAGTTTTGAGCAGCACGATTCGCTGCTACCATTAACCAGGGATTCCTCGCGACTCATCTACACCCTGGTGAAAATCGTGGAGGACGAGGACAACCGCAGCCCGTCCGAGGAAATGATGCAGGCTTTTCTATCGCATCAAGTCAGCGAGAGGGAAACACCTCCGCCGACCTAGGCTGTGCCAAAATTGCGCCCTGAGGTCGCAGCCATTTCAGGGCCAGCACAGGAAGCACCAGAAGGTTCAGAGCAGTGCTCGTAACTAAACCGCCGAGGATCACGATAGCCATGGGACCTTCGATTTCCCGGCCGGGTTCACCGCTGCCCAACGCCAGGGGGAGCAAACCAAGACCCGTCACCAGTGCGGTCATCAGGATGGGCACCAGTCGCTCGCTGGCACCGCGCAGAGCGGTTTCCAGCCCCCAGGATTGTCCCTCCACGTGAACCAGGTGCTCGTAGTGGCTGATCAGCATGATGGCGTTTCGGGCTGTGACCCCAA
The DNA here is from genome assembly GCA_943333275.1 of Akkermansia muciniphila. Taxonomy (GTDB): domain Bacteria; phylum Verrucomicrobiota; class Verrucomicrobiia; order Verrucomicrobiales; family V1-33; genus JAGNEJ01. The sequence continues at coordinate 1,164 of CALQSQ010000171.1, forward strand.
ACAATGTTACGAAGCCGACCAGGGAACCAATGCTGAGCACCCCTCCACTCAAGGCCACGGCTGCGATGCCCCCGACGAGGCCGAACGGCAGGTTGCTCAGCACGAGGACCCAGTGACGCCATTCCTTGAAAACGAAACTAAGCAAAAGAACGATGGCTCCAAAGCTCAACAGCCAATGGATGATCAGTTCACGTGACGCGGCGGCTTCCTCCTCGGCGGCACCGGTCCAGACGACGTATTGGCCAGAGGGGAAATGGATGTTTTGAGCGAACTTGGATTTTGCCTCCGCCACAAACGCCCGGACTTCCCGACCATCCGTGTTGCATGTCACCACCTGCCTCCGACGGGCACCGTCGTGCTGGATGGTGTCGCGCCCGGGCTCCAGCGTGATGTGGGCCAGCTCATGCAACGGCAAACGCGATCCTCCGGCATTGGCCACCAGCAATTGCCGGATGGACTCGGGATCCTGCCGATGCTGTGGCTGGAGGATGACCGTCAGATTGAAAACCCTGGCCCCCTCGTAGATCTGACTCACGTCCTGACCTTGATAGGCCGTTTCCACGGCTTCCAGCACCTCCATCGGATTGAATTGATGCTGGGCGAGTTTCTCGGGGCGCAGTCGGACGACGAATTTTGGTGCCCCGCCAGCGGCCTTCACCTGCACATCCGCATGACCCGGGACGGACTTCAATAGGGCGGCGACAGCCTGTGCTGACTGATCAAGCGCTGCCAAATCTTCGCCGTAAACACTGACAACAACCTGGGCGGTTTCTCCGGAAATTGTCTCACCGATGCGATCGCCTAGGAACGACATCACCTCGGATGAAACGCCCGGGTATTTTGCCAATGTTTCACGGAGCGAATCCTGCACGGCGGCCTGTTCCTTGCCGGACAGCGGCTTCAGTTCGATGTGCATTTCACTGCGATGCGGGCCCCAGGTGTCCTCCCCGGCTTCGGCCCGGCCGAATTGCTGCTCCACGGTGGCGATGCGTTCATCGGAAAGGATGTCCTTGGAAATCTTCTCCCCGAGCCGCTTCATTTCCTCCATTGAGGTTCCTGGCGTCATGGAAATGGCGACGACAAAATGGCCTTCACGAAATTCCGGCAGGAGTTCGTGTTTGAAATAAGGCACGAGCGAAAGCGCTCCTAACAGCAGAACCAGACTCACGGAAACAGCCGCACCGGGCGCCTTTGCAAGAAGGTCCAGAGCCCGGCGTTGCAGGCTGTGCAGCGGACGCAACCATGCGACCTCTGCGCGTGGCCTGGCTTTGGCCAGTAGCAGGTGGCACAAGGCGGGAGTGACGAAAATGGCCACCGCGAGGGAGGCCTGCGTGGCGAGGATGAACGCCACGCCCAGCGGAGCGAAAAATCGGCCCTGGATGCCGGACATCATCAGGACCGGAACAAACACCAGCGCCACGATGAAGGTGGCGTAGACCACGGCGCTCCTGACCTCCAGCGATGCCTCCACGATCACCGCGAAAATGAACCTGGGTTTTTCACTGGCGGCATTCTCCCGCAATCGGCGGAGGATGTTTTCCACATCGATGATGGCATCGTCCACCACCACGCCGATGGCCACGGCAAAACCACCGAGGGTCATTGTATCGATCGTCACCCCGAATGCCTGCAGCACCATTACTGCAGATAAGAGTGACAGCGGAATGGACAGGAAAGAAATCAAGGCCGTGCGCCAGTCGAAGAGAAAAAGAAACAGGACGACGGCCACCAGCAGTCCACCAATCAGCAGGGAATGACGGACGTTCTCCAGGGCCGTCGTAATGAAATTTGCCGGGCGATGCAGCCCGGAGGTCATGGAAATTTCCTCCGATTCCAATAGCTGCTTCAGATCCTCCAGCGCCGCCTCTACGGCTTCGGTGACTTCCAGGGTGTTGGCTTGATACTGCCCCGCCATGGCCAAAAGCACGCCTGGTTCACCCATCACGAGCGCATCTCCAAACTTTGGTTCTGCCGCGGCGGTCACCGTGGCGACATCGCGAATCCTCAGCACCCCGGAATCATTTCCTGTCGGCGCAAGGATGGTCTGGCCGATGGATTCGGCTGTGGGCGTTGGACTTTGCGTTTCGATCAGGATTCGCTGGGCGCTGGTTTCAATGAAACCCGCTCCCAGCACCCCTGTGGCTGATTTCGCCGCGGCCGCGACATCACTGATCGCCACACCATGAGCGGCTAGTTTGGCGGGATCCACCTGAATCTGGATGGATTTCACCTCACCGCCATAAACGGTAACGCGGGCCACGCCCGGCACGCTGAGGAGGCGTGGACGCAGCGTCCAGTCGGCGAACGTGCGAAGTTCCATGGGCGTGCGTTTGTTGGACCGCAGGCCGATTTTCAGCAGATCCATGGTGGATGAGGTGAGGGCGGACATGCTGGGTGCCTTGACACCTGCGGGCAGCTTTCCCGCGAGTTCAGACAGGCGCTCGGTCAACATTTGCCGTGCCAGAAAGACATCCGTCCCTTCTTTGAAAACTGCAGTAATCACGCTCAAGCCCTGGATGGATTCGCTGCGCACCGAGGACAGCGATCCCACGCCATTGATGGAATTTTCGATGGGGGTGGTGACGAGTTTCTCCACCTGCTCAGGGGACAGACCGGGGGCTTCGGCTTGGATGTCCACCTGCGGCTGCACGAACTCGGGGAACACATCCAGTTTCACATGACGCGCGGAATAGCTTCCAAAAAGCAGCAAACCTAATGTGAGAATCAGCACCACGCCACGATGGCGTAGGGAGAGTTGAACCAGACGGGAGAGCATGGCGGATTATTCCTCCGGGGCGCCCACCTCAGTTGATAAAATGGCCTGGGCTCCGGTCACCACGATTTTGTCGCCTGCCTTGATTGCCTCATCCGCCACGAACCAACCCTCTGCCATTGGATTTGCCGTGGGGACGGCCACACGCCTGAATTCAGTGTCCTTCTCCTGCAAATACACCCACGCCTGCGGTCCGTGACGGATCACCGAGCTGCGGGGCAGCAGCACGCCCGGGATAGCCTTGGCAGCAGTCTCGAACCAACCACTGATCGATTGTCCGGGACGCAGCGAATCCTCACAACGCACCACAAAGGCCGGCGCTTGACTGCGCGGATCCACGTCCGCTGCGGGAGCCAGCGCGGTAACCTTTGCAGGTTTGGCATTGGCTGAAATGAGGAGTTCCGCTGCCAATGGCATGGCGTCCATGGGATCGCCTGAAGCCACTTCCATGCGCACGAGGGAAATTTTTCCCGCCACCAGGGCGCTCATGAAGCCGGGCAAATCCTTCTCATCTTTCAGCAACGGAGCCCATTCCCGTTGCCAGGATCGATCCAGAGCCAGCAGCCTGGCACTATCCAGGCGAAATTGAGCCTGCGCGGCTTCGACGGTTTTTTTGGGGACGTTTTCACCGCCCTTGAAAAGTTCCTCGGCGCGGGCGGCCGCCAATTGGGAATTCTCCACAGCGATGCGAGCCTGGGTGAGTTCGCCATCCAGCGTCAGCAAGGCCGTGGGGTCGAGAACCCGGCCCCAGGCTGCCACGCGTGGCGTCATTGCAGCGGCGGCAATTTCTTTGATCTCCAATCCAAGTCTGCCCTGAGTTTCTTCATCCATTTCCACCATGCCGGGCTCATGTGACTCCTCTTTGGCTGCCTCCTCGGTTTTTTCATGATCATCGCTGCCAAACTCAAAGACCGCCGGAGCCATCTGCCGGGCAATCCAACCGCCGGCGGCACCCACAAGCAGGAGTAAAAAGGTATGGAGAATTTTCATGAGAACGGATCGTAAATTTTTACAAAGGACGCTGGGCCGCATCCTCGACAGCTCCGAGAGCTTGCTGGGTCTCGATCTCGGCCTCCAGTCGTCCCAACTCCGCAGCGGACAACTCGACCTGGGAGCTCAAGGCGGAAAGGCGATCGCCTTCACCCGCCCTGACCATGGCTTCAACGGATTCGAGTTGCTTCCTCTGCTCAGCCACCAGCGCGTCGGCTGTTTGCTGTCGTTGCACACAGGCATGATAACTCACCAGTGCGCGATCCACCTCCCCCATGGCTTTGACCTGCGCTGATTCAACTTTGACAGCGGCTTCCGCGCGCCTGGCCTCCGCTTCTGCGATTGGACCCTTGTTTTTGTCAAAAATCGGCAGCGTGAGGTTTATACCCAGCGCCCATTTGTTAATGCCTTGATCAAATTGATAGCCGGGGCCCAAATGAACATCGGGATATTGTTTCGCGATTTCCATCCGCAGGACGGCTTCTGCTGCGGCATACTCAGCCACAGCCGACAGCACATCCGGGCGTTGGGTGGCTGCCGCCTGACGCAGAATTCTGGCGCTGGGCAGGGAGGGGAGATTCGCCAGTTTGTTGAAATCGAACACCACATTTTCAAGGGCAGACTGGGGCACGCCAATCTCCACAGCCACATCCGCCCGGGCTTCCGCCGCCTGCTTCCTGGCATTGGCAGCCAGCAATTTCGTCTGACTGACAAGCAATCGCGATTGCAGCAGGACCGGACGCGACATTTCGCCGGCCTTCACCTGGGCATCGAGAAATTTGACAGTCTCGTCCTGCACCGCCAGTTGTTTCTCCAATACCGCCATGCGGCGCTGCGCACCATGCAAATCAATCCATGCCTTGCGCAGCTTTGACCGGTTCGCCCAGATCACCTCTGTCACATGCAGGGCGGCAGTCTGCGCATCGGCCACTGCCTTTGCCAGGCGGGCGTTGCGTTTTCCGCCGGTTTCAATGGGAACATCCAGTGTGAAGCCCATGATCCATGGTGATCCGCCGCCGGGAATGGCCCGCTCCGGAGCGAAGCCGAAGGTTGGATTCGGCCGGGCGCCGGCAGTTTGCAGCGCAGCCTTGGCCGTCTCGGCCTGCGCCCTGGCAAGCCGCACCTCTCCGTGCATTTGATTGGAAGCGGTGGCCAGCGCGGCAAAATTCCATTTCCCAGGCACTTTCTCCCCTGCGGCCTGCATGGCTGATGAGAGCGTGCGGCCGGAGAATGCCGCCATGCCGGATTCAACGCTGAGAGGTTTGGCCTGATAGCTGGAGCACGAAACGGTCATCGTCACGATGCAACCGGCAGCAAAGCAGGCAGAAAAAGGGAACCGGAAATTACGAAAATGAACAGCGGTCATAAATAAGCGGAGTGCGCACCCCGTTTTTATAACTTACGGTAGACGGATGGCCTTGCACGGAAAAATGAAATCATTGTCACTTGGAAACTTCGGATCGGAGGCGGCGGAATTTCGGTTTCCATTTGCAGCGGCCGCGGCATAGCGTGCGTTCTGTTGCGACCCAACCAATAAAGTCATGCGAGTCCTCATTGTCGAAGACGAAATGAAAATGGCCGCCCTCCTGCTGGAAGGGCTGCGTGAGCATGGTCTGGCGGCGGAAATTTGCTCCCGGGGCGATGAGGCATTGCTGAAATTGCAGGCGGGCGAATTCGACGCGGCGGTGCTGGACATCATGCTGCCGGGGCTGGATGGAATCGCCATCACGCGCAAGCTGCGGGAACGGGGTCACACGCTGCCCATTCTGATGGTCTCCGCCCTTGGATCCGTAGACGAACGTGTGTCGGGCATTGAGGCGGGGGCGGATGATTATCTGGCGAAGCCATTTGCCGTCAAGGAACTGATTGCCCGCCTCAAATCGCTGGGCCGCCGTGCGATGCAGATGCCGCAGATGGCCAGCCCGCAAGTGTTGCGATTGGCGGATTTGACGCTGGACCTGCAGCGGAGGGAGGCGCGCCGTGGCGGTGAGCTGCTGCATTTATCAAGCAAGGAAACGTTGCTGCTGGAGGTGCTGCTGCGCCATGCCGGCCTGATCTGCGGGAGACGATTATTGCTTCAGGAGGTCTGGGAATATCAATTCGATCAGGGGTCCAATTTGGTGGATGTTTTCATCCGTCGTCTGCGGGTAAAGCTCGATGTTGGTGCCGAGGTTAAACTGCTCCATACGGTGCGGGGTGCAGGCTATGTGCTGAAGGAGGGCGGAGTGTGAAGAGCCTCCCGGTCGCAACGAGACTCGCCTGGAGCTTCAGTGCGGTCATGGTGGCGGGACTGGTTCTGATTGGCGGGGTCGCCTATTACGAGCTGGCGATAGAGCCGTCCGAAAACGAGCCGCCCGTGCAACGTGTCATCGAAATTGCCGCCGCGGCGGCCATCTGCGTGGCGCTGCTCACCATGGTCGGCTGGTGGCTGGCACGACGCGCCCTGCGCCCGGCGGAAATATTAGCGGAAGCAGCCGGGCGCATCCATGAGGGCAACCTTTCCGAACAAATCGCAATGCCTGGCAGCGGCGAGGAATTCGAGCGACTGACCGCAGTCTTCAATGGCATGACCGCCCGCCTTGACGCCTCCTTTCAACGCGTGCGTCAGTTTACCCTCTATGCGTCGCATGAACTCAAGACGCCCCTGAGCATTCTGAGGGCCGAATTCGAACGCCTAGGGGACGATCCCGAACGCAGTGAAACGGACCGGGTGCATTTTGAACGATTACTGGATGAGATGGATCGCCTCGCTCAGATCGTGGATGGCCTGACATTTCTCGCCAAGGCTGACTCCAATCTCATTCCCCTGGCTCGGGAGGAGGTGCCCATGCAGCCCCTGCTGGCCGGGGCGCTCGAGGATACTTCCGCACTTGGAGCCGCCCTGCATCTGGACGTGCGCATGGGAAAAAATGATCCGGTGGTGTGGCATGGTGACCGGCATCGGCTGCGGCAATTACTGGTCATCCTCTGCGACAATGCCGTGAAATACAACCGACCTGGCGGAAAAATCATTCTCAGTCTGGAGCAATCAGGCCATTGTTCCAAACTCTCCGTCACCAATACAGGACCCGGCATCCCGGCGGAGGATCACCACAGGGTTTTCCAGCGATTCTACCGGGGTTCAACCGCCCAATCCGACCAAACCGAAGGATGCGGTCTGGGACTTTGCATCGCCCAATGGATTGTCGCCGGACACGGTGGGGTGCTCAGTTTCACGTCCGGGGGGCAGGTCACGGAGTTCACAGCGACCATGGAAAACATCCCGCCATGACCATCCGGGAAAACGGGAAGACGGGGCGAAAATTTCGTGGCATTTCCCTTTTCA
>CALQSQ010000172.1 GCA_943333275.1 Akkermansia muciniphila
AAGATTTCTGGGTGCGAAGCGCAAGACCGGGATGGATGATCTGGCGACCGTGATCTTCTCCAGCGGCAGCACCGGCGAGCCGAAAGGCGTCATGCTCTCCCATTACAACGTGCGGTCAAATATCGAGCAGATGGACCAGGTGTTCAACTACGGGAAAGGCGACCGATTCATCGGCGTGCTGCCTTTCTTTCATTCCTTTGGATTCACCGGAACCCTCGCACCCATGGCGGTCCTTGGCATCGGAGTCGCGTATCATTTCAATCCGACCGATGCCAAGATCGTTGGCCAGCTCATCCATCAGCACGAGGTGACGTTCGTTCTCGCCACGCCCACCTTCCTGCAGCTCTACATGCGCGGCTGCGAGCCGGCGCAATTCGGCAGCGTGCGCTTTGCCATGGTCGGGGCGGAGAAACTGCCCGAGCGCCTTGCCGCCGCCTTTGAAGCCAAGTTCGGTTTGCGTCCCATGGAGGCCTACGGCTGCACCGAATGCTCGCCTGCGGTGACGGTGAACGCCGCCGACTTCCGGGCCAGCGGTTTCCATCAAATCGGCGGCAAACGCGGCACCATCGGCCATCCACTGCCCGGCATGGCAGCACGCATTGTTGACCTGGATTCCGGCGCGGAGAAGGCACCGGGGGAGTCCGGCATGATGCTCCTGAAGGGCCCCAACGTCATGCAGGGTTACCTCAATAACGCCGCCAAAACGGCAGACGTGCTCAGGGACGGCTGGTATTCCACCGGCGACATCGCCGCCATGGATGAGGACGGCTTCGTGACCATCACCGACCGCCTCAGTCGCTTCAGCAAGATTGGCGGCGAGATGGTGCCGCATATCAAGGTCGAGGAAAAACTGCATGAACTGGCCGAGGCCACCGCACCCATTTTTGCCGTCACGGGCCTGCCTGATCCCAAGAAAGGCGAGCGGCTCATGGTCCTTTACACGATAGACGATTCCAATCTGGAAGCCGTGCTCCAACAGTTCGCCAATGCAGACCTGCCCAATCTTTGGAAACCCAAACGGGATCAGTTTGTCCATGCCGAGAAACTGCCCATGCTCGGCACCGGCAAAATCGATCTGCGAAAAGTAAAGGAACTCGCCGCCAGTGCCGCCGCTCAACCTACGCCTTTCGCATGAAATCCAACGATCAAAGCCCGGAAGATTCTCTGGAGGGCAATGGTGTTTCCGAATCCATCGAATATTCACTCGATTCCTCGGTGAGGTCAGTGAATACCCCGGAAGCTGCCGAGAATTGGGAGCCGCCGACACTCGAGCACATGGCGTTGTTGCTGCCCCAATACGAGATCGAATTCCTCATAGGTCGAGGGGGTATGGGGGCCGTATATAAAGGCCGACAGATCTCGTTGAACCGACCTGTCGCGATCAAACTGCTGCCCGCCGAACTTGCGAAAAGTGCTGATTTTGTGGCGCGATTCCATCGTGAAGCGCAGTTGCTGGCCAGCCTCAATCACCAGGGCATCGTTGCCATTTTCGACTTTGGTCAGACTTCCGAAGGCCACCTTTACTTTGTGATGGAGTATGTTGATGGCACTGACCTGCATCTCATGATTCACAAGACGCATCTCGATGCTGCTCAGGCGCTCAACCTAATGGTTCAGATTTGTGAGGCCATGCAGTATGCGCATGACATGGGCGTCATTCATCGGGATATCAAACCTGCGAATGTGGTTGTCACCCGCGGTGGTCGCGCAAAGCTGGCCGATTTCGGCCTCGCAATGAAACCGGCGGAGCATCTGCTTGAAATCCCGGTCCCCCCCAAGCCCGATGAGTTTGATTCAGGCGATCCACTCCGCATTGACTCCCTTCGGCTCACCAGGCCTGGCACCGCGATGGGCACGCCTGCGTATGCGGCACCCGAAGTGTATGAAGGCAGGGCGGATGCCCGATCGGATATTTTTGCGCTGGGGATTATGTTGTATGAGATGCTCACCGGTGCTCCACCCAGGGGATATTACCAGTTGCCCTCGACACAATCAAAAGTCGATTATCGAATCGACGTTGTGATCGTGAAGGCATTGGAAGCGGATCCCGTTGCCCGCTATCAAAAGGCAAGCGACATGAAGCTCGCTGTCGAGGCCGCCACAAGACCCCTGCCCAGGCAAACCGCGAGCACAAGACCAACAGGACCAGGGGGGCGGCGACCACCTCCACCTCCACTCCAGCGACCCTTGAGACGGAGGCTTGGAAGGCCTGCGGTTTTCGTGCTCGTGCTTCTTGGGGCAGGCGTGGCTTATGATGCGGGACAACAGTGGACGGTGGGGAAGGGTCTGCTGGCATTCGTGACTGGGAATAAATCAGATCCGGCAGTGCAGCCTGTGGAGATTGCAACCGCCCCGGCGAATCGAGCATTGCCTAAAGAGATTGCCGATGAGTGCCAGCGTTACCTCGATGCGGCCACGGCCTCCGATCTTGTCATAATCGATGATGAGAAGAAGGCCTTGGCCATTTCTGAGGATGCCATTGCCCAAGCCCGCATCGGCAATGCCGATGGGGCGAAGGTGCTTGCGGAGAGCATTCCAATAGCGGCGGTGCAGGGGAAGGCACTGGCAGGAATCGCTGCCGCACAAGCGGTCCTTGGAAAACTCACGGACGCGCGTGCCACCGTGGATTCCATCAAGGACATTGAGGGTGGGCAGAACGCCATGGCCACAATCAGCCTCGCGCTCGCTGAGACTGGCGCGCTCGTGGATGCAGAAAAGCTTTTACAATCTGTCAGCGATGCCAGTGACCGCAAAATTGAGGCCGCTATTGCCATCGCAAACGCCCATGCTGCCGCAGGCGATGTGGCTGGCTACCGCTCGGCGCTGGAAGGTGCCAGGGCCATCGTCGCTGCGTGCGCGGATCCTGATCGTCGTGCCGTGCTACACAAATTCATGGTGCTTGGTTTGGCCAAAGCGGGTGATTTCATTGCTGCACAGGACATTTTGAAACTGATCCCCAATGACGGGGGTCACAAAGCTAAGACACAATGTCAGGAGGCCCTGATGCATCTTGCCATCGCCCAGTCGGAAGCTGGCGATGTTGAGGGCGCGAATGCCACCATCAACACAACTGAATGGTATTGGGCCAGGGATGGGGGATTGCTTGGGTTGTGCGAAGCGCATGCGAAACACGGTGATACACAGGCGGCGCGCGCGATTGAGGGTGAGATTTTCAATGATTTTACAAAACCTGTAGCGCCAGCCCTTGTGGCCGCATTTTCAGGAGATTTGGAGGCTTCCAAATCGATGATCTCAACCATCAAACACGACGGTTGGCGCAAGTATGCACTCTTGAAGGTTGCTGCATTTCAGGCCGAGAAGGATGGGTTTGCCGCTGCTGAGCGATGGATTGCCACGCTCAGCAGCCCTGAGGAACGGCATGCATGTTATCTCAAACTGGTGGAGTCGAGATTGATTTCAATGAGGCCTGTCGCGGAGACATCCACCAGTCGTGCGGCCGTCCTGGCAAAGTTGGAATGGCCTTCACGGGAGTCCATCGCTCCGCAATCTCCAATGGCCCTTGCCGGGTTTGAGAAAACACTCCGTTCCTATTCGTGGCGGATACCTGAGCGAGACTGCGTTGTGGAATTCAAGGATAACCACGAGGCAAGTATTGCAGAGGCTGGAAAAAATGCAGTCTGGCACTGGTGGATCATTGGACCGCGGACACTCCATATCCAGTCCCAGGGGATGCCCTCACAATTTGATCCCACCCTCGGTGATACCTGGGTTTACGACGAATCGATGATGAATTTTGACGGTGACAAGGGCAGGGGAATGGGAGTCAGGCATCAGAGCCTTGAGAGTACTTCTCCGAAACCTGCGGTTACCCAACCGGGTGGACTCGGAAGCACTTTGTTCACCAGCATTAGCTTGGGGTCGATTGCGAATCATCCCTTGGTCCATCTGGAAAACCCGCCATCGGGACGTATCACTTATGCCGGAGTACCCTTTGAGTTCCTGTCCCCTCATCGGTATTTTATGTCCGAGTCCTACTGGTCTTCCGATAAACCAACGGTCGGCAAGCTCCAGACGGCTGTTCCACATCCTCAATCGGTTAATATCATTGTCGTGGCTCACGCATGTTCGTATTCGGCTTTCGGGGGCAAGGAGGTTGGCACCATCAATTTTGGGTTCTCCGATGGCAGCGAATATCAGGCCGTCATGAGACCCGGCGTCACCCTCCGCCCCGAGACATGGCAGCCTGACGATAATAAATTTCCGGAACCCACTGGAGACGAGATCTGCAAGTTTATCAACGTGCTCAGCGAACCCCAGGCCCTCGCCCGGGGCAAACCCTCAAAGGGATTTCTGGACCTGCTGGTGATCGATCTGCCTGAGAGCAAAGCGGAGACCGTTCTTTCATCGATTACCATCACGGATACCTCCCGTAAAACGGTGAAGACTTTAGATCCAGGGTTCGGCGTCGTTGCCATCACCGTCGGTTCGTACGCAGCACCAGAAAGATTAAAACCACGCACATTCACCGATACCAACGGTCGGACGCTGGAAGGCATCGTGCTCAGCGTCAAGGATGACCGTGTGACGCTCAAGATCCCCAAGAGTGGACAGAAGTTTATCCTGCCGATCACCAAGTTCTGCCCGGCGGACATTGCGTATCTTAAAGATTTCGATAAACCAATGCCTGCGGGCACGAAGCCTCCCTGACATGGGTTCTTGTTGGGATACTGGGCGTTGGTATGAGGGGCTATCGCGTGCGGGGGGAGTCCTGCGGACGGAAATGGGAAGACTTACCGGACAAAAAGGTAGGCCTACCGAGCCGCTGGATAGGGATACCCCGGCCAAAGGTAATCATACCCGCAGCCGACCGGCGATCCCAGGGGCCGCGGTATCGGGCTTGAAAGTTGCCGCAGCTGCCGCCAGCGCCTGCCGCAGGGAGCCAGAGCGACGGAGTCCGCGTTTGTTCACCGCATGGGCGGCTTCCCGGTTCGGAAGTGGGGCGTTACCGGTTCAGGCGCCGCCCCCATTTCACGCGGGGTGTCCGATGGCCGCGGCGGGGGCGTCGATGGCCGCGGCGGGGGCGTCGATGGCCGCGGCGGGGGCGGAGTTCCGGAAAATGGGGGCGCCCCCATGCGTCGCGGGGGCGGAGTTCCGCCCTGCGGGGGCGGAGTTCCCGGCGGCGGGGTCAGCGCTGCGTCGTTCGGGGGCGGAGTTCCGGCGTTCGGGGGTCTCCCCCATTTCCTCCAGCGACGCCCCGGAGCGCGCGAGGGCGCGACCTTTTCCGCCATCGGACACCCCGCGCCGTGTGGGGGCGCCCCCATTTCACGCGGGGCAGGAAATGGGACGCGGGCACCGTAGAGACCAGCATCACCCTCCCCAACACCATCACCTTCCGCCCCGGAGAACCCTACCAACTCTGGCTCCAAGCCCGCACCTCCCGACGCACCAGCGCCCCCGGCCCCGTGCAGAATTGGACGGCTCCGTGAGCGTGGTCTTGGCTGTTTCCTCTGGGGTGCTTCGCCTGGTCGAAGCACCCCACATTTTTTCCATTGCTGCCGAAGATTTCGCGATGCATGATTCCCCATGAAACGCCGTTCTCTGATGCTCCTTACGTTGCTAATGGGCGCGTTGCTAGGCTGGTTTGCGAGAGATTTAGTCCGGCCGGAATATCCAAAACGCTGGGACCAGCTTAAACTGAACATGACTGCTGAGGAAGCTCGCTCAGTGGTGCCGAATCTGGATACATCGTGGCGCGAAATGAAAGGATATGACCAAACTGAGGTGGATTTTGGGTATAGTTACTGGTGGCTTGGGGTGAGCTACAACCAAGAGGGTCGGGTTTCGACGATTCAGAAAAAGTATAGTGACAAGCGTTGTGGCCTCATGAACAAATTCATTTTCTCTTCTTCTTCATCAGCGCAGTGAGACCAAACCAGAAGTAGGATGCCAGCCTGGTTCCGCTCCTGAAGACCATGCGGAGGGAGCAGGGCGGGCATCCCTCCGGGATGCGCGATGGGGTGGGGGCGTGGTCCGGTGGTGTTCGATGCGCTCGACCACCGGCTAATAGCTTTCAAGCCTCCGGCTTGAGATCCCTGGCACTTCCGTCACCGCGCAGCTTGACAAGGCGTCCGCTTTCCCGCACGCTCCCGGCATGACTTCCGTTCCCGTTACCAAAGCGCGCTCCACGCTCTACCAGCTTCTTGATGAGGCGGCGGAATCGCATGAGCCGATCCAGATTACCGGGAAGCGTTCCAATGCGGTGCTGGTGTCCGAGGAGGACTGGCGGAGCATCCAGGAGACGCTTTTCCTCGTCTCGATCCCCGGAATGCGCGATTCCATCCGCAAGGGGATGGCGGTGCCGCTGGGCAAAACTTCGACCAAACCCGGCTGGTGAGTTGGGCCGTCGTTTATACCAAGCAAGCCCAGAAGGATGCGAAAAAGATTGCATCCTCGAATCTCAAATCCCAGACCCAGCGTCTGCTCGACATCATCGCCAAGGATCCTTTCCAGACCCCACCACCCTGCGAGAAGCTCGTCGGGGATCTGGCCGGTGCCTACTCCCGCCGTATCAACATCCAGCACCGTCTGGTGTATCAGGTCTATGATGCCGAACGGACCGTCAAGGTTCTCCGGATGTGGACGCATTACGAATGAGCCGGGCATGGTCGGTAAAAGCGGGACTTTTCTGTTGCCCATGCCGCCCATTTCTCCTAAAGCTTTCGCCATGACGCCTCAATCTCCGCGACCCTCTGCAGCCAAGGAGGCTGCTATCAGCGAAAGTGGGAGCAAGAGGCGTCGGATGAATTGGGGAGTGACTGGTTGGTCCATTTTCCTATGAAAGAATTCCTGTTCCCCCACAAGCTCCGACGCCTGAATTACTTCGTTCGCGATCTGACATTCGAGGCCATTTTGTATTTCTCGCCAGCCAACTTTGAACCAGGAAAATTGTCCTTCGACGGAGACTGGCCTCTTACCGGTCTCTTGGGTATATGGCTCGTCTATTGCGCCATCTTCGTTATTCTGCCAAGGATGCGTGACTCCGGCACTCCTTCATGGTTGGTTGTCCTGGCGTTCATCCCCTATGTCAACGTCCTGTTTGGCCTCGCGCTTCTGTTCAAGCCATCTTCGATTTTCCCCTCCGCTTCACGCGTCACCCCGGAAACCCCGTCCATTACCTCCGTGGCGGGGAGTATTTGCGCGAGCTGTGGCACGCGTTTGCTATTTGCAAACGACGGGGTGATTACGACTGACCAATCGGTGCTGTGCAACAGCTGTAACGAAAGCCACGCAAGCCTGGAGGAGGCCCAAGATTCCTTCCGGCACCGCTTGCCGGAGAACGTTCCCGGCAAATATTACGTCACCAAGCATTGCATGGATTGTGACCTATGCCGTGAGACGGCTCCCGCAATCTTCGCACGTCATGATCCCGGCGGTTATTCTTACGTTCGCACGCAACCACGAACGCCAGAGGAAGTGGCGTTGATGAGTGAGTGTGTTCATGGCTGCTGCATGGGAGCCATCCACGACGATGGCGACACTTTCGACTGGCAGGCGGTTCCCGCAGAAACGCCTGACCATCTCACACCCGAAGGACAGGCCTTGGAGCAGCGATTATCCGAACAGAAATCAAGCTCTTGCTGTCACGACCGGACGGGCCACAAATAGACAGGGAAAAAGTTGTTTATGTTCCCTCACAAGCTCCGCCGTCTGAATTACTGTATTCGTGCTCTGGCCTGCTTGGCCATTTTGTCGGCTTGCACCACTCCGCCTCCAAATCCACCGCTACCCCAAACTTGGAGGACTCCACGCTCCGCCGCCGAGGTATTGAACGATGGGCTTCACCTTCCGCCTGATCAGATGCAGGAGCTGATTGCTTCAATCAAATCCAAAATTAAGCGGACCTGCGGTGGGGGTGACGACCTAAACTACAACAGCATGTATTACGATGCGGGCAGACTTACTGTGAGCATCACCGAGGGGGCCTGGTGCGTTTACACGGTTGAGCTACGGAAGTTTTTTGGCAGATGGCGGCCTGTTCACGTCGTTGTTTTCCACGAGACCACTCATTGGATTGGTATTCCAAATGACCGCAACTCCAAATGAATAGGGTGGGCATCGGGCCAAGGCACCTAGGGCGTGTTAACACAAAATGCTTGCAACTTCTGTTTAAGGAGTAAGGTGAGCGAATGGAGATCACCGAAGCCCAATTTGAACGCATCGTCGATTGTCTGCCCCT
>CALQSQ010000173.1 GCA_943333275.1 Akkermansia muciniphila
ACCTGTTGGGGAGTGCCGTGCGCGCCAACCCATCCGTTAAGCAAATTGCGATGTTCGTCCGATAGGGTGAGGTCTGTGATTTTGCGAGCCATCCCACAGTATGGCAGCGACACTGTAAATGTCTAATCATTTCCGCGACACAACACTAGCGTAGTAAAATGCAGCGTAAATGATGAAATGAGCGTGGAGGTGACCGGCAGTTCAGCCATCCCTGTCGATTCCAACCGCCTCTTCCGTCCCATTCAAGCGTGTTCCTCCCTCGCACTTAAAATGAAAAAATCAACTTTTTCCCGTCGCGATTTTATCCGCCTTGGCACTGCAAGTGCAACGGTGCTGGGAACAGAGGCTGCCGGTGCCGGGAATGAAGCATCTGCCGTCACTTCCGCTGCGCGTGAGAGGGGCGGATGCTGCATTATTCCTTCAGGGAAATTCTACAACGTCGAAAGGGGGGAGCCGCCGCCCTATCAACTGCCCCTGGAAAAGCGTCTCGAAATCGGCATGGAACGCGAGACCTGGAAGCTCGAAATCATCGCAGATCCCGACAGCAATGCGAAGATCGATCACCCGATGCTCAAAGCGGAGGGAACAGAGCTCACGTTCGAAGCATTGATGAAATTGGCGACCGCCAAAGCCACCAGCTATTTCAAAGTCATCACCTGCAACAACCTTTCCGATCCCCTGGGCAACGGGCTTTGGGAGGGCGTGCCCCTGCGCGATGTGCTCTGGCTGACCGGGCCAAAGGAAAACCTGCGTCATGTTTATTATTACGGGCACCACAACGAGGATCCGAAGCAGATGTTCAAATGCTACCTGCCCATCAACCGAATCTTCGAGGATCCTCCCGGCGAACTGCCGGTGCTTCTGTGCTACAAGCTGAATGGCGAATTCCTCACCGGTGAACGCGGCGGCCCGGTGCGCATGATCGTGCCGGAGGCTTACGGATTCAAATCCGTGAAATGGCTCCAGCGCATCCTCTTCACCAACGCCCATCAATCGGATGACACCTACGCCAACGGGAACAATGACACCAACAGCTGGCTGAAGACATTCGCACGCTTCTCGGAAATGCCGGAGGAAATCAAATCCAGCGCACCACTGACGATTCAGGGGAAAGCCCAGGTCGGTGTTTCCGGCCTGGCCAAAGTCCAATACTGGCTGCGGCCGTCTAACGAACCGTGGCCTGCGGAAGATCCGTATTTCACCAAGGCACCCTGGCAGGACTCCAGAATTCTCCCCTTCGATTCCGCCGCCCTCGCAGCCTTTGATCACAAAAAATTGCACCCGGCCCAATTCGATCCCGCAACCCGGCAACCGCGCGAATGGCCGATGCGCAATACCCTCAGTCATTGGACCACGGAGCCACGGAAGCTGGCGCCAGGCACCTACGAAATTCGCTGTCGAACCATCGATCTGGCGGGCGCAGCGCAGCCGATGCCCCGGCCATTTCCAAAATCAGGCAAGAATGACATCCAACGTGTCAGCCTGGTTTGCCAGGCGGATTAGCCGTGTCCGGGATTGAAGATTTGTTTTGTGGTGAATTCGATTGTTACTTCCAGCATGCGGCCCCTCCTCCTGTTGTTGTTTTTCGTGACGCTCTTTCCTTTCCTGGCTCGTGAAGCTGCTGCGGATGAGTTCATTCCCGCTCATCTGGAGGCGGTGGATGCGGCGGTGAACGCGGCGATTGCGAATCATGAGATCCCCGGGGCAGTCGTTTGGATCGAGCGTGACGGTCAACAATACAAAAAAGCTTACGGCGCGCGGCAGACGACTCCGAAGGTCGAAAAGATGACACTCGATACCATTTTCGATCTTGCCTCGCTGACGAAAGTGGTGGCGACGACGCCATCGATTTTGAAATTGATCGACGAGGGGAAATTGAAATTGGAGGACCCGGTGTCCAAGTTTGTGCCGGAATTTAACAAACCGGGCCACGAGCGGGTTCTGTTAAGAAACCTGCTTACCCATACCTCCGGACTGCCTCCGGGCATCCCCAGGGACATCGCCTGGAATGGCTATGCCGAGGGACTTAAACTTTCCTGCGCCATGGATCTGCGGCAGCAACCGGGCACGAAATTTGTTTACAGTGACGTGAATTTCATCCTGCTGGGTGAGATCGTGAAGCGCGTCAGTGGGAAAGATCTGAATGCCTTCGCCAAACGCAATTTCTTTGATCCTCTAGAGATGGAGGACACGGGATTCCTCCCCAAATCCCGCCTGCGTTCCCGCATCGCCCCCACCGAACTTGAGCCCGCCGGCCTGGTGCGTGGGGTGGTGCACGACCCCACTTCACGCCTCATGGGGGGCATCACGGGCCATGCAGGATGTTTTGGAACGGCGGATGATCTTGCGAAATACGCCCGGTTCTGGCTGCGCAAAGGCATGACCGCGGATGGAGGGCGTTTGTTGAAAGCGAAGCTGATTGAGGCGGCCACCTCCCGCCAGAGTCCCGCCAGCCTGGAGGACAGGCGCGGGCTCGGCTGGGATTTGCAGACTAGCTTCTCAACTCCCCGGGGCGAAGTATTGCCTTTCGAGGGAACTTATGGCCACACTGGCTGGACAGGCACGAGTCTTTGGATTGATCCGTCCTCGCATTCGTTCGTCATCCTGCTGACCAATCGCAACCATCCCACCGAGCAGGGCAACGTGCATAATCTGCGGATTGAAGTGGCCACGCAGGCAGCCCTGGCCATGCGGCTGCAACGTCCAGCCCCGGCGGTTCCGGTGCTCAATGGAATCGATGTTCTGAAGAAGGCGCAGTTTGCCCCGCTGAAAAATTTGCGCGTCGGTCTGATCACCAATCATACCGGATTGAGCCGCGAGGGTGAAACCACCATCGACCTGCTGGCCAAGGCCCCGGGCGTGCAGCTCAAGGCACTCTTCAGCCCGGAGCATGGAATCCGCGGCCAGTTGGATCAGGAACAAATCAAGGATGCCAGGGACGAGGCGACCGGGCTACCCGTCTACAGTCTCTACCAGGGCACGCGCAAACCGACCGCCGAGCAGCTGCGGGATTTGGATATTCTGGTCTTCGACATTCAGGACATCGGCTGCCGGTTTTACACTTACATTGGAA
Source organism: Akkermansia muciniphila (assembly GCA_943333275.1). GTDB lineage: Bacteria > Verrucomicrobiota > Verrucomicrobiia > Verrucomicrobiales > V1-33 > JAGNEJ01. Next base: position 3,074 of record CALQSQ010000173.1, read on the forward strand.
CCATGCTCAATGCGATGGAAGCGGCCTCGGAGGCTGGATTGCGCTTCATGGTATTGGATCGGATCAATCCGCTTTCTGGGATCGCCGTTGAGGGACCGATCTGCGAGGGGGAACCGAAATTTACCTCCATTCATCCGCTGCCCTTGCGCCATGGCATGACCGTGGGTGAACTGGCCAAGTTGTTTGTCGCTGAGAAGAAGCTCAAACTGCCACTTGAGATTGTGAAACTGGAAGGCTGGAATCGGTCGATGTGGCAGGACCAGACGGGACTGAAATGGAAAAACCCGAGCCCGAACATGCGCAGTCTGGAGGCCGCCAATTTGTATCCCGGAGTGGCCCTGCTGGAGTTCACCAATGTGAGCGTGGGACGCGGGACCGACACTCCCTTTCTCCTCATCGGGGCCCCCTGGATGAATTCGGCAAAGGTGCTTGCCCGCCTGCAGGAGGAGAAACTTCCCGGGGTGTCATTCGCGCCGGTAAAATTTACACCGACTTCAAGCACCCATGCCGGGAAATCCTGCCAGGGCGTGAGATTCGTGGTGTTTGATCGCAACGTGTTCACGCCGGTGCTGCTGGGCGCGGCGCTCATTCGGGCCCTGCATCTGGAACATGCCGGCGATTTCAATTTGGAGCCTGTCGAGCAACTGCTGCGGCATCCGGCCACGCTCGGGGCGTTCAAGTCGGATGCGCCGCTCCCCAAATTGGTGAAGGGTTGGGGAGCTGGATTGGAGAAGTTCCAGAAACGGCGGGAGGGGATTTTGCTCTATAGGTAAAGGCTTACGGGCGGGACGCCCGTGCCACGAAAAACGCCGCCCTTTTTGGGGGCGGCGTTGTTCTTAAATATCGATCAGCGGTTAGGCCTTGAGTTCCTCTCCAACGGCGAAGCGGCTGAAGCGGACCACGGTGATGGTGTCGCCCAGGATTTTGCCGGTGGCTTTGATGAGGTCGTCCACGGATTTTTCAGGTTCCTTGATGAAGGCTTGTTCCAGCAGACAGATCTGGCTGTAGAATTTGCCCATGGCACCTTCAATGATCTTTTGCTGGATGTTCGCCGGTTTGGAGGCCAGCTGTGCCTGCATTCTTTCGCGTTGGATGCCTTCCTCCTTGGCAAAGACATCGGGGCAGACATCCGCGCGGCCGACCACTTCCGGGGAGCTGGCCGCAATCTGGAGCGTGATGTCCTTGGTGAGCGCGCGGAAGGCTTCCTGGGCGTGCGTTTCCGCCTTGCCCGTGGTGACTTCCAGCAGCACGCCGACGCGTCCGGCCATGTGAATGTAGCTGGTCACGAATCCATTGCTGCCGGTCTGGAAGCGGCGGAAGCGCCGCAGGACGATGTTCTCGCCGACTTCACCAACCTTGGCCTTGATGTATTCGCCGAAGGTTCCCTTGCCATCCGGAGAGGGGGTTTCGACGACTTTTTCCACGCATTGATCGGCGGCACTCTCGGTGGCGGAGACATGGGAGGCGATGCTTTCCACGAAGGCGCGGAAACCATCGTTCTTGGCCACGAAGTCCGTTTCGCAATTGACTTCGACGAGCACTCCAAGGTTGGCGGCAGCGTTCACCTGCGCGAAAATGATGCCTTCCTTGGCTTCTTTTCCGGCACGTTTTTCCGCCCCTACGATGCCCTTCTTGCGAAGGAAATCGACGGAGGCATCGATGTCACCATTGTTTTCCTTGAGGGCGCGCTGGCAGTCCATCATGGGCGCGTTGGTTTTGTCGCGCAGTTCTTTGACGAGTTTGGCAGTGATTTCAGCCATGGTTATTTAAAGGGGGTTGAGTTGGAGAGAATCGGCGGAGACCGGACCTAGTCGCGCTGGCGGGGAGCGCGGCCGGTTTCTTCGAGCGTGCTGAGCACTGGATCGACGAGGTTCTGGAGGATGATGCGGATGCTGCGCACGGAGTCATCGTTGGCGGCGATGGGGAACATGACCGCGCTGGGGTCCGCGTTGCTGTCCACCATCGCGACGATGGGAATGTTCAATCGGGAGGCCTCGGCGACGGCGATGCGTTCGCGGTGGCTGTCCACGATGACCACGACATCCGGCGGGCCGTCCAAATCCCGGATTCCAGAAAGATTGCGCAGCAGCTTCTCGCGCTCGCGACCGAGGGCGGAGAGTTCCTTTTTCGACATCATTTTGAATTCGGGCTGCTTCTCGATGTCCTCGAGATATTTCAGACGCAGCACACTCTTGCGAATGGTGGCGAGGTTGGTCAGCGTGCCACCGAGCCAGCGATGGTTCACATAAAATTGGCCGGTAGCCTGGGCGGCCTCCCGCACGGCGTCCTGAGCCTGGCGTTTGCAGCCCACGAAGAGGATGCGCTTGCCAGCACGGGCGGCGTCACTGAGGAAATCCGCCGCGTTGGACAGTTGTTTGGCGGTTTCCTCGAGATTGAGGATGTGGATGCCGTTCTTCTTGCCAATGATGAACGATTTCATGCTTGGGTGCCATTTCCGGCTTTGGTGACCGAAATGTACGCCTGCTTCGACCAGTTCCTTGAGGAGTTCTGATGCCATAATGTGATGTGATTTCCCCCTGCCGCACGGACTGCAAAACAACGATCCGAAGTGACCGTTCCTCCGCCAGCATCCGCTCAGGCCAACCCTGATCCAACAGGAAGGATGGTTTGATGTTTGATGATTTGGACTAACTTGTTGATTTCCCCTTTGGTGGCAAAGGAGGCGCGGAATCTAGGGGCGAAGTCTGGCTTGGCAACAGAAAAATCCAGTTCCTGTTCCGGGGAAATTTCCCGCGGTTCCAATGATCCCGGGCGGGCGAAGAGATTGGGTCTCGGAGATTTGTGCGGTATTTTACCCCGATCCCATTCCGGTGAATAAAATTAAAATATAATTAAAAAATCCTGCCCTTTTCCCTCCGGTTTCCGCAAGAACTGGTTTGATTTACCTTGATTTGGTTTGATTCACCTTGATTTACCCTGATTAGGAGGGACCCGCTGGAGGAACATCTCCGTCACGAGCACCCGTCGAGCCGGGGGTCTTTAGCGGAAAATGGACACTGGAAATAGCGGTGATCACGAGCTTCTCAGGCTAACTCAAAATGGCGGGATTGCCACCAGAATCGTAAATGGTGCCCACGCGGGCCCGGGGATGCCAGATCCAGGGATGCCTGGGTATTGGAAATTTTGTCAGGGGTTTTGTCCTGAGCGCTTCTTCAAAAATAATTAAGGTCGGATTTGGTCGGATTTGGTCGGATTCCCCGAAGTGAGCAAGGCCACACTTCATTCCTCGGGAGGTCCTTCGAGTTTTCCCAGAAACTCGCGTATTTCACCACGCATTTCCTCAGGAAAATTTTCCAGCAGTCCGCGCAACACTCGCTCCTTTTCAATGCCCTGGCGGAGCATTGAAAGCGGTTTAATTTTTTCGTTGAGAATTTTCGCCCTCTCCCGTGCCGCCGCCTTTCGAGTTTCCTTGGCGAGGATGATTTTCAGTCGCGCGGCTTCATGGTCCTGGCGCCGGAGCAAGCGGAGTTCCCGGCCCAGGGCGAAAAACTGTTGTCGCTGTTCCGGTTGATTCAATGATCCCTGTACAGCATCGTTCAGCATCTGGCCCAAAGCCAGTGCCAGCAGCGGAGCACTGTCCTCCGAGAGGGGCACTGAGCCCGCCTCATCGGACAACGCCTGCGCTGCTTCGCGCCGCGCGAGCAGGCAATGGCGCACTTCCTGATGTCGTTGCCATTCGAGATAGCCTCCCTGTTTCCATTCGGAGAGATTCTGTTCGGAAACCTGGACACCCTTGAAATCTGATTCCATGACGCTCCTGACACCAGGCAGCCCGTTCAACCAGACCACCAATTCCTTGCCCATTTCGCCATCGGCGAGCCGTAGATTCAGTTCCTCCCGCACATCGCGGGGGAGTCGGGCGATTTTTCCGGTGCGAGTCATGATGCTTGGTAGTTCCTCTGGTATTTCCCCGCGATATTGGCCGCATGGAATTTGCCTGCGGAGAACGCATGGATCAGACCTTGATAGACCGATGCAGGCACCCCGACGTAGGTGTAGGGTCCGCGGCCGGGAAACCAGATCAGCAATTTCCCGGTCTGGGATTCATATTGCACCGCACGGATCGCACGGGAATTTAAGTAGATTTTTGGATTCATGACTTTCAATGGTTTTTAGGTTGGAACTGACACAATTCCCCCACCCTTGTGGCAAAAAGCGGCCTCTGTTCCCGTGGGCAACAGAGCCGCTCCCGGCAGTCAGGAGCGTAGGAATCATCCGCCACAAAACCTCAAATTTCCCCCTTCCGCGAAACAGGGGTGGCATGAGATGAAACTTTTTCACCCAAAATTGGGCAATTTCGGCCTAAATTTGTTCTCTCAGCTGAAAATAGCCTTGCGGGTTGAACCCAACTTTCAGGAGCGTTGGGCTGGTTCTGCAACGTCAACAGCGCTGGCTGCGGGGAAAAACCTCAACCAGAATCCCCCACCGCCAAGGTCGCTTCTTGAAAAAAGCGGTTTAACAAGCGACGTGGAGTCTCGGAATTTTTGTCAAGATTTTTGTCCTGACCCTTTTTCTTTCCTGACCCCTTTCCTGGAGATTTTGTCAAGATTCTTGTCCTGACCCCTTTCCGAGCACTCGGCCGTCAGGGTAGGTCAAACTGGCCGGATAGCCATCGGAATCGTAGGTCGTGCCGACGGTGCCGGTGATCCCGGCTTCCGGGATGGATTGGGTTTCGGATGATTTTGTCAGGATTTTTTTCCTGAACCCTTTCTTGCGTTACTTTCACCTTGGCAGCGCTGGGATTCTTGATCTGGTTGGCTTTCATTGACATGGGGTGGTGTGGGTTGAGTTGTAAGCGTCACACCCGGCACCACTAGCGGCGAGGCCAGTCGTTGGGTTAGCTTGGCGGCATCATGACCGAAGAATTAACCATCCTCAAAACCGACACCCGGCACC
>CALQSQ010000174.1 GCA_943333275.1 Akkermansia muciniphila
CGCTGCCGCTGCCGCTGCCGCTGCCGCTGCCGCTGCCGCTGCCGCTGCCACCGGTAAACTGCTGCGCCACCACCATCCCCGCATGAAGCAGTCACCGGCAAATCAAAACTCCGCCCAGCCGGTCCTGACGCCATCAAAATCCGTCAGGCCCGGCTCTGGCGGATCATGCCCCGAAGCCGCGGATTTTGCGTTATCGCCCTGGAAATCCAAGCCCAGCCTCTGCTTCCAGGCACCAACAGAGCCCGCTCCCGGAGTCACGACGGCGATCAAAGCCCCCTTCATCCCGCCCAGCCTGACCCGATGGAAGCAAAAACCGGAATTCAGTGAGGAGAAGCACCCGGAAGCTTTACCCACTGACGCCCCGGCCACAAACCGGTCCTGAACCGGACGATGCCCAAAGGCCAACCGCGAATCGTTCAACAACCGTTATCATCGGGGCTGCGCCCGATGATAACCATGGTCATTCGCCCTTGGTGGTCACTTGTCGGCTCCTTGTTCCTTCATCATCTTCTGTAGTTCATCGAAGTGTCGCTTGAAAGCCGCAAGATCCCGATACTCCCCCATCGGAAGATTGTGCGCGTCGAAAATGGAGGCGATCTGAGCTGGACCCCGAAAACTGGGCCACTGGCTAAGCTATGATTGGACTGGACGGGTGCGCTCTAAACCGCGAACCCATAACAGACCCCATGAAAGCCAAACGTAAAAGACATGATGCCGGATTTAAAGCCAAGGTGGCGCTGGAAGCGCTCAAGGGCGAGAAGACCATTCAACAGATCGCCAAGGATTTTGACCTGCATCCGGTGCAGGTTTCGGAGTGGAAAAAGAAGCTGGCGGAGGGGGCGTCGGGAGTTTTTGCCACAGCGGGCAGTGTCGCCGCCGCAGTGGATGAGGCCAGCCTGGATAAGCTCTGCGATCCTCTGCACGCCAAAATCGGCAAGCTGACGGTGGAGCTGGATTGGTTGCGAAAAAAGTCCAAACAACTCGGTCTGTGAGCGAAAGACGCGAGTTGTTGGACAGGAAAAATCCTCAAATCAGTCAGCGGCGACAGGTGGAGCTTTTGGCGGTGGCCCGCTCCTCGGCAGCCTATCAACCGGTGCCGGTCAGCGAGGCGGACCGGCAGGTGATCCGGATCATGGATGAGCTTTATCTGAAGGCTCCCTCCCTGGGCAGCCGTCCCTTGGTGACGCTGCTGGAGCGCGACTATGGGATCCTGATCAATCGCAAGCGGGTGCAGCGCTTGCGGCGGGTGATGGGGCTGGAAGCGATCTGGTGCCGCCCCCGGACCACCATCGCTGACCGGAGCCACCGCAAGTATCCCTATCTCCTGCGGGACCTGAAGATCGACCGTGCTAACCAAGTGTGGTGCACCGACTTTACCTACGTGCCGATGCCTGTGGGCCATGCCTATTTGTGCGCGGTGATGGACTGGCACACCCGCAAAGTGTTGGGCTGGGCAGTCTCCAACACCATGGATACAGAGCTGTGCCTGAACGTTTTACATCAAGCCACGACCCTGACCGGGACCAAGCCCGGGATCTTCAACACGGATCAGGGCAGCCAGTTCACCTCGGATGAATGGACGGAGCGGCTGACGGAGTTGGGCATTAAAATCAGCATGGATGGCAAGGGACGGTGGATGGACAACGTGTTCATCGAGCGGCTCTGGCGCAGCGTCAAATACGAGGAAATCTACCTGAAAGAGCACGCTACCCTGACAGCTTTGCGGGCAGGCTTGAGGGAATGGTTCCAGCGTTATAACGAATGGCGTCCGCACCACTCCCTGGGGAATCTGACGCCGTGCGCCTATTATGACAAGCTGGCGGCGGCGGCGCTGGAGGAAGCTACGAAAGCGCTGGGCGCAGCGTGAAAAAGCAACCCTAACATTGCGAGCCTCCCCCCATGCGGCCCCGATTTTGGGAAGCCTCCGCTGCGGGCTGCGCACGGCCCTCCGCTGCGCTCCGGACCGTGCTGCGCCCTCCGCTCCAGCTTCCCAAAATCGGCCCTCCCCCCGCACCGAACTTGACATCGTGGGTAGATGGATTAGTAAAGAGAACGCACCCGGCAGTATAGCTTAGCTTAGCCAGTCGGTGGCCGGACTTCGGGGTCCACCTCAAACCTCTCATTTTATCTTCCCTGCACATCAACCCTAAAAGCAAATTCCTAGCAGTGAAATCAAACATCATCACCGGCCTAAATCGATTCCTTGTCATGTCCACGTGCCACTCAGCGGCACAAGGTTCCAGAAGCCCCGCGCTCCGGAGCTACCTGCTGCTTGCATCCATCGGAGCCTTTATTTTTCAAATCGGCGCGGGCACGCTGCATGGAGCCACCACGCTGGCACATTGGCAAATGGCAGTTGCCTTCCCGACCGGCGCGGGGTTTGTCCCCACGGGCACCACATACCTGCCGCCGAACACCCCGAGCGCTGCAGGCACCCCGTCTGCGGGCGAATTGGCCGGAAATTCATCCGCCATCCTTTCCTCCGTTCACGCTTCGGCCAGCACCACCTACACATCGCCGTCCGGCAACGGATCTTTGTATTCGTTCTCAAGCAACAACTGGGCACCCGGCGACTATTACCAGATCTCGCTTTCTACGATCGGCATGACCGACCTCAGCCTGAGTTGGGATCAGGCCAGAAGCTCCACCGGTCCTGATGAATTCACGCTAAGAATCAGCACAAATGGCATCGAATTCTACGATCTCCATGCCTACACCGTGCTCCAGTCGGGAGGAGGCGGTGCGCCAGGCACTTGGTCAACGACAAGCTACAACAGCCTTTACACGAACACCTTCAGCCTACCAGCCGCTGCGGATCACCAAACCTCCCTGATCTTGCGCTTTGTAAATACAGAGGCCGCGGCCTCGTCAACCACGGGTTCGAACCGGATCGACAACATCGTGGTCACAGGCATCACAAGCATCCCCGAGCCTTCCAGTACCTTGTTTTGCGGACTCGGATTTCTCGCTGCTCTGTTCCGCCGCCGCAGACACTAAAACTGTAGCGGCGTTCCAGAAATGGGGTCAGGAGTATCAGAGAGGATCAAGTGTCTGATAGGAATTTGCTTTTTCAGGGTGGCGTTGGATTGGGGATCGGAATCGGGGAGTGAGGGGGTCTGATCCAACTGCGCTTGCTGGCGGAGTGGTCACGGGTGAGGGGATCATCATTGAGGGCGCGGCAGATCGTCCGGCCAGACTCAGAAGCAATGATCCCATATCTGACAATCGCAATTCCACACCAAACAAACGTGCAAGACGAATACACCAACAACCGCCTGTCCGGCCACCGGTCGTCACCACAAGAACAGGTTCCTAGCAGTAATTTTTGGCGTGCAGGTTGCGTCTGCATCGCCTTGTCGTGCTGGTCGAAATCCGACGTTCGCGACGCGGTCACCTTCGACGGTTTATTGGACGAGATGATCAATCGGGATAGCTTGGCGCAATTCCCCGCATACGGACTGTATTCCTCGGACAGCCACGATCCACTTTCGGACGTCGGACCCAGCACCGCGGACTGGGCCGCGTGGTTCGCCAACTACGACCTTAGCCAGTTTCATGGCACCTACAACGGGGAGAACATCCTGTTGTCGGACACCGGGGCCGGTTCGCTGGTGCGCCTCTGGACCGCCGACACCTTCATATCTGCCCACACCCTAAAGTTCTATATCGACGGCAGTACCACCCCGGTTTCCATTCTCACCGGCAATGTGAACCAGGTGCTCGGCGCCAACGCCAGCTTTGGGTCGCCGCTATCGAGCACATCGGGCACACCCCCACCCGTTGGCACCCCGGCCAATTTTCTCTATGCACCCATTCCCTATCAAAACAAAATCGTCATAACCTACACCGGCACGGGGACCTTGAATTTATGGTACAACGCCGACTATCGCAAGTATGCGGCGGGCACCGCGGTGACTTCGTTTGCGGCCACCACGCCAGCCCAAAACGCCGCCAAGCTGACGAACACCAACCAATGGTTGTCGAACCCCGCCAGCGCGCCGCAGAACAACGCGAACCTGCGGACCCTCACCAAGACCGCCACCTTGACCACCGGTCAATATGCGCAAGCACTCTGCAACGGCGCAAGCGGCGCCGTGCGCAAGCTGCAATTGACGCTCAGCGCTGCCGACATGCCCAATGCCTTGCAAAACACCGTCCTTGAAATTCGCTGTGACAATCAGAAAACGGTGGATGTGCCCGTCGGCCAGTTCTTCGGCACCGGACCGGCGCAACTCAACCCGCTAAACGATTATTATCGCACCGTCGATCCGGCGACGAAAACCTTCACGTCCTATTGGACCATGCCCTATCAAAATGCCATGGACATTCGCATCGCCAACAAGGGCACCCAACAGGTGACCGCCACGCTGACCGCCCACAAGAGCGACTACGCGTGGGACGCCAATTCGATGTATTTTCACGCCAACTACCGCGGCGAGGCGAATATCACGGCGGGGGTCACGGACCAGCGACGTCAAGACTGGAACTACTTGCGGGTCAAAGGCAAGGGCGTCTTCCTCGGCGACACGCTTGCTGTGACCAGGGCGACCGGCCAAGCGACCGGATGGTGGGGCGAGGGGGACGAAAAGATTTGGGTCGACAGTTCCCCGGCCAGCAGGCCCCAGGGGCTGCCCCGCATCTTCGGCACCGGCGCGGAAGACTACTACAACTATGCGGCGGGCAATCCCGAGGTATTGTCGCATCCCTTCTCCGGTCAACCGCAGGGCGCTGCCAACTTCGGCACCGGCACCACCGTCAATTCGCGTTTGAATGGGCTCGACGCGATTCCCTTCAACACCTCGCTGCAGCGCGATCATGAAATCATCAGCCACGTGGATTGCGCGTTGACTTTCCAGACGGCCTCGTTCTGGTACGGCATGCCCGGCACCGCCGCGTGGAAGACAATCGCCAACGTCCGCGACGGCGTGGACGCGGCCATCAACAACACGACCTACAACGGCAGCGGCCAATGGAAGTTTGTCGGCTCAAATCAAATCGTGCTGGATACCGCAAGCGGAGAAGGGACTGCTTGGAACGATCTCGCGAAAGGGACCGTGGGCACCACGGGCAATCCCGGGCTGGGCGTTAGCGGCGCTGGCAGTTTTGGTCTGCCGGCCATCGGCAAAGCAGCGATTTTCACCGATGGTGCCTTTGTGCGCAACAGCGATATCTCGTTACACCCCGGTGGCAATCTGGGCGAGACCGTGACGAAATACACCTACGCCACCGCACGCTGGACCGCCGACGCGAGTTCCGCCGGCTTGATCAACATCAACGGTTCGATCCGCAATCTGGTGCCCAAGGGCGATAGCGTGGACTTCCATATCCTCGTCAATGGCATCGAGAAGTACTCGGTGGTCGGGTCGGCCAGCACCGGCATTCTGCCGGAATCGTTCTTCGACCTCGAAACCACCATTCAGGCGGGCGGCACCGTGGATTTTGTCCTGGGCAACCACAGCGGCACCATCGCCGCCGACGAGTCGGTGCTGCGCGCCACCATCTCGGTGCCCGATGGCATCGGCCAGGCGGCGACTCTCTCGGCCTACCAACAATGGAGAACAACCCATGGTCTGTCTGATAGGAATTTGCTTTTTCAGGGTGGCGTTGGATTGGGGATCGGAATCGGGGAGTGAGGGGGTCTGTCTCCGCGCCACGCTCACCGACGCTAAGATCGACTCCGCGCTCTCCAACTACGAGGAGGACACCGGAACCAAGTTCACTGCGCTCTCTGAATTTGAATGGTATGCCCCCGCCTTACTCGGAGGTGGAACGTCTGTCTCCTCATCGCAAACCTTCCCGCTCGAAATCGTGCGCGAAATCCACATCAACGATTAACGACCATGCGGAATCTCAACTGGTTTCAAGGGCGGGACATCGCTAAGACAGGCTCAAGAATCCGGCGCGAAGCATGGCGCAAGTGGCTTGACTACACGAAGTCGCTTTGGTTCATGGACGAACTGCTGGATGGCCGGCATTGCGTCATCAACGCCGATTTCAAGCGTGCTGAGTTTCTCGCGACGGACTGGACAGACGAGCCGTGGGACACTGCCACCGATGGCAACTACGACCCGAATATTCCTGTCTCCTACGATGGTGAAGGGGTTGTGGTTTATCCTGTTGGGAACCCAGGACATCTTCCAGACATCCCCGGACCCGGACCTGGACCGGGAGGGGGCGGCGGAGGCTGGGGAGTTGCCGGAGGAAACAACCCACCCCCAGCAGGCGGGGCAGGAGGGAACGCTCAGGCCATCCCGGCAAGTGACGGCGGAGCAGGAACGGCCAATGTCAGCATCACGGGGAAATTCATTTACAATGCGAATATCGAGGAAGGTGGATGCGTCCTGACAGCCCCGACCGTCACAATCCTGCTGGTGAAAATGTCCATCGCTGGCGGTCCTCCGGGGATCGGCGACTATCAAATCACAGTTGGGGGCGTAACCAAGATCGGAACCGCCTACCCCGGCATGATTAAGGTGGAGGAATTCACAGGGATTACATTCGTTTCTGGCGGAACAATAAGCATCACCGCCAGTTACAACCAGCCCGACTCCGTGACGGTCCACCCCGTCCCGAATCCGACAGTTGTTACCATGATCCAACTCTGCTCAGACGTTGCAGGCAGCGTCACAGCCTAACCGTATGCGCCTCGTTCAAACGCTTTGGACGCAGACCAGCCGGTTCAAGTTCAGACCGGATTACCTGCTGGTGCAGACACTGGCTCTAGCGCTCGCAGAACGGCACCACGGGACCGTGATCCTCTCCACCGACTCCCACGGCGAATTACTGGCAAAGGAGATGGGCTGGACTGTCCAAGTCGAACGCTGGCTGGACAACGTGGAGCGCACCGGACTGCGCCACATCTGGGCACTCGGGAAGTTGCACACACTGGAGCGGGTCAGGGAACCAGCGATCCAGTTTGATGCCGATGTGCTCCTAATGGATCCGTCTGATAGGAATTTGCTTTTTCAGGGTGGCGTTGGATTGGGGATCGGAATCGGGGAGTGAGGGGGTCTGGGGGGAGAGAGGGGTGCGGGAAGGATGATTTATGAAGGAAAAAGGATGAGTCAGAGGTGTGCCCGGCCTTGGTGGAGTCAATTTTGGTGTTTTGCATGGGGCGGCGGGGCGGTTCATGGTGGAGTTCTTATTCTCGTGAGCATAGCTCTCTGGCTCCGCGTTGCCAAGGTTTTTCTTGGCTGCGGATTTTCGCGAATTTGTTCGATGAACCCTACCTACTCGGTGTATTCCATGACGAGGATGCGGCCGTCTCCGAGGTCGATTTCTGGGGCCTTCCAAGCTTGGTCGGTGCCTTGGTTCCAGAGTTCGAGGCTGTCAGCAGGTGGCGCTTCGTCTTCGTCGGCTGGGATCCAGCCTCGGATGGCTTGCCAGGGTGGGTGGATGGGTTCGAAGGTTTCTACATCAAAGGGTGGTTCTGATGGTGGGGGAAGGCTGATGAGAGCTTCCCACAAGCCGAGGAGGCGGAGAAAAAATTCGATTTCCTCTCGGCGGACGATGGTTTCGACTCGTCGCATGGTGCCTTGGCAGCACGGGCATTTCAGCGGATCGGTGCCCCAGACGCGGAGGATGAGATCCCGCCATAAGGGGCGCATGGCGCGGGCGGTGGCTTTTGGCGGGGCGGGGAGGATTTCTGGGGGTGGTTTGTCTGGTGCGGGCTTTTCTGGTGGTGGTGGGATGACCTCGGCGGCGGGTCTGGTGAGGCCGCGGGTTTTGTTGGAGTAGAGGCCGTAATAGCGGATGGTTTGTTGTCCCTTGGGCGGGATGTGCTCAATGGCAGCGGCGAGGAAGTCGGTGGCTTTGAAGACTTCGAAGTTGCGTTTGGTGTGCCAACTGCGGCGGGAGCGGTAGATGACGGTTTTGATGTCGGGGTTCCAGGTCATTTTCTGGAGGGAGAAGGGGGCGCGGAGGAGGTATTCCGCGAGACGGCGGCGGCCGTCGGTGTCGTGGGGGGCGACG
>CALQSQ010000175.1 GCA_943333275.1 Akkermansia muciniphila
AACTCCGCCACCGACAGCCCGCTGCCATCAAGTTCACGCAGCACCGCCACGCGCCGTTGCATAGGATTCATCGCACTCATACCCCCACCTCTGCCACATTTCCCAGAGCCCTGCCTGCGAAACCCGATGGGGGATGGTCAAACGCTTACACTCGAGCGACGTATCCTGTGATGTGTCGCAGGGGTCGGCGGGAGGTCCTTTTGCGTGAGAACGCGGATCGGGAGATGTTACTGGCAGGGTGAGCGGAGACCGTGAAGAAGACGGGGTGGAGGGTGCAGGAGGGGTAATCATTACCATCTCATCGTCAATCACATCCGCCGCACCACGGCAGGACCCCTGACCTGGAACGCTCAGCGAGTTCAAAGGGGAAGCCCGTGGCATTTCTGCGAAACCGACCGACGCAATCTAAATCCATGAATTTCAGCCGAAACTTTTGTAAAGATTCTTGTCCTGCTCCCTCCATCCTTGTGACCCCGCTGCGTGTGGGTGATCAAGGACTACTTGTGGCACCCAGCTTCCATTTGCTCAAATCCACCAGCTCTGGTTTTCCGACGTCTTCGACGGGTGAGGTGAAGAGATAGCGCCAGACATCCTCATGGACAAAATTTCCAGAGGCGTCCTTCACGGCGGCACCACCCGGAGCAGCGGAACTGTGAGCCCGTTTGGGATCTTGCTTCACATCCGCGTTGGAAATGAGCCTTCGGGAATTTCCGTAGGGGGGCTTGGTTTCATCCACGTTGATAACCGGGCCGAATTGATACATGCCAAGAAGTTCCCAGGAGCGATCGTAATGATGTCCCGTCCAGCCATCATCAAGGACATGGGTGAATCCGAAGAACCGGTTGGCCGGGGTGGCGGAGTGAAGGCTCTGCCACGTTTCAAATTGATCCCTTGGACCGGAGAGCATCACGACACGATCCACTTTCTGGTGGAGAGCGAAACGCGCCGCAGTAGTGGAGCCGTGTGAGATACCGGAAAGGATGACTCGGTCCCAGCGCAAGCCCTGAGCATCTTCGGTGAGAAATTGATCCCATTGGCCCGGTGGATTTTCCTTGGCGAGCCATTTCACAAACTGGAAGGTGCGTTCCTTGATACCGTCCGGTTGTGGAATCTCCACCAGCGGACTGAAATCCTCCCCGGTGGCGGCTTCGAGCCGGATGTTGCCCAGCAGTTGGGTATTCTCCGGGGTGGGATTTTTGCCGAATTTGTTGAACCATCCATTGGCGTAGTGGACCTGGATGGCGTGGAGTCCGAAGCTGGAGAGCCGCTCAAACAAAGGTTGGTTGTGCCCCATCAGCCAGATCACCAGCTTGCCTTCGGGCTTTATGGAGGTATCGACGCAGGCGTGCTCAGTGTCGGCGGGTTTGCCTTTTGGATCTGTAAATACGAAATCGATTTCCGGATGTTCACGGGCACGGGAATCGATGACACTGGCTCTGGCGCTGAGATCGAAACGATGCGGTGATTCCTCCGCGCCCAGGTTCGATACGGAAAGTGCGATGACCAGACAACAAGCAGGGAGGCTGCTTTTCATGCTCACTTTTTCACGTGGATGACCCGCAGCGGATGCTCGTCCGTCAAATTGGCCTCCACTCCGGTCAGTTGTTCGGGATGGTAAAACTGAATGCCGACGTAGTGATAGACGGGCGTGACGGCGGCAGCCTGATTGCAGAGGAGGTCCTCGGCTTTGCGGAAGATATCGAAGCGTTTGGCAGGATCAGGTTCGGCGGCGGCGGCGAGGATGGAGGCATCGTAGTCAGGGTTGCCCCAGCCAGTGCGGTTGTTGCCATTGCCGGTGGTAAACATGTCGAGGAAGGTGTTGGGATCATTGTAATCCCCAATCCAACTGCTGCGGCAGATGTCGAAATCGAGCGTCCGCTGGGTGGCCAGATAGACTTTGTATTCCTGTTTTGGCAGGGCCACCTTGACTCCCAATCCCTTTTCCCACATGCTTTGCAGTTCGACGGCAATGTTGGGTTCGATGCTGAGATTGGGGAACAAATATTTCACGAGTGGAAACCCTTTCCCGTCCGGATAGCCGGCTTCGGCCATCAATTTTCGCGCGGACTCGACATCGGTTTTCAACCCCTCGGGAGGCTGGTAATTGTCGCCCGTGCCAGGCGGGACCATGGATTGCGCTGCGTTCTCGCCATACTGGGTAATGGCGGTGACGATGCGGGATTTGTCGATCACCATGGCAAACGCCCGGCGCACGCGGGGATCATTGAACGGAGGACGGTCACAATTGAACCGCAGGAACCAGGTGCCGAGGAATTGTTTGAAATGGAAATAATTTTCCTGGCGCAGCCGCGGCCCGAGATTGGGAGGGATGAGCCCCTTATCCAGCAACAAATCCGCGCCGCCGGTGAGAAAGAGGTTCAGGGCGGTGCTGGCATTGGAGATAGGGAGAACGTCCACCGTTTCCAACGACACATTGGCCGCGTCCCAATAGTGCGGATTCTTTTTTAACTTCAGCCGGTCATTCAGTTTCCAATCCACCAGCACAAACGGTCCATTGCTGACCAGGCTTCCGGGTTTGAAATGCATGCGATGAACTTCGGGCCCGCCGGTGACGCTGACCGGGCAGAAACACATGAATGCGACCAAGTCACGGAAGTAGGGCGTGGGATTGGCCAGCGTGACGATGAACGTGCGGTCATCCGGGGCGGACAATCCGACCTGGCTGAAATCGATAGGTGTGGACCCCGGCTTCGGCGAGTTGTAGGCCTCGGCATTTTTGATGCAGAAAAAGATGCTGGCATAATCCGCTCCGTTGGCGGGCTCAAGAAACCGGCGCCACGAATTCAGGAAATCCCGCGATGTGACCGGCCGCACGATTTGTTTCCCGTCGGTCCATTGGGCTTCCGGACGGATGTGGAAGGTGTAGGTGAGTTTATCGGGTGACACGTCTGGTTCGGTGGACATGCCGGGCTCCGCACGCCCCTGGACGTTGAACCGCATCAGGCCTTCAAACAGGCTCGTGATGACGCGGCCGGAAATCTGATCACTGACCGCAACGGGGTCGAGCCCGGTGACCTCCGCGCCGTTGATAAACACCAGATCCGCGCGACCGCCGCCCGAGGTGGCGGAATCGCATCCCACGAAGGTGAGCGGAACCAGGAGGCAAAAAATCAGGGCGGAGAGCCTGCGCTTTCCGCCCTGAGTAAATTTCATAGCCACGAAAAGGTCGGGCGGGAATCGTTATTTGTTGGCGTCCGGGGCAGCGGGAGCCGGATCTGCAGGCGCGGCGGGCGCTGGGTCGGCCGGTGCAGGTTCCGCTGGCGCGGCGGGTTCAGTTGTTGGTGACGGAGCAGGATCAGCAGGGGCATCCGGATCGGCGGCGGGCTTCTCGGGAGCAGGAGCGGGAGTCTCGGCTGGGGTGGCCGGGGCATCCGGGGCCTTGCCCTCTTCCTTGGTGGCGGGGGCTCCCGTTTCCACTTTGACAGGCTGCGTGGTTACGGCTGGGGAAGTGGCGGGTGCCGGGGGTGTTGGAGGCGGTTGGGGGACAATCTTCTCAGTGGGCAGGCCTTGCAGCACATTCACGGCGGATTTGGATTCCCGGGCTTGGAGGATGCAGAGGGTGAGGCTGAGGCCGAAGAAGAGAATGGCCAGGCGCACGGTGAATTTTTGCAGCACGTTGGTGGTCTGGGAACCCCAGATTTGATCAGTAACCCCGGCGCCAAAGGAGGCTCCCAAGCCTTCCTGTTTCGGACGCTGCATGAGGACCACGAGCACCATGAGCAGGCAGACGATGACGAGAACGGGGATGATAATTAGGATGAGGGCGTGCATAGGAGGGCGGATTCTGGCATGGGTTGGAAATTATTCAAATGCTCATTCACGAGAGATTTTCACCCCTCAGGCCCCGATCAGGCGCAGCCATTCCTCCAGATTGTAGTAATTCGTGACCCGGGAAATGCGACCATCCGAAATTTCAAAGAACGCCCCCACCCTCAGGCGGTATGTCTGACCCGCCGCGGGGGGCAGGCCTTGGTCTGTGGAGAGATAATTCCCTCGGACGTAGAATTCCGCCGCCGCCCTGCCCGGGTCCGCCTGGCTTTGGAAAACAGAAACTTCCTCCACCTGTTCAGCATAACAGCGGTCCATCCTCTCCAGAAATCGGCGAAAGGCCGCCTTCCCGGTCTCAGAGCGCCCCTGGTTCAGGTCATGCACCACGTCCTCGGTCAGCAGCGCCAGAAAGGCCTCGCGATCCCCGCTGTTGAAGGTGGCGTAGTAGCAATGAATGAGTTCAGCCGGTTCCATGTTCTCCCTTGAAGCGTCTCCGACCACGTTTCCCTCCCCTAAAAATCGACTTTTTTGGTTGTCTCAGGTTTCGGCGGCCGCTTGGGATCGGCCCCAATTTCAGGCACCAGCCACAAGGCCACCAATTCGAACAACGGGGCGTCCACCTGGCTCAAGCCGACGCTGCGCAATGAAATCTCAATGGGACACTGGACGATGGTGAGCTTGCCAATGTCCTGCTGGATCAATTCCTTCCACGTTCCCTTGGTCGGGCGGATTGCAAAAGGAATGGCTTCCGGCGCACCGGTGACGGTGAGTTCGCCCTTGCCACCGCTCTCACCCGGCTTCGCCCGGTAAACGGCGCGGAGGCGGTATTCACCTGGGTCGGCCTCAGGGATTGTCCATGCCGCGGAGGCATCCGGATGGAGCCAGTGCTCGCGATTCAACTTTCCGCTAGGGTTGACCTTGGCATCCAGCATTCGCAGTCGAATGACGGGAGCGTTCTTTTCTTTCGCCAATTTTGCTGCCGCAGACTCATCGTCATCGGCAAAGATTCGCTCCCCGGCCTTGGCGTCCTTTTCCCGGGCTTTTGCGACCGCAGCCTCATGCGCCTTTGCACGGGCTTCCTTGATTGCAGAGAGTTTTGCCCGGACGGCTTTGGACTCGGACAGCACTTTGGAAGCGGAGGCGGAATCGGATTTTTCAGCAAATTGATTTTCCAACTGATCCAACTGGTCGGCATAAATGGCGAGTTCTGCTGCCTCAAGGTCCGCGCGCTGCTGTTGGAAAGACTCGACCAGGCTCTGCAATGCAGGCGAATCCTCAGCGAACGCCGGATGCCAGGCGGTCAGACCAATGAGAACTGTCAGCAGGAGTCGCATGGATCAGTTTTTGACGGGTGTGAGGGTGATGGATCGCAGGTCACCGAGGGAACTGGTCGGCGATGTGAGTTCAAGTACTTCGAACTCCAGATAGGTGGCATCGCTCGAAATGACCAGCGAATCGTCCAACGCGATGACCCTGCGGGCATAGGCGTCCGGGCCCTTGATCGTTCCGGTCAGCGAACTTGCGCCGCAGGCGATGCGATACTTGCCCCCCATGTCCCCGCCCAGATTCATTTCCAGGGACACATTGTATTTCCCGGGCTTCACTTTGGCGGCGGCCAGTTTGAATGAAACCCGTGCCCCGGCGGGCCGAAGTCTTTCCAGACACCCTTTGTTGGCCACGCGGATTTCCCCTTTGTAAACCGTCAGCAGGGGATCGATGGCCGACATGACGATCGAACCTTCGGAGGTCGATCCCGGCTCCACCTTCGATTGCATGCGGGCCAGTTCCGGGTTGATGAGGGCCAGCGCCGCGGCATTGCCGGACTGTTTGGATTGGGCCTCCAGTTCGAGCAGCTTACCCAGCCAGTATTTCTGGGCGGCGCCGGTCTTGTCCTTCAGTTGCTTGCGATATTCCTCATGCAACGCACTGAGCGCCTTCAGTTCTGCTTCGGATGACTCCATGCCGGCCACCGCCGGGACCAGGGCAACTTCGTGCAGAGACATCGCGCCGTCCTGATCTGCGCTGATCGCTTTAAGCGTAAAATCCGTGCGCTCACGATTCACCTGAAACCGGCCAAGATTCACGGTCGCCTTGGCAACCGCTTTGTTTGTGGAAACAATGACCTTTTTAAGCGGTGGCACGGAACTCAGGTTCGATGCCTCGCCAAACGTAACCGTGCCTCCATAAATCGGGGTGCGGGTGGAATCAGATTCCTCCTCCGGGCCAACGGCAAACGTCATCATGACATCATAGACGCCGGGCTTCAGCGCCACTCCCTCCCAGCGAACGGCTGCATTCGTCCTGGTAAAGTGAATCCGCGTTCCATCCTCCACGGCACCATTGGTGCAGGCATGGGGCAGTTTGGTGTCGAGGACCAGTCCCGCCCGGCCGGCCGCGGCTCCCGCCGCTTTTTCCACTTCGGCGATTACCTGCACGATGCGCATGGCGCCCTCGTAATCCTGCTGCTCCACGCTGGCCTTTTCGAGGGCGCGCAGGGAGGTAAGCTGCTTTTTGGTCAGTGCCTCCTGTTTTGCCCTCAAGGAGGCCTCATGGGCCTTGCGAAGATTGGCCAGCGAGGGAACATCCGCGGGTTTCTGCGCCAGCGCACCGGCCAGCATGGGCCCAAGCATCAGACCATGGATTAACAGTGCGAACTTCATGGAGTGCGAGTTCCGCAAAGCCTAGGATTCAAGGGGCGTGGTCGTTGGCAGCAACCGAACCATTTTCAAATAAAACAGCCCGCCTTGTCCCGTGACTGTGGTGGCGGAAATCTGCAGATTCTGACTGGCGGATTTGACGCGCAGGGTCCCGCAAACTTCAGGACGGAAACTAGCCCACGAACCGGAATCCTTGGTGGCCCGTTTCAATGAATACGTGTCTTCCTTGACGACAAAAGTTCCGCCGCCGCCGGCACAGGAATACGTCAGCTCGACATCATACCCGCCGGTCTTCACTCCCACGGGCAGTTTCCAACGCGCAAAGGCCGCGGCGCTGTCCCATCCGGTCAGGGCCTCCTTTTCCTTGTCCAGGGTCACCCCGCCACCGACATTGGCATCCGGAGCCATCATCGTCACGCTGCCGTCTTCTTCCAAGGTCGCTAGACTGGCAATGCCACCCGCATCCGTCAGCAGGATGCCGAGTTCATCCGCAGCCGCGGCGCGTTCGCTCTTGATCTTGGCGGCCAATCCGTAGTCCCGGCGCGCGACGGCCGCCTTTTCCTTATCAAGCAGCCGTTTTTGGTAGCTGTCGTGAAGTGGTTTGCCGGCCTCCTTGAGATAGGTCTGATATTTCTGCTTCAAATCTCGAAACATTGACAACTCATCTGCTGACAACTCCGCCTGCGAGGCCAGAACGGCCGCAGTCAGTGTGCACAGCATTGCGTATCGAAATTTCATCAGGCTATAAATTCAGCGCGAACTTACGCGTTCCGGAGGGACATGCAAGCCCGATGCTCAGCTGATTTTCGAACCTTCCACGACCGGCTCCACTCCCAGCAGTTCCAGAGTCACCCGGCCATCCTCGCGCGCTTTGGCCAGGCTCACCAGAAATGTCGCCTGCCAGTCATTCGCTCCCTCGTCATCGACAAATACCTGCTGCACCCGCCAGAGATTGGCGTCCTCCCCGGTGGGTGAAATGTAGGTGTGCCGGCTATTGCGGGCTTCCGGATCAAGCATGAGCCGGGCGTGATCTTGGAAATAATCCGTCATCTGGGAGGAAATTTCCTCCGCCGACCAGGGCGGCACCCATGCCGCGGCGTCGGCAAATTTACCGGTGGCCAGACTGCGCAGGAAATGGAAAATTTCCTGCCGGATGAGCGCAGTCAGTTCGCGTTTGTTCCGCGTGATGTCCACGACCTCCGGTTCCGCATCCGCCGGAGCCTCCGTGGGTTTCCA
>CALQSQ010000176.1 GCA_943333275.1 Akkermansia muciniphila
CCGCCTACGCCGCGGCCATGCAGGAGAGCGTCGCCGGCCCCGCCGAAAAACCCGCCTAAAGGCTCCGGTCAGAAAATTAAGAGGCTTGAAGTCGGCGCAACATGGCATGGGGGCGCGTCAAACGCTTACGCTCGAGTGAAAATGAATCCGGACTTGTCTGGGCGCGATCTGGGCGTGGAGGCAGATTGCCGATTTGTCAGAAATTTTCATCCTAACCCTTTTGCTTCCGGTCCTTTTGAAACGACCACTTCCCTGAAGTCTTTGCCTTCCCACCACCTAGGCTCCTGATGATCACGATTTGGAACGTGCTCATCAGAAAACACTCTGACGCGAGATCGATAGAACCTCTCGAAGTCCTTCTGCAGCTCTTCGCTCGTGAAGAAATACTGGAACCCCCATCGCTTTTTCACGTCGGTCGCTCCAAGGCCCGTCGCCAGCTCCCTCTGGCGCTTTTCTAGCACCACCAAATCCATGTATTTAAAGTGGAGGTTGAGCACTTCTGGAACCGCAGGAATGACCACGTCTCCGGTGAGGTAAGCCGTATGCCGACCGACTTCGAATGCAAAAGACTCAAGCCGACCCGGGCGAAACAGGATCGCTTTACTCATCGGATCCCATGGCGCGCCTTCTGAACACTGCTCGTAGATCAGCCCGTCTCCTTTGGGATACTCCAGACTCACCATTTGATAGCCGAGAGTCGGGATGAGGTTTACGCCATATCGCGCACAACGTTCAAGGTAGCTTCCCATGTGTGCGTGGTAGAGATGCTCATCGATGCTCGGACAAACAATCCAGTCATCGCTTCCAAAGTCCTCTAACCAAGAAGTATTATTGATATGCTTGACGGAATTGACAAGGGAATCAGGATCGCTGCGTAGGAGATCCTTCATGACGACCTTGGGATGAGCCTCCAGCAGCTCACGGGAACCGTCTGTCGATCCGTCATCGTGGATCACATAGCGATCGACCCAAGGATCATAGTGTCGGAAAAAGAACGGCAGCATCTTTGCGTCGTTCCAACAAATTGTATGAAGATGGAGTGCCATTGTCTAGTGCTCTCAGCGAGGTTCCATCCAATCACGACTCCGATTTGTCAGGTCATCATGAGCCTTTTGCAGTACCTCCTTCGATTGAGAAAACCAATAGTCGATTCTGACCTTGGACTTGGCAAGCTCAAACCCCAGTTGGTCTGGCGAGATATCATTGGTGAACGAGCGGGAAATGACGGCGCATCGGGCGCCCAACCGGGCGTATTGAGCATAGATGAGATCAGGTGGCATCGGCACTCCACCGTCAACAACACGCGCTATCCCACCGAGTCCGAAAGGGATTTCAAAACGCTTAGGAATCTCACAGATATGCCCCATCCAGTCGCTGCAGAGTAGCGAAAAACGGTTCTTGCTAGCCGTATCGATGGCGAGGTCATTGAGCCCCACATGGATCCGGGCGATCTTCAGGCACGAAAGGATCTTCTCAAGGCTTTCTGCCGCCCCACGAGTTTCGACCAACAGGATCGCTTCCGCCCTGCCGGCAATCATATTTACGAACGTCTCGACCTCCTCAAAAGTCTTGAAATAGGGGAGCATGATCGCAACTGCCCCGCGAGACAGCACGGCTTCAATTTCACTCGCGGATCCCGTGTTCATCGGATTGCATCGCACAAAACGCCGGGCGGGTTGGACGTGTTCGTAGACGACCTCGAGATCATCCAAAGTATGACGTGATATCCTGTAGATACGATCTGACTGGCGCTCATCTTTGCCGATCACCTCCAAATCCGGGCCAATCAGATCGACTCCCTCTCTATTTGCAGCGATCGCCATATCCTTGTCATGCGTGAACATGATCAGTTGAAAAGGCTCCTCTCGTTTCACGGCGATAATAAAAATAAAGACAGCTAGGGAATTGTATATCTGACCCCTGTGTCCTCCGGCGCCTGTCGGGCGGGGAAGGAGGGGGAGTCAGGGGCAAATCCGGTTCATTGGCGCGATTCGAACGGGGATGGCGGGCTTCGTCAAGCCTAAAGTTGACTCCGGAGAGTCGGGAAAAAGGGGTCGAAAAATGTGTAAAAAGGGGTCGTTGTACCAATCTTGACACTCCGACGTTGGATCACACGTTCAACTCCCGCGCGGTGAGGATGTCCGGATAATTTTCCAATTCGGCAATGACTTCCGCGCTGGGGCTGGAATCGAGGTTGAGCACGGCGTAGGCGACCTTGTGTTCGACATCGCGCGAGAGGCTCATATTGGCGATGTTGAGTTTGTTCCTGCCAAGGATGGTGCCAATGGCGCCGATGATGCCCGGGGCATCGTTGTTCTTGATGAGCAGCAAATGCCCTTCGGGATAGGCTTCGGTCCGGCGGCCATTGATCCAGACGATCCGGGGGCTGCTGCCGAAAAAGGTCCCCGCTACGGAGGCGCGGACGTCATCGGTGCCTGCGGTGACTTCCATGAGTTCTGCGAATTCCGTGGTGGCGGCCTGGCGGCCTTCGGTTAGTCGCAGGCCGAGGGATTCGGCGAGGCTGGGGGCGTTGATCCAGTTGACGGAGCCATCGCTGTGGGCGTGGTCGAGATATCCCTTGAGGACGGCTCGGGAAATGAGTGTGGTATCCATGTCGGCGAGTTTGCCGTGGTAGTTGACCCGCAGGACTTCGGGCTGTTTGGGAGCAAGCTGGGCGACGAGGCGGCCGAGGCTTTCGGCGAACTTCAAATATGGTCCGATCGCATCCAGGGTGGCTTTGTCCACGCTGGGCATGTTCACGGCATTGGTCACGATGCCATTCACCAGGGCATCGCGCACCTGGTAGGCGATTTCGATGCCCACATTTTCCTGAGCTTCCGTGGTGGAGGCACCGAGGTGGGGCGTGAAGACGACGTTTGGCAGGGCCAGCAGGGGGTTGTCGGAAGTCGGCGGTTCCACTTCAAAAACGTCCAGCGCCGCGCCTGCGACCTGGCCGTTTTGCAGGCCTTCCAAGAGGGCCGCCTCCTCCACGAGTCCACCGCGGGCGCAGTTGACGATGCGCACGCCTTTCTTGCAGGAGGCGATCCGCTCCTTGTTGAGGATATATTTTGTTTCCTTCGTCAGCGGCATGTGGACGGTGATGAAATCGGCATTTTTGATGGCGACGTCCACCGTCTCCGCCAATTCGACCCGCAGCACACTGGCGCGATTCGGTGCCAGGTAGGGATCGTAGGCGACGACTTTCATGCCGAAGCCCATTGCGCGTTTCGCCACTTCACTGCCGATCCGGCCCATGCCAATAATCGCCAGCGTCTTGCCATAAAGCTCCACGCCTTGAAATTTTTTGCGCTCCCATTTCCCAGCCACAATGCTCGCATGGGCCTGGGGAATCTGCCGCGCCAGGCTGCAGAGCAGGCTGAAAGTGTGTTCGGCGGTGGAAATGGTATTGCCACCCGGGGTGTTCATCACGATGACCCCGCAGCGGTTGGCGGCGGCGATATCAATATTATCCACGCCAACGCCGGCGCGCCCCACCACCTTGAGAGTTGTGGCCTTTTCGATCACCTCCGCGCGAATCTTTGTCTCACTGCGCACGACGATTCCATGATACTGGGAGGCGGTGGCCAGCAGTTCCTCGGGGGAAATGCCCAGCTTGACCACCACGTCCAATTCAGGGGTGGCAATCAATTCGGCAATTCCTTTTTCAGAGATCGGGTCGGCAACGAGAACTTTCTTTTTTTCCATAGGGATCGCAAATTGCGGGCAATCAGCAGAGTGTCAAGCGAGGATGCCCCCACTGAGGAGGCGCGCGGGAAATAATGAAAAAAAGCGCTTCACATTTGCCGCCATGGCGAGCATGAGATTGCCTCTCATTGAACCAAACCCATCCCAAAAATGAAACCTCACTGGCAAGGCGTCTTCCCGGCAATCACCACCCAAATGCACCCCGATGGCTCCCTGAACATGGAAGCCACCGCGGCCCATGCGGAAATCCTCATTGCCTCGGGTGTCTCGGGGATGATCTTCCTGGGATCGCTGGGCGAAATTCAGCCGATGGAAGCTGCCGAGCGACGTTTGCTCATGAAGGAAATGATTGGCGTCGTGAAAGGCCGCGTTCCGGTGCTCAGTGGGGTGGCAGAAACGAGCACGGCCGCCGCGATGGCTTATTTGAAGGACCTTGAGGGTCTCGGTGCCGACGGCGTCATGCTCATGCCACCCATGCTTTACCGTGCGGCTCCGGATGAGACGATGACTTTTTTCCGGACGGTCGCGAAATCCACCGGCCTTCCGATCATGATCTACAACAACCCCATCAGCTACGCCAACGACATTACGCCGGAGATGTTTGCCCAGCTGGCGGATCAGAAAAATTTCGTCGCGTTGAAGGAAAGCTCCGGGGATGTCCGGCGCATTACCGATTTGCACAATGTCATTGGCGGTCGTTATGCCCTGTTTACCGGCGTGGATAATCTCTGTCTGGAAGCCAGCATTCTGGGAATCGACGGTTGGGTAGCCGGCAGCGGCATCGCTTTTCCGGCGGAAAATCAATATTTCTGGGAACTCACCCGCCGCGGCCTGTGGGATCGGGCCCGGGAAATGTATCGTTGGTTTACCCCGCTGCTGCATTTGGACGTGAACACCAAATTTGTCCAAAACATCAAGCTGGCGGTGCAGGAATGCGGCCTTGGCAAGGAATGGGTCCGCGCCCCGCGCCAGCCGCTCCATGGTGAGGAGCGGGCGCGTGTGCTGGAGGTCATTCATAAGGGGATGGCCACACGTCCGGCGTTGCCGCCGCTTTAGGAAACTGGCCCCCTACGTCCTATACGCCCTATGTGTCCCCTGAGCCCCATTCTCTTCCTCCTGGCCCTGGCCGCCTCAGCCCTCAGTGCCGAGACCGAGGTCAGAAACATTTCCGGCTGGAACGTGCACATCCGACCGGAACTCTGGGAGAAACTCAAGCCGGAGACGGACACGGCGCTTAAGATTCTGCAGGGCCAGTTGGAGGAAATTATCCGGGTGGTGCCGGCTCCCGCCGTAGCGCAACTCCAGAAAATCCCCCTTTGGTTCTCCCCGGAATATCCCTCGGTCCAGGGACGCGCGGAATACCACCCCGATGGCGGCTGGCTGCGGGAAAATGGGCGCGATCCCGTCATGGCCAAGGCTGTCGAGTTCACGGACATTCGGGCCTATGAAGTGGAAACAAGGCGCATGCCAAATTTCCCCCTCCACGAACTGGCCCATGGCTACCACGACCGGTTTCTTCCCGGCGGTTTCGACCATGCCGAGATCAAGGCCGCCTACGAAGCCGCCCGCGACTCCGGCAAATACGACAAAGTCCAGCGCCGTAACGCCGCCGGGGAGGTCTCCCTGGATCGCGCTTATGCCATGACTAACCAGCAGGAATACTTCGCCGAATGCACCGAGGCCTATTTCTCCACCAACGATTTTTTTCCCTTCACCAAGGACGAACTCGCCAAACACGATCCCCGCATGTTTGAAGTGCTCGGCAAGGTGTGGGGTGTCACCGCATCACGCGTCACCGCGCCCCCGGCGGAAATGAAGCTTCCCCCGTTCTATACCAAATACTTCGACGCCCACGGATTCCCGATCATTGCCTCCTCTAAGGTCAACGATTTCGCCCTCTACGAATGTGCCTACCTTATCGATCTCCTGCTAGCCAAGCGACCCGATATCAAGGCCGCAATGGTCAAAAGCGGGGCCCGCATGGTCATCATGGCCTGGAATGAATTCACCACCGACATCCCCGAATACGCCGATTTTGTTCCCAAGGATTACTGGGATGCGCGCGCCCGTGGTCTGGGCGGTTCCGAGACGGATCCGCTTTGTTCCTGCGCGGAGGAAAATGTCCTTTGCTACCCGGGCGATCCCTATTCCACCGAATGCATCGTCATCCACGAATTCGCCCACAACATCCACCTGCGTGGTCTGGTGAATCTTGATCCCACCTTTGATGACCGGCTCAAGGCCACCTACGATGCCGCCATGAAAGCCGGCCTATGGAAATCGAAATACGCCAGCACCAACCATCACGAATATTTCGCCGAGGGCGTGCAGTCCTGGTTCGACAACAACCGCGAGCCCGACCACGACCACAACCATGTCAACACCCGCGCTGAACTCATTGAATACGACCCCGGCCTGGCCGCCATCTGCAAGGAAGTATTTGGCGATACCGAACTCAAATACACCAAACCCACCACCCGGCTGCGCGAGCACCTCGCCACCTACGACCCTGCGAAGGCACCCGCGTTCGTCTGGCCGGAACGCCTTCAGAACGTCAAAGCTGAGATCAAGCAGGAAGCGGAGAACCGGTAAATCCAGCCGGTTGGGAAAGCCCCCCGCGAATCAGGGTTTTGTCTGATTTCCCGGATCCTCCGGGTCCGACTCATCCTCATCCTCCTCGATCTCCCGCACCCAGCGCCGTGAAATCCAGGGCCGCACGAGGCCATAGAAGAGATAGCTCAGAAAGAGCGTGGGCAGCATGTAGCGCCATTGCCAGACCGTCAGCATCATGACCATCATGGCCCCAAGCACCCAGGGAAATGTCCGTTTGGTTTTCCAGCCGAGGCCCTTGAAACTGGGGTAGGGGACGTTGCTGAACATCAGGATCGAGAGCAGCACCATGACCACGACGAGGGCGTATTTCCAATTTCCAATCACCTTGTCCTTGGCGTAAACGTCCAGCAACAGCAGCGTCAGCGAACTGATGACCCCGGCGGCGGCGGGAATCGGGCACCCCTGGAAATCCTTCGATGCCCCGGCACCGCTCGGCGTGGCCGCAGCGGTGCAATTGAAGCGCGCCAGTCGCATCGTTCCGCAGAGCAGGTAGAAAAAGGCAATGATCCAGCCCAGGCGATCCCACTGCTCGTTGATTTCGCGCAGCACGATCTCATGCACCAGCAATGCGGGAGCCACGCCGAAGGAAACGGTATCGGCCAGGGAATCGAACTCCCGTCCAAAGGGCGATTCCTCGCCGACCATCCGCGCAATCCGCCCGTCCAGGGCATCAAATAAACAGGCCCCGAGGATCAGTCCGATCGCCCAATAGTAGTGGTAGGCCAGCTCCGGGTTGAAATCCTCCGAAGAGCCTTTGATGCGATATGTCACGATGTTCATGATCGCAAAAAACCCGCAGAGGAGATTCCCGGCCGTCATGAGGTTCGGCCAGAGATAGATCTTGGGGGAGTACGGGTCTTTGGGCATGATGAAATTTTGATTTCGGATCGCGTGAGGTCGACTAAGGTAGTTTCCCTCCCCAGATTGGAAAGTCCCTTTTTTCCCACCTCCCCGACCATGACCACCCAGTTAGAATTCCCCCTGCGCTCCGACATGACGATGTCGGAAGTCCTCGCCGCCTACCCCGGCGCGCGCCGCGCCCTCTTTGCGAAGTATCACATTGGCGGATGCCGCAGTTGTGGGTTTGAGGACACCGAGACGCTCGCCCAGGTCTGCCAGCGCAACGATGCCCTGCCGCCCGGCGAAGTCATCGATCACCTCAACGCCAGCCGCG
>CALQSQ010000177.1 GCA_943333275.1 Akkermansia muciniphila
ATAAAGATAGTCATCATTTTTGAGGTGCAACCACCAAGGTCTTCACTACAAGCCATTTTCAGAGCCCACCCTTGATAAATCAAGGGTTCCAGCGCCTGAAAAGGTCGAAAATAGGCGTTTTGGCCCTCCAGTCCGCGAAGTCGGGCTAGACCTCCCCGGCGGACAGCGCACCAGTTGGAGGGAATATGGAACGGCCACCGGGGAGCCATTGATTTTTTGCAACGGGTGGCCCGGCAGCAGCGAGCAGGGAATGTGTCTGCATGCCCTGGGTGAGCGGCTGGGGTTTCGGATCATTGCCCCGGACCGTCCTGGATTCGGGCGTTCGACGCCGCAACCCGGGCGTGGATTGCTGGACTGGCCGCCGGTGGTGGCGGCGATTGCAGATCATCTGGGCTTGAAAAAATTTGCGCTGATGGGAATCTCCGGTGGCGGACCGTATGTGCTGGCGACAGCCTGGGCGCTTGGTTCCCGCGTGCGCGCCGTGTGTCTGTGTTGCACGGCGGTGCCGACCCATTTGCCGGAGACTCGCCGCGGATTGCATGCGGCTTATCGGGGGCTTTTGAAGTTAAATGAGGCCGCCCCGTCCGGCGTGCGCGCGGCCTTGTGCGCCCTCGCATGGACGATGAGGATTCCCATTCCCACGGCGTTGCTGCATTTGTCCTTAAAATGGCTTTTACCCAAACCTGACGCCGCGGCCCTGAGTGATCGCGCCATGTTCGATTTATTCGCTCCCTCCTATCGTGCGGCGATGCGCGCGGGGGGTGGGGCGCTTTACGAGGACGGGCATCCCTACACAGTGCCCTGGCCATTTGCCGTGGAGGAAATCCGCGTGCCGGTGCGGATGTGGCATGGCACGCAGGATGCCAATTTCCAAATTGACCTGGCGCGGAAGCTGGCCGCCCGGCTTGGGAACGTGACGTTTTTCGAACGCGATGAAGGCCACTATTCCATCGCCTTTCGCTGCGCGGAAGAAATGCTGCGGGATCTGAGAAGCCTGCTGTAAATCATCCCACCCGGCAGACGATCCGCACTCCGCGCCCGCTGGGCTGCACAAGTTCAAGGGATCCGCCGATGATTCCGGCGCGATACGCCATCACCCGCAAACCCATGCCCTTGCTGGCGGCCGCCGAATCCACCAGACCTCTGCCATCGTCGTCCACGCGCAGTTCCAGCGCCTGACCATCGGGCTTCAGCGACACAAGGATGGTTTTGGCCTTGCCATGTTTGAGCGCATTATTGATCGCTTCCTGCGCGATGCGGTAAAGGTGGATGGCCACATCCGTGCGTTTCACCTCGCAGCCCGGCGCCACCTCGCAGGTGCATTGAATTCCGTGACGTTTCGCCACACTGGCAGCCAGATCCTCGAGCGCCACAGCCAGTCCCTTGCTCTGCAGGACCACCGGGGATAATCCCCGCGCCAGGTCCCGCGTCTGGGAAATGGCCTGCCGGATGAGGGTGGTGATTTCCTCCGCGTCCCTTGCCTCGGGGCGCTCAGCGCGCTCCAGCGTCTGTTGCAGAACCTGCGCCATGAATTCGATGCCGGTCAAGTGCTGGCCCAGGCCATCGTGCAAATCATGCCCCAGTCGGCTTTGCTCGCGTTCGGCAATGTTCAGCACCTCGGCCTCAAGCCGTTTCGTTTCGGTGACATCCAGTCCGCTGAGCACCACGTATTCCACGGCACCATCGGTATCGAGGAGGGCGGTCTTCGACCAGGAAATGACGCGTCGCTGGCCGCGTTTGGTAACCAGCGAACCCTCTCGCTGCATGGGTGGTGCTCCATTTACCAACCGATGCACCGCCCGCTCCAGCAGCAGCCCATCCTCCCCGGGGACAAACGTCGCCCAGGGCGTCTGGCCATAAATATTGGCGAAGGTATAGCCCGTCACATCCTCCGCGGCTGGATTGAATCGAACGATGCGTCCAGCCGCATCCAGTACGATAAATATCGTGCCAGAACCATTGAGCAGACCGCTGGTGAAACTGACCTCCTTGCGCAGGGCGTCCTCTGATTCCTTGCGCCGCAGGGCATCCGCAATGAGTGTGCCCATGATGTTGAGCAGCGCGATGGCGTCCTGTGTCCATCGGATTTCCTGGTTCATGGAATCAAATCCCAGAAACCCCACCAACTCCCCGCCAATCGCCATCGGCAGAAAAATCACGCTCTTGACCCCGGCGCGCCGCAACACCGCCTGATCCACCGCCGCCTCCATGTCGAGTTCGCTCACGGAATAGATGGCAATCCCATCAAGGCGGCGCAGGCGATGAGCCGCCCAGGGAAACACCTCATCCATGACGCGCCCCTGAATGCTGCACAAACGGCTGGGCACATTATTGGATGACCAGTGATGCGTGTGATCCACCAGCCTGGTTTTGTCATACAACCTGAAAACATGCGCATGATCCGCGCCCACGAACTCGCCAATCAGGCGCAACGCCTCCGAGATGCCCCAGTTCACATGCTCGCTGTGCAGCGTCACAAAGGTGCTCGCAATCCGGGAGACCAAGGCCTCGAAATCCACGCGTTGCTGCAGTGCGGACTCCGCCTGCTTGATCTTGCGCGTCACCGGCCCCATTTCGCGCTCAGCCTCGGAGTCTTCCAGGACCCGGGCGGGCAGCACTGCATGGGAGTAGCGAATGTCTCGATCTGTGGCCATGAGGCACCGTGCGCCGGAGAGCCTCCCCCGGCAAGCAGATTCCTTGCCCTGCGGTCCCGCGAATCACTTTGCGAAAGTTTCCGATGCTGCGAATAATGCATGGTTCGTTCTCTCCCCCCAACATGCGCCCATTCCATCTTTCCTTCGCCATTGGATGTTGCATCCTAAGCACAACGCTATTTGCCGGGGAACTTCCCGAGCCAGGGCAGGCATTTCAAATTGAGGATGGCGGGGTGCTGCGAACCTTTACGGTTTCCGGAAGAGCCATCTCCATCAAGGCAGCGCAGGGGTCCCCGCGCGCCATCGACCTGCCCGCACCGGGCCAATCCCTACGTGAACAATTCCGACTCGCCCGACTGCAAAATCCAGCGGCCGCCGAAATCAATCTCGCACTCACTGAACCATCCGCCAAAGCGCGCCAGGGCAAGCCGGCCGCACCGCGCCTGCTCACCTGTCTGGTCCTTGTGAAGCTGCCGCCGGATGGAGATGCGGAGACGCTGGCCGCAGAAGTTGGCGCCTCGTCCGTGGAGAGCCCGGTCTACGCTCCCGGTCTCCATATCTTTCACTGTCCTGATCAGGGTGGTGCGCTTGCGCTCATGGAGCGTCTGCGTGCCCGCCCGGAAGTCCTCAGCGCCAATGCCATGCTCACGCGGCCGATCGTTCGCAAGATCCCCTACACACCAAACGATCCGCTATACGCCAATGCAGCGGCGAATGACGGTTACTGCTGGCATTTGAAAAATACCGGCGTTCGGGGAGGCACGACGGCGGTTTCTCTCAATGTGAATACCCCTGGCTGCTGGGATCTGTATCGGGGCAGCGGGATCGTCATTGGCGTGGTGGATGATGGAGTGGAAATCACCCATCCCGACCTGGCGGCGAATTACCTGGCGTCGGCGTCGTACGATTTTCTGGATCACGATGCGGACCCATCACCCGGCACCACCGATGATCACGGAACCTGTGTCGCCGGATTGGCCGCAGCACGCGGGAACAACGGCGTGGGCGTCTGCGGTGTGGCTCCCGAAGCCAAATTTGCCGGCTTGAGGATCGGCCTGGACAGCATCGACGATCTGCAAATCAGCAATGCTTTCGCGTATCAAAACAACGTCATCGCCATCAAGACCAATAGCTGGGGGCCCGATGACTCCGGGTTCAGCTTGGAAGCTCCCTCAGCCCTGACCAGCGCCGCCCTGCAGGACGGCATAACCAACGGGCGCGGTGGACTCGGCACGATTTTTCTATTCGCCGGAGGCAATGGAGCGGATGCCGGGGACAATTCCAATTACGATGGCTTTGCCAATTCCATTTACACCATCGCCATCTCCGCCGTGAGCGATAATGGCACTCCGACCTATTATGCAGAACCAGGCGCAAATCTCATCGCTTCCGCCGGAGGAAACAACGACGATGATCAGGGATTGACGTCCACGGATCGTTCGGGAGCGGCTGGCTACAATAATGGAACTTCCAACTTTGATTACACCAATACCGCTTACACCAATAGTTTCGGCGGCACTTCCGGTGCCACTCCGCAGGCTGCCGGGGTCGTGGCGCTCATGCTGCAGGCCAAGCCGACTCTGGGCTGGCGAGACGTGCAGGAAATCCTCATCGCCTCCGCCACCCAAAATCATGCGACAGACAACGATTGGACGACAAACGCTGCTGGCTATCATTTCAATCATAAGTATGGCGCGGGTCTGATTGAGGCAACGTCGGCCGTGACCAAGGCCAGCACCTGGACACCCCTGGGGCCGCAGACTTCCGTGACGCTGGGGCAGGAATTTCTCGCAGCACCCATTCCCGATGCCCCGAACACCGCAGGTCTCACCACCAGTTTCAACTTTACCTCCCAGCCGATTCTCCGCGTTGAACATGTTACGGTCTATTTGAATGCTGCCATAGCACGAAGGGGCGACCTTGAAGTCCGTTTAACTTCACCCAGCGGCATGACCAGCGTGCTGGCGGAGCGCCATGATGATGACACTCCCAACTACGATTGGACGTTTACGAGTGTTCGTCATTGGGGTGAGAACTCAGCGGGCACCTGGAAGGTGACCGTGGTGGACAGGAACGCCAACAATGCGGGGATTTTAAATGCGGTCCGGGTGAAACTCCACGGAACAGCCTCGACGGCTTCCGCCGGTGTGCCCGTGGTGACGAGCAACGCCGCTGCCGCCGCCATAAAAGGCGCACCGTTTAGTTTTCAAATTACCGCCACCAAGTCTCCGACTACTTTCAACGCCACGGCGTTACCGGCAGGCCTCACCATCAATACCGCCACGGGGATCATTTCCGGTATCCCCACGACCACCGCGAACACCAACATCTCTCTCACTGCTACGAATGCCAGTGGGACGAGCGTCGCGAAAATCCTCGCTCTGACAACCACCGCCCCCAGCGCACTAGCCGAGGCTGTGGATTATCTCAAGGCCACGTGGGAAACCGACGGCGATGCACTCTGGGCGAAAACGACCACCGCCAGTAGCACCCAGGATGGGATTGATGCCGCGAAGTCGCTCTCCCTGCCCGCTGGAGGGTACTCCTATTTCAAGGCTTTCGTTCAAGGGCCCGCCTTGGTGAGTTTCTATTGGAAATACAACACCGAGACGTTTTCTGATTACGCCTATTTTTATATTGATTCCGAAGAAATACATTCCTTCGACGGTGTCAGTGGGTTTGTAAAATACACGGAAATGATTCCATCCGGGCGTCACACTCTGCGGTGGGAAATGTACAGGGACCCCTCCAGTTCCACATCCACCAGCAACACCATCGTGGATCAAGTGGTGGTGGCGGATCCAGCCACGATCGCACCCATGATCATCACTCACCCTCATAATAGAGTGCCGCTATTGGGTGGGAAAACCTGCTTCTGGGTGGAGGCTATCGGCCAGCCTCCTTTGACCTATCAGTGGAAGCGGAGCGGCGTGGTGATTCCGAACAGCAATTCTGCCAGAATCCTCGTGGAGCCAGTGGAATTCCTCCCGACTGACACGAGTGCCAATGTTGAGTTCTCCTGCACTGTGAGCAATGCGCTGAATACAGTTGGAGTCATCAGCTCGAGCGCCTACCTCACTCCCGAGATTGCGATTGATGGAATCACTGCCGGGGCTCCGGCGCGCGCGGTGGACAATCCCAGTCTTTATCTGGCGAGTGGCAACACCTGGCTGCCAAACACTGCAATCACCCACGATGGCGTTGATTCGCTGCGGGCACAGGCGATCGGGTATCCGGGATCCGCACTGCTCGAAACCTGCATCATCGGCCCTGCCAAACTGAATTTCTTCTGGAAGCTCAAAAGCTCGAACAACAATGACTACCTCCATTTCATTTTTGATGACCGTGAATACGACACCCTCCAAGGCGAGAAGGACTGGCGCCCTTCCTTCATCACCATTCCTCCCGGCCCTCATGTGTTCAATTGGAAACACGCGCGGGCCAGCAACAACACCGCCTACGATGACGCCGCATTTTTGGACCAGGTACAAGTGGTCCCCGAATCCTATGCCAGCTGGCAGTCGCATTATTTCAGCCCGACCCAACGAGCCGCTTCCGGCACGGTCGGTCCAATGGATGATCCTGAGCACGATGGTGTGATCAACCTGATGGAATACGCATTGGGGCTGGACCCAAATGTTCGCAATCCTTCGCTCCCCCCAGCGGTGATCCGTTCTGGAAATACGCTGGAATATACCTTTCCAAGAAACTTCGCGCTGACGGACATTGCCTACACCCCGGAAACTGCCGCATCCCTGTCCGGCGCGTGGACTCCAGTGGCGGCCCTCGACACCACGGGCACCGGGGACATCCGAATCATGAAGGTCAGTCTTCCCATGAATGGAAGCCATCTATTCGTGCGACTGCGCATTTCCAAACCCTGATCCACCATGGTCGTCTCCCTGCGGCGCGCATTCACCCAGTTGTTGACGGACCCCAAGTTGTGGTGGCTGGTGATCTGCAGTCTGGGGCTCTCGCTGCTGGCCTTTCTGGGGCTGTGGGGCGCACTGGGTGGTCTGCTGTATTGGCTGGCCCAGCACGTGGAACGTTTCCGGCAGTGGTTGGAATGGGGCGGCTGGATCGTGAGCTTCGTGGCGGCGTTGCTGCTTTTTCCCACGACGTTCCTGCTGGTGCAGAGTTTTTTCCAGGAGGCCGTGGCTGCCAGGGTGGAGCGAAAATATTATCCGCAGCTTCCACCCGCCCTCTCCACTCCGCTGCGGGTGGCAATTTGGAGAGGTTTGAAATTTACCCTGCTGATGATTTTGCTGAACATCGGTGCCGCGCCCATTTTCCTCGGCCTGACTTTTCTGATGGGGAGTGGTGCCGTGGTTTATGTGATCATGAACGGTTATCTCTGCGGTCGCGAATATTTCGAGGTTGTGGCCCTGCGCCGACTCCCCCACCAGGCCGTGGATGCAGCGCGGCGGGCAAGCGGAGGAAACGTATTTGGCACCGGCCTGGTCATCACCCTGCTGGGCATGGTTCCGGTGGTCAACCTGCTCATGCCGGTGCTGGGAGCCGCCACCATGGTGCATGTGTTGCACCGCAGGCCGCTCCACATGGCATGAACCTGGATTATGCAGTGGAGTAGCTGAATGGGGGCGGGTGAGCTTTGATTTTGCGGAAGATAGCGTCCATCCAAGGGCGTTTTGTGCGGGGCAGTGAGAGTTTGAGCACCTTGTTGCGGGCGTGCTTGCTGACCCAGCCTCCTATTGC
>CALQSQ010000178.1 GCA_943333275.1 Akkermansia muciniphila
ATGAGAATGAAAATGATGTGCACCAGCAGGCTCATGGCCAGCGATCCGCCGCCGATGCGTTTCCAATACGGCTCCTTCTGCCGCGGGGTGTAGGTGGCAAACTCCTGACCCTCGGCACCAAATGCATCGGCCCCGAACTCCCCAAACTGGTGGGGATCATGTCCGTGTTGCTGGGAGGGATCGGGAAATTGATTGGGGAACTGGTTCATGGGAATAATGATCGGCGGGCAGAATGGCCTAATGGTTCAAACGCGGCAAGCTTAAACATCTTAGGGGAATATTTCCGAAAGTTTACCCTATCCGCGTTCGAGGGTCCACCGAAACGATGCACAAAGTTTTCCGCCCTGTCGGCAGCGCCTTGCTTTCAGCAACTGGTCGGCACACGGAGGACCAATTTGACCGAATGCGGAATGGCATCTTTCACGAATCCCAGACAGTCCACCGCTCCCTGCGGTTTGCCCGGCAAGGCCAGCACGAGCGACCGGTCAACCAAGGCTCCGAGGCTGCGCGAGAGCAGGGCATTGGGCGTGAGGGCGAGCGATTGCATGCGCATGGCTTCGCCAAATCCGGGAATTTCCAGACGCATGATTTCACGAATGGCTTCAGGAGTAACATCGCGCGGAGCGATGCCTGTGCCGCCGGTGGTCAGGATCAGGCCGCAACCCTGGGCCGAGAAGGATCGAATGGTTTCCTGAATGAGGGATTTGTCATCGGGCACGACGGCCTCGGCCAGCACCTGCCATCCGTAGCCCTGCACCGCGCTGCGCAAGGCGGGTCCGCCCAGATCTTCATACGCTCCCTCGGATGCGCGATCGGAAACGGTGATGATGCCTACCGGAATCATGGGGATGGCTATTTGCGACGGTATTCGGCCACGAGGCGCTGTGCCTCCTCGGCGCTGACACGTTCGTAGAAATCATCGTTGAACATGCAGACCGGCCCGGATCCGCAGGAGGCCAGGCATTCGGCAAATTCAATGCTGAAGGCACCATCGGCACTCTTGGCGATGGGATGGTGGTGGTCCACATGGGAACGATCGATCCCCGTGGCCTTCGAAAGCGTTTCCATCAACTCATAACTTCCAGCCATGGCGCAGGAAAGCGTGCGGCAGACGCGGATGTGGTATTTCCCAGGGGCGCTGCGACGGAAGCCGGGATAGAACGTGACCACTTCCATGACCTGCACCGGCTGCAGACCGAGTTTCTCCGCCGTCCAGGTGACGGAGTCATCGCTGATGTAGCCATCGTGTTTCTGCAGCACATGCAGCACCGACAACACGGCGCTCCGGCGGGAAGCAGGGTAATGGGTGATGATCTCGTCGATCTTGGCGATCAGCTCTTGCGGCAGTTCCATGGTGAATTTTCGGCTCTTCGGAGGTGGACAGGGGGAGCGGAGTATTCGTCGCAGGCACGGGAGCGGCAAGGCGATTTTCCTAAAAATTTCCCAGACCCCCATTGACACCCACCCCGGTTCCGGATCATCTAATGGCCACACGTGAACTCCCCCCTCAAGGAACTCCCCGGTCTGGAAGTGACCGTCGATCAAGTCGTCTACATGCCGGAACTGGAAGGTCCGGAGCAGGACCTCTATCCCTTTCTTTACGCCATCACCATCCGCAACAACTCGCCGCTCGCGGTCACCGTCCGCGGCCGCAAATGGGTGGTGCGCCAGGAAAATGCCGAGACCATCGTGGTGGAGGGCGATGGCGTGGTGGGTCAGTTTCCCCATCTCGAACCCGGCGCGGAGTTCAGTTACAACAGCAAGCATTTCGTCAAGGGCACCAGCGAGGCCGAGGGCGCCTTCTTCGTGGAAGGCCCCAATGGCCAGCATTTCTGCACGCGCATCCCGCGCTTCGCGCTCATGCTGCCCGACTGGGCGTGAGGGGAATAAATTTCCCGCCCCTCCCTCCAGTAAGTAAGCCGCGCAGATTGACATCCCAAACAAGGATTCGTAGCCTGCCCCCCCATCCAACCCCTTTATCCCATGAAATTCCTCGCTGTCCTCCCCCTGCTCGCAGCACTCATCACCAACCCGGCCCTGCGTGCGGCCGAAACCCCCAAATCTGAAAAACCCGCCATGGAAACTGTAACTCTCGCCGGAGGATGCTTCTGGTGCCTTGATGCCACCTTTCTCCGGGTCAAAGGTGTCGAAAAAGTCGTTTCCGGATACACCGGCGGCACCACCAAAAACCCCACCTACGAACAAATCTGCACCGGCCTGACCGGCCACGCCGAAGCCGTGCAAATCACGTTCGACCCCAAGGTCCTCACCCTCGATTCCCTGCTCAACCTGTTCTTCCAACTCCACGATCCCACCACGCTCAACGCCCAGAAGCCCGACACCGGGACGCAATACCGCTCGGCCATTTTCTATACCAGCGATGCACAGAAAGCCGCCGCTGAAAAAGCCAAGAAAGCCGTGGACGCTTCCGGACACTACGCCAAGCCCGCCGTCACTGAAATCACGGCTCTGGGCACCTGGTATCCCGCCGAGGATTATCATCAGGGGTATTTCGATGAACACATGCCCAAGGGCACCGGCAACTACGGCTACCTCTGCCGCATCGTCCTTCCCAAGGTGGAGAAGCTCAAAAAACTCGGCGTGGAACTGAAGCCCGTCGCGAAGGAATCGGACGCGAAAAAATAACGGGCTTTACCCGGCCGTCCCGCTGGTTTTCGCCATCTTCACATAGGCCCCCTCCTGCAGGACGATGGCCTTGGAGCCGCGCAGAAGTTTCGTCCACTCGATGACGCAACTGGTGACGATAATGGCCACGCCGCACAGGAAGAAAACGGTGATCCCCACGTCAACATAACCATTGACGAGACTGCGGTGAAGTTTGTGCAGGATCGCCGGATCGGTGGTGGCGGCGATTTTCACCTGTAGGGCCTGGATGTCGGGGAGGAAGCCCTTGGCGATTGGGGTGAAAATTTTCATGATCCCAGCCGTGAAGGTGACGACCACGAGAAAACAAAGCGGCACCACCGTCGTCCAGCAATAACGGGCGCGCCCCATTTTGATCAACACCGTGGTTCCCAGGCAGAACGCGATGACGGCGAGCAGCTGGTTTCCAATGCCAAAGATCGGCCACAGTGTCTTGGCGATGCCATCCGGATCGATCGCTCCCTGATAGAGGAAATAACCCCACGCGCTGACCAGCAGGGCGCTGGCGAGCACGTTCGCGCCCCAGGACTGGGTATTCCTGAGTCTCGGGCTGAAATGCCCAAGCAGATCCTGCAGGATAAATCTCCCCACACGCGTCCCGGCGTCCAGCGTGGTCAGAATGAAGAGCGCTTCAAACATGATTGCAAAATGATACCACAGCGAAAGCGCGGTCTTGCCCGGAATGACCTTGGCAAACATCTGCGCCATCCCCACGGCGAACGTTGGCGCGCCGCCCACTTTGCCAATCATTTGATTCTCCCCCAAATTACTGGCGAGCGTTTGCATTTCCTCCGCCGTCACAGGAAATCCAGCGGCATTGATCTTGGCGAGCGCAGCGGGAATGCTCGCAGGGTTGGTGGGATCCACCCCGGTGTTGATGGCAAAATACTGCCCGGGTTCCAAGGCGCACGCCGCAATGATCGCCATCAGCGCCACCAACATTTCCGTAATCATGCTGCCATAGCCCACCAGCCGGATTTCCTTTTCACGCGATAGCAGTTTCGGAGTCGTGCCGCTGGCAATAAGCGAATGGAATCCGGAAATGGCCCCGCAAGCGATCGTGATGCAGACAAACGGAAAGACCGGGCCATAAACCACCCAGCCGCTCCCATCCACGAATTGCGTCACCGCCGGCATTTTCAACGGAGGACTCACAAATACGATAAACACCCCGAGAATCGCCACCGTCCCCAGTTTCATATACGTGCTCAGATAATCACGCGGTGCCAGCAGCAGCCACACCGGAAGCACCGAGGCGGCGAATCCATAAATGATGATCGACCACGCCAATTGCGGCTGACTCCAAGTCAGCGCCCCTTTCATCTCCGGCGTCAGGTGTCCCCCACCCCAGACACAAAGCAGCAATCCAATCACCCCAAAGGCAGAAACCGCCCCCACCCCAAATTTCCCCGACTTCAGCGCCACCCCCATGATCATCGCCAGCGGCATCGTCATCGCAATCGTGAACAGACCCCACGGGCTCTCGGCCAGCGCTTTGACCACGACGAGTCCGAGCACCGCCAGCAGGATCGTCATGATCGCCAGCAGGCAAACCATCGTCACCAGACCGACAAACGGATTCAGTTCCTCCTTCAACATCTGCCCCAGCGATTTCCCTTCCCTCCGCATGGAAGCAAACAGCACCACCGCATCATGCACACCGCCGCCCAGCGTCGCCCCAATCAGAATCCAAAGCGTCCCCGGCAGATACCCGAACTGCGCCGCCAGAACCGGCCCCACCAACGGCCCTGGCCCGGCGATCGCCGCAAAATGGTGACCAAAGACCACCCACTTGTGCGTCGGCACATAATCCTTCCCATCCGCATGCACCACCGATGGCGGAGCACGGTCATCATCCAGCGTCAAAACCTTCGCCATCAGCCAGGCACTGTAAAATCGATACGCCACGGCAAACGTGCAAACGCCCGCAATCACCAGCCAGAGCGCATTCAACGGCTCCGCACGCTGGAACGCGCTCACCGCCACAGCCACCGCCCCCAGAGCGGAGATGGCAAACCAAACGAGGACTTTCAGAAATTTAGGCATCCGCCGAAATACAGTTTATCATGTCACTGCGCAAGCCCCGGGAACGGCCCTCGTCATGAATCGTGGCGGGTAGAGCGTTTGCCAGAAGAAATTTCCAATCAGGCGCCTGCAAGCCGAAGGCCTTGCCAGCCATTAGATCCGGAAAGGACTTTTGGCAGCGGCTCTACCTGCTCGCGCTGGCTGCTGATCCACAACTTCCTTTTCGCTGGAAGCCTGTTACAGTGCCTTTTGAGTTGGAGTAAGTCGATAGTGCTCCATCAGCACCCCCTCCCCCCGATTCCGATCCCCCCGCCAACTCCACCATGAAAAAGCAAACTCCTATCAGAATCGCCCTCGCCGGGTTGGGGCTATTAGGCGCGGGATTTTTTCTGGCGCGCCAGCTCAGTTATCCGGCGAGCGAGCGAC
Source organism: Akkermansia muciniphila (assembly GCA_943333275.1). Lineage (GTDB taxonomy): Bacteria > Verrucomicrobiota > Verrucomicrobiia > Verrucomicrobiales > V1-33 > JAGNEJ01. Next base: position 5,116 of record CALQSQ010000178.1, read on the forward strand.
TGGTTCCGGCGGCGTGGGAGACGCTGCTGGTTTTCAGCCCAGTGATCATCGCATTGGGCGGGGTGATGCTGCTGATGGGGTTGTTCCGGTGGGTGTCGGGCTTTGGTTGGTTCGCGCGCATGGTTCCGATTGCCGCGCGGAAGCGGCTGAAGAAAGTGTGGCGGATTGTCATCTGGATGGTGGTGGCGTTGAGCGCGTGGCCGTATTGGTGGCTGGATATCGTGACGAGGATGAACGGGGAGCGCCCCGGAAATGAGGGGGAGGGAATGGGTGGTTTTTTAATCATGCTGTTCATCGGCATGCCGGCTTTGGCAGTGGCCATTTTCACTGAAGTGTGCGCGCGCCGGAATGGTGATAAGCCGGAGTGACGGTAGAAGGCTCGTGGAGCTGGATCAATCCCTCGCGCAGAATCATGGCTTCCAACCATCTTAAGATGAAGTGGCGGGGGATCATGAAGGCAAACCCCATGCTTCCCCCAGTTCGCACAGCTGACCGCGTCTTTCATCCTCACGTTGAAACTCAGGACCGCGTTCGCCGCAGTCATCCTCTGCACCCTTTTGGCCCACCGTTTCGTTCGAGCAGAAGGAGTTCGTCATTCGCTGCACCGGTAGGCCTTCACCCCATTGCAGCGACGGCACATCTGGTGACATGTTGAGCGGAACCACAAACCCTCGCCGAAGCCTCTATGACTATGAATGATCAACCCGCCTCTACCTTACCGAGTCATTTGCTTGAACCTGAAGAACTTCCCGTTCCGAAGTCTCCTGAGGCCGAACTCACTGCCGAAGCGGGAGCAATCAAGGCGGAAGAGTCCGCAACTCATGCACACGAATACGATCAAGCTGTGATCGACCTGCATCAAGAGCAGCGCCAGAGTCTGAGCTTGTTGGACACCGTCAATACCATGTTCATGTGGATGGAATCGCCGGAAGAACGCATCAGCAAGCACCGATCGCATCACATGGATCCGACGTAATTGTGGGCCGACTCAAACTGATCCCCATGAACGCCACTTTACCTCGCCCTCGCTACCTCGTGCTCGGTTACCTCGCCTGGCTTGCACTTTGTTTCTCCGCATCCGCCAGCGCGATCTTCGTCTCTACGGGGGGATGGTATGCCGCCCTGCACAAACCAACGTGGAATCCACCCGCATGGGTCTTTGGACCAGCGTGGACCTTGCTCTACTTCCTGATGGCGACGTCTGCATGGATTGTGTGGCGTGAAGGCGGATGGAAGGCACAAGGCCGCGCGCTCGGACTCTTCCTGGTTCAGTGGCTGCTCAATGCGCTGTGGACACCCCTGTTCTTTGGGTTGCATCAGCCAGGACTCGCCTTCGCGGAAATCGTCGCACTTTGGTTACTGTTATTCCTGACTGTGACATCGTTTTGGTGGGTGAAAAAAGCCGCAGGTGCTCTACTGCTTCCCTATCTCTCCTGGGTCACTTTTGCTGCTGTGCTGAACTTTACTATATGGCGGCTGAATCCCTGAGAACTGGTTCAGCAAAGTCGGGTTTCACCCCATGGCCGTGCATGAAGTGTTGCCGCACTCTGCTTGCCATGAGTTACCAGAGCATCAATCCCTTCAACGGCGAGCTTGTTAAGAGCTTCAACGAACACACCGATCAGCAGCTTGAAACATCCATCGCCACGGCGGAGACTTGTTTCGAAACATGGAGGAAACTGACCTTTGCCGAACGCGCGGTCATTGTCGCCAGGGCTGCTGCCATCATGCGTGAGCAGGCGGAGGAGTTTGCGCGTCCAGTGACGCTGGAGATGGGTAAACTCTTTGCGGAGTCGATGGGTGAGGTGATGCTCAGTGCGGATATTCTTGATTACTATGCGAATCACGCGGAGCGCTTCCTAGCGCCGGAGCGCTTGAAGCCGGAGTCTGGTGAAGCTGTCGTCGAAAGTGGTCCGCTTGGCGTAATCTTTGGCGTGCAACCATGGAATTTCCCATATTACCAAATCGCCCGTTTTGCGGGACCGAATCTGATGGTTGGAAATGTCGTTATGGTGAAGCACTCGGGCACCGTGCCACAGTGTGCCATTGCGTTCGAGCAGCTCTGGCGGGACGCTGGAGCGCCGACGGGGGCTTATACAAATCTGCTTATCTCACACGATCAGGTCCTCGCCGTGATTGATGATCCGCGCATCCGGGGTGTGGCGCTGACTGGTGGCGTGACCGCAGCTAGAGGCGTCGCCGAGAGAGCTTGAAAGAATATAAAAAAAACGA
>CALQSQ010000179.1 GCA_943333275.1 Akkermansia muciniphila
GCACCTGGGCGGGGGCTCGGCGGGACGCGAGGGGACGGCGGTGCAGATGGGGGGAAGTCTGGCGGCGACGCTGGCGCGGGTCTTCCGGGTGCATGCGTCCAGCGTGCATCTGTGGCTGGCCGCGGGCATGGCGGGGGGATTCGGCGCGGTGTTCGGCACGCCGATCGCGGGGGCGGTGTTTGCGATGGAGGTGGTGGTGGCGGGACGGCTGAACGTGGCGGTGCGGGTTCCGGCGCTGGTGGCGAGCGTGGTGGGGCACCTGACGTGTCTGGCCTGGGGAACGGTGCATACGAATTACCGGTCACTGGTGGCGGATGTGGATGCGAGCTGGAGTCTGTTGGGGAAAATCCTCCTGGCCGGACTGGCGTTCGGACTGCTGGGGCGGCTTTTTCTCAGCGTTTCGCACGGCGTGCAGAAACAGTTGGTGCGATGGATTCCATCGCCAATCTGGCGTCCGGCCTTCGGGGGGCTGATGGTGATCCTGCTGGTGTATGCGCTGGGAACGCGGGATTTTCTGGGCCTGGGCGTGGTGTCCGCGAGCGGCTCGGGCGTGTCGATTTTTTCCTGCTTTCACGACGGAGGCGCGACGCACTGGAGCTGGCTGTGGAAACTGATCTTCACCGTGGTAACGCTGGCGAGTGGATTCAAGGGAGGCGAAGTGACGCCGCTTTTTTTCATCGGAGCGGCGGCGGGTCATGCGCTGGGGGTGCTGGGGCATGAGCCGGTGGGGTTGTTTGCCGCGCTGGGATTGATCGCATTGTTCTCCTCTGCGGCCAAGACGCCGCTGACGGGCGCGGTGCTGGGCGTGGAGCTTTTCGGAGCGCCCGTCGCGCTGTACGGAGCCATCGTCTGCGTGACGGCTTATCTGGTGAGTGGGAAACGCGGCCTCTACGCCGCGCAACGTCGGGCGAGCGACGTCCCAAGCGAGGCTGGACAGTGAAGGGCAACGCCGCTACCAAGGACGCCATGACATCTCCCCGCAAGATAGGACTCTTCCCGGCTGTGGCGCTCATCATCGGAAACATGGTGGGCACTTCCATCTATGTTTCGCTGGGGTTTCAAGTCGAGGCCGGGCACAACGGTTGGAGCATTCTGCTGCTGTGGGCGGTGGGTGCCGGGATTGCTCTGCTGGGGGCGCTTTGCTATGCGGAATTGGCCTCGATGTTTCCGGCATCGGGTGGGGAGTATCAATTTCTCCGGCAGGTCTATCCCTCGCGGGTGGGATTCCTGAGCGGCTGGATTGCCCTGGTGGCGGGGTTTCCCGCGCCGCTGGCTCTGGGGGCGCTGGCGTTTGGGCAATATTTCATGGGCAGTGTGACGGGGGAGATTGCGAATGGATCGGATTGGCGGGTGAAGGCGCTGGCGGTCGGGGTGCTGGCGATCGTCACGGTGGTGCATTGTTTCAATCTGCATCGGAGCAGCCGATTTCAGGGCCTCTTCACGGCGTTGAAAATCTTGCTGCTGCTGGTGCTGGGCATCAGCGGCTTTATGGTGACGCCTGCGATTGATCCCGTGTCGTGGAACTGGGAACCCATCTCCGACTGGAGCTGGGTCAAGGCCACCGGGTTGTTTGTGAGTCTTTATTATGTGCTCTACGCCTATGCCGGATGGAATGCAGCGTGCTACATCAGCGGGGAGGTTAAAGAACCGCAGCGCAACGTGCCGCGAGCGCTGGTGATGGGGGTGGGCATTGTGTTTGTGCTGTATTTCCTGGTGATGGCTTCGTTCCTCCGCGCCACACCCAAGGCGGCGCTGGAGCATAGTGATCTGGCGGCGTCACTGGTCGCCTCCCACCACATCTTTGGCCCGTCCGGAGCGCGCATCATCGGCGCCTGCATTAGTGTGGCGCTCGTGTCGTTTCTCAGCAGCATGGTCTGGTCCGGACCACGGGTGGCGCAACGGATGGGGGAGGATTACCGATTCCTGCGGCCACTCGCACGCACAAATGCCGGCGGCGTGCCTCGCACTGCCATCCTGCTGCAAAGCACGCTGGCGCTGCTGTTCCTGCTGCTGTTTGACGATCCCGGGAAACTCTTTCTCTATGTGGAGTTCCTCCTCCAAGTATCGCTCTTCCTCACGGTGCTGGGCATGATGATCCTCCGCCACAAGGCCCCGGATCTGCCTCGCCCCGTGAAGACCTGGGGCTATCCGGTGACGCCGGTGTTGTTTCTCATCTGGATTGCCTTTTGCATGAGTTTCCTGCTCGGAAGTCGGCAAACCCAGGTCATGGAAGGCCTGGTCACGCTGCTGGCAGGAATGATCGTCCACTTCCTGTGCGATTCCGAGGAAAGATCCCGGAAGCGCTGAGAACAGTTTGATTGAAATTTCCCAACGACCCGATTAGGACTGGCCGCACCTCCATTTTCACCATCCCACTCCCCATTCCCATGTATTTCCTCGGCATCGACAGCGGCACCCAATCCACCAAAGCCATCGTCATCGATTTTGAAACCGGCCGGGTAGTGGCGCAGGCCTCGCAGAGTTACGAAATGGTTCCTGGCCTGGCTCCGGGGCATCTGGAACAACGGCCGCAGGATTGGATCGCGGCGGTGGATGGGATCGTAGCGGATTGCGTCCAGCAGCTTGGCGACAAGCGCGAACTGATTCGCGGCATCGGCGTCAGCGGCCAACAGCACGGACTGGTGGCGCTGGATAAAAATGACCAACCGGTGCGCGCCGCCAAACTCTGGTGCGACACCTCCACGCTCGCCGAATGCGAGGATCTGGCATCGCAGTTCGCAGGCTCGGCTGGGTTGATTGAACTGGCTGGAAATGCGATCCCGGTTGGATTCACCGCCCCCAAGATCCTTTGGCTGAAAAAACATGAACCGGAGAATTTCGCGCGCACGACGAGTTTCCTCCTGCCGCACGATTACATCAATTTCCATCTTACCGGAGTGAAGCGCATGGAATATGGCGATGCCTCCGGCACCGGCCTGCTGAACATCCGCAATCGCACCTGGTGCCAGCCCCTGCTGGAGGCCATTGATGAACGCCTCGCACAGATGCTGCCCGCACTTGGTAGCAGTTGCGAGCGTCATGGTGAACTGCGTCCGGAACTTCGCGAACGCTGGGGACTGGCCAGAGGCGTGATCGTTTCCGCAGGCGGGGGCGATAACATGATGGGCGCAATCGGCACGGGAAATGTGAGCAGCGGAGTGGTGACGGCCAGTCTCGGCACCAGCGGCACGCTCTTCGCCTGCAGCGATCAACCGATCATTGATCCCAAGGGCGAAGTCGCCGCCTTCTGCGACAGCACGGATCACTGGATGCCCCTGGTCTGCACAATGAATGTCACCGTGCTCACCGAACAGATTCGCGACCTCTTCTCCTGGGACCTGCCCACGCTGGAAAAACATTTCGCCGCCAGCGCCCCCGGAGCCAACGGCCTCACGTTCCTGCCCTATTTAAATGGGGAACGCACTCCCAACCTGCCCAAAGGCAGCGGCGTGCTGCATGGACTGCGCACGGATAATTTCACCCCATCGCACCTCGCCCGCGCCGCCGTGGAAGGCGTGACGATCGGCCTGGCGTATGGATTGAAACGTTTCAAGGAACTGGGACTGAACCCCTCCGAAATCCGCATCACCGGCGGCGGCAGCAAGAGCCCCACTTGGCGGCAGATCGTCGCGGACAGTTTCGGCGTGCCCGTCGTCGCCCTGCAAACGAGCGAAGGCGCCGGCCTCGGCGCAGCCATCCAGGCAGCCTATGTCGTCCTGAATGAATCCGGAAAACAAACGACTTTCGCCCAGCTCACAGAAAGACTCGTCGCCCCGGACAACGCATCGCGCGCCGAACCCAACGCCCAAAACACCGCTTTCTACACCGAACAACTCGAACGCCAGTTGGACCTGACCAAAGTACTGGCTTCGGCGGGGTATTTGTAATCCTGCGTTCACAAGAAGAGGCCGGAGACTCTGGAACTTCCCTCGCCTCGGGCCTATTTCTTAAAGGTCTCTTTCCACTTCGGCTCGCGGAAGCCGCAGAGGTGGATGCCCTTTTTGGCATCGATGGCGATGGGGCGGCGGAGGAAGTTTCCGTTGGTGGCGAGGAGAGCGAGGGCTTCGGCGCGTGGGAGGGCGGCGAGTTTGTCCTTCATACCCTGGGCGCGGAAGTCGATGCCGGAACTGTTGGAAATGGAACCGAGCGAGTCATTGTAGGCGGTGAGCAGGGCATCGATTTCCTCAACTGGCGGCGGCGTCTCGCGGATGGGGATGGGCTGGTAGCGAATGTTGGATTCGTCGAGCCATTGCATGGCATTGCGGCAGGTGGAACAGGCGGCGTAGATGTAGAGTTTGAGCATGGGGTGGGAAGGAAAAATGGTGGGCGCTGAAGCTTGGTGCTCCGGCGCATTAAGGCAATTCAGGGGAGTTTCCCACCGCTATTTCCATTTTTATGACTGGATGACCGTGGAACGTAATCCCGCTTCCCACGTTACGCCGTGGCATCCTCCAACAGGCTGGCGGTGAATTTCTGGAAGAAGGCAGCGAGGTCATCGTGCCGCGCCACTCCGGCAAACCAGTCCGCCGGAATCTCACTCTGGCCGTAAAGCAATCCTGCAAACCCTCCGGCGACACAACCGGTGGTGTCGGTATCATCGCCAAGATTGACCGCCTGCAGCACGGTGGCGGCAAAAGTGGTCTCGCGCAGCAGACACCACACGCTGGCGGTCAGGGTATGCAGAACAAACCCCGAGGACTCGATCATGTGGTCGGGATAGATGCTCAGTGGGTCCTGCAGTAGCATGGAAAATTTCCCCAAATGCTGCGCCTCGGAAGTCGCAGCGTAGTGGCTGGTGAAATCCTGGTTGGTGGCGGCCAGCGCAGAAAATTTATCCCCGCTCTGAATCAGATGCTTCGTGAGCAGGCAGGCATAGGCGCAGGCCATGCGCGACCAGGCATGACCGTGCGTGATGGCCGAGGCCGTTTCCGCTGCCTGGCAAATTTCGTCCACCTCGGCATCGGCAAATGCCAGCCCCACCGGCAGAATGCGCAAGAGCGAACCATTGCCATTGGAAGATTCCAGCGTGCTGCCTGCGGTCGCGGCAGCACCGCCGAAATAGATGGCGTCGATAGCCTGATGGGTGGTCATTCCCACATCGAAGACGCGCCCATGCGGCCTCCAATTTCCTCCGTGCAACCATCCCACAAACGCCTGCCCCATGCGCTCGGCATCGAATCCCTCCAGCAAACTCTCCGCTGAAGCCAGCATGAGCGAAGTGTCATCGGACCAGGTTCCCTCCGGCTGATTCCAGGTTCCAAAGCCCCGCATGCTGGTCACCGGGTCATGCTTTCGATCCGCCCGGCTGGTAAATTCCACCGGCACACCCAGAGCATCGCCCACCACCGAGCCCCAGAGGGCACCGAGAACACGTTCTGAAAAGGTCATGGCTGGAGCTAAGCGCATTTCACCCCGCTTGGCCAATCGAAAGTCCGGGGGAACCCAGGGCCATCAATGAACCAACTGCCCCACGATGCTTTCCAGGGCGGCCAGACCGAAGGTGATCTTTTTGAAGAACGAAGGATTGTGGGGGACGAAGATAAATTTGGGATGTTGCGACCAGAGTTTCCGCAGGCTCTGATCAAGTTTCACGGCTTCCTCAAGCGATTCCTTTCGCCAGGGATTGCCGCCCTCCAGACTCAGGCCGCCCGCAGCCGCTGTTTCAAAAAAGATCACAGCATCATACCGGTCCAGTTCGTGTTTCAGGGTGGTCTGTTGTTCGGAAAAGAATTCGGCAGATTTCCCCGGCCAGTAGGCTCCACCATCGACTGTCCCGCGATCGCACAGCAACAGGCGATCCGGAAAAACGGTGGCCTGCAAATCTTCCAGGCTGCGCTGCACATGGAAAATGGCGCGCTGCACCGCCCGTTGTGCAGCCGGGTCCTTCGGGCGCGGAAAGCCCCCTGCAAAAAGCAGGGTGGCCGCCTCCGGGACAATCACGACGCGATCGCCTATCTCCCTGCGAAAGAGGTCGGCCGCTGTGGTTTTGCCTCCACCGGGGCCACCGGTCAGCACCACCCGGCAGCGGCCATTTGTAACGGAAGCGGGGTGCGATTTTTTGCGCGCGGGCGATTTCATGGATGGTGATTTATGATGGTGCGTTTGCCGAAGATTCGGGTGCGGGAAAACACCGGAGCCGGCAAAATTCTTTCATCAATTCAGTCCTGAAATCCGGATGAGCAATGGAAATAAGCGCCTCGCCTCGCTGGCGCAGCGTGAGCCCATGAAGATTCACCGCTCCGTATTCGGTGACCACCCAATGCACATGTCCCCGCGTGGTCACAACACCGGATCCGGGATCGAGCTGAATCACAATGCGTGAAACCGAACCGTGCTTTGCCGTCGAGGGAAAGGCCAGAATCGGTTTTCCACCACGGGAGAGCGATGCCCCACGGATAAAATCCATTTGCCCTCCGATGCCGGAATAGATCGACGGACCAAGAGAATCCGCGCAGACCTGCCCGGACAAATCCACCTGCAGGGCACTGTTGATGGCCACAAGCCGATCCAGTTTCCTCAACAGATTGGTGTTGTTGGTCACATCACAGGGAAGAAATTCGACCAGCGGGTTGTCATCGACAAAATCAAAGAGCCGTCGGCTGCCGGTGACGAAACTGGTTACAATACGGCCTGGGAAAATGCTTTTGAGGCGATTGGTGATCGCGCCGCTTTCCATGAGATCCAGGACCCGGTCTGAAAACATTTCCGTATGAATTCCGAGATCGCGTTTCGAATGCAGCCGTGAGAGTACCGCGTCCGGAATCCCACCGATTCCCGCCTGCAGCGTGGATCCGTCCTCAATGAGATCCGCGATGATTTCGCCAATTCTTCCCGCCACGGCGGATTCCGGTTCTGCGGCCTGTTCGTGCAGTGGATGATCCGTCTCCACCCATTTCGCAAGGCGGTTGCGATGAAGATGACTGCTCCCATGCGTGCGCGGCATCTGGTGATTGATCTCTGCGATGAGCATGGGGGCGCAATCCGCAGCAGCACGGGCGGCATCCACCGACGTCCCCAGCGAGCAATAGCCATGCACATCAGGCGGCGAGAGGTGCAGCAAGGCGGCGTCCAGTCGAATCTGCCCGCTGGTAAAAAGCGCGGGAATATCTGAAAGAAACACCGGGATGAAATCCGCACGACCTTCACGGATCGCCGCACGCACATTGGCTCCGGCAAAAAACGAAACCGAGCGAAACCGCCGCGATGCGTCTGCGTCCACGAAAGGCAGCGCCCCCGCAAGGTGTAAATGGTAGAGCGTGATGTCCTCCAGCTCCTGACGCGCCACCAATGCCTCCAGCAACTTTGTGGGCGTGGCGGAGGCGCCGTGCACGAA
>CALQSQ010000180.1 GCA_943333275.1 Akkermansia muciniphila
AGGGGCGGGAGTCCGGATGCGGTGCCGGGTGTCGGTTTTGAGGATGGTTAATTCTTCGGTCATGATGCCGCCAAGCTAACCCAACGACTGGCCTCGCCGCTAGTGGTGCCGGGTGTGACGCTTACGATGCTTCGCATTCAGGCGCAATGTATACGTCGTCTGAAACCATGTCATCCCCTTGACCAAATTCGGTTCCGGCGTCTGGAACAACATGTGGTAATGATTCCCCATCAGCACCCAGGCATGAACCCGCCAACCCGTCTTTTCCACCGTCTCCGCCAACGTCGCCAGCATCATTTCCCGGTCCCCATCCTCCCGGAAAATCTCCTCGCGACGATCCCCGCGACACATCACATGATACGTCGCACCAGGAAACTGAATTCGCACTTGCCGGGGCATCCACCCACCTTGCAGATTCCAACGCTTTTGTCAATATTCTTTTCCTGACCCCTTTTTGCGTGCATGCAGATCGTCGATTAATCAAGAATTTTATCCTGCGCCTTTTTCTATTATCCGACTCCTTTCTCTAGTGAAATCACCTTTCGTGCCGCCTAACCCTTTCCCATTTTTCTTCGTTTTACCTTCAACCACCAAGCCAGCATAATGACCATACTTATGGCCACAACCATTCCAACTTTGTAACGATTTAAATATCCATTTCGCATTAAGACGTCAGCAGGGATGTCCAGGAGGGGCGACACTGTAAGGAAGTGGCGGAACTCTACCTCATTGAATGGAACAGCCTTAGCCAGAACTTCCCGAAATAATTTTTTAAACACTTTTGTGTCGGTGGCAAATCGAATACTCGGCTCGGGATCGCCTACTGTCCAGATGTTAACCTGAACCTCGGTATCCGGAGAGGGAATCTCCGTTAGACTAGGTTGAATCAATTTTTCAAGTTCCCCCAGGTTGAAACAGTTGGGATCGGTGCGTGCCCCAGGATGGCTGGGTGAAGGTGTGGAAACCTGGACTGAACCATCCTCAAAAAACAAAAAACTCCATAAATTCGAAGGATAAACATGTATTGATTTAATTGCAGCAGGCGTACGCTCGGCTGGGGCGGCGACACAAATCAAGCTTAAATAAATTACGGCAATATTGAGTGTTTTATTCATATTTTATCTAATGGTGCTTAAGCTCCGAGTTAATATCCAGACCAGGCTTATTCTCTCTAAACAAAAATGCGAGGTCGAAGAAACCGCCCCCTGGCGCAATCTTATAAAATCCATCGATATCATTCTCAATGCCATTGAGCATTGCAGTTTTATCAGGGTATTTCTTTCCATAGGATGGATCGTAATATTGCCCATCGGCTGTGCATGCGACAGCGTGATTCTCGAAAAGCGAGGCCGGATTTGGATTGGATTGCCCTGGAACGCCTGCGGCATATGTGACCTCCGCAGAATCCCAAATGTAACCATGGTCAGTTCTGTAGATCCGATCTGAGGGAATTTTGTTGATTCGTTCGAAGATGGGGTCCCCGCTCGTTTTTGATGGGCCGAAGGTCCAATTTTTTATGATGAACCCTTGATCAACAGACGCATTTGCCGGTGTTATAACTGCGTAATTTAAATGCTCGCCAATGTTATGGACTCTTCGTAAATCCAAGAAAAAGTAAACCCACGCATAACATTCTCCATCGCCTTGTTTTATTAATTGTTCCGTGGTATTTACGGTGCAGGAGTATGTGCCATAATATGTGAGAGCTTTGCCATCCCTCCGACACACGACGCGGTCCAAAAATTCTTTCCAGATACCGTCCGTGATGTCAGATTCCTGGGTTTTGCCTTTGGCGTTCTTACACGCCAAAACGAAGAGAGTTTCTTGTCGGGAGGTCAGTAACACAGAGGGATCCGCGTTGGTGATGCAAACGGTATGCTGGGTGCTGCCGATATCGAGCCAACCGCTGGTGCCAATCCTCAGTTGCCAGTTAATGGTGAAGCCAGTCCCGGCCGCGGCATCGTAGAATTCTACCGTTTCGGCCAATGAAGCCGTTGAAGGAGTCATCGGAAAGATGATAGTGCCATCGGTGTCGGGCGTTACGTCAGTCTCCGGTAGGTCTAAGCCTTGAGTGGAGGACGCCTTCATTTTCACGGTATCGGAAGGAAGCAAGCCGGGTACACGTAAGGTAGCGCCAACTTTCATTTTGGTGGTACGAGTGAACGCCACAGGGTAGTTTCTCTCGCCCTTGGCGGGGTTGGTGGTGGCGTGGCCATCCCCGTCAGCATCTACATATTGTGGGGCCTCGTAGATTGTGTTGATGTCGTCTGATGTAAGCTTATGGTACTTGTCGCCATCAAAACTCACATCTTTAATTGAAATTGATAGCAAGCGGACCGTTGCCTCCTCTGCAACATCCGCAAGCGTGCCAAAGACTGTGTCTTGGGTGTTTGGGAAATCGGGGACAATTTCCAATACGTTACTGGCAACTACCCCGCCCACCACCTCCGCAGGAATCGTTACATCGGCTATCTCGGCGCTCTGGGTGTGCGTATAATGGTTTAGGGGGATTGGAAAGACGGGTCCGAGCCCCGGGTGGGCACTTGCAAGATCGCCATACAGGCTATCCCCTCCGTTGCGGTACCAGTAGTCTTTCACCACCAGGAACTTATGGGAAATAGCTTCCCATACTGGATTGCTCAATAGGTGCGCGCCCACCTGCAGCCAAGCTTTGAACTTTGTGTTCTCGCCGACGCAACCCATTCTGTGGTACATGAGTTCGCCCGTGTAGGCATTGTGCATTGGCGCTCGGAAGTAATTAAATCTGCCAGCGATTGGAGCAATTTGGAACACCCCGTTATTCGAACCGCTTGGAGAAATCCAGCCCGTCTCAGAGAGCGGACTTGGAACGGGTGGAAATCGTGTGGATTGATCCTCGAGAACTTGGTTGATTTGATTGGGCATTAGCGGTGTAGTACCATAGTCGCCGCCAGCGTAGTACGTATCAAACGTATCCGTATACGTCCAAGTGTACCACCAATAGTCAAACCAATTCTGTGCAAGGGCGTAGTCTATCTTGCTGTGCGTTGGGCCGTCATCCCCTCCCCAAAAGCCTAAGAAATTGACGCAGAGTTTGGGACTGTAAACCTTGCCATCCATTGGGTTGGGATCGGTTTCATCCGGGTCGCCGTCACCATCAGTATCACCACTCTGGGGGTTGGGCCCAATGGGGACCTGCCAAGTGGCATCCATGGGATTCGCTCCGAATTCAAACACGGTGAGTAGAGGCACGTTGGTATTTCCCCAAAGGCTGGTAGTCGGCTGAATGTCAGCCATGGTGGTGAAGGTGTCCGAGGCCGAGAATTTGATGATGTGTTTCTCAAACCAATCAGGCAGACTATCGTTGTCCGTGTCCTGCCACTCGTCGCAGCCCGCTTCCAGCCCGTAGGAGCCATAGGATGAGGAGTAGTTGTAACGTGGCTCAAGATCAATATCGTAAGTAGCACCGTAGGAGCCACCCGGGAAAGATTCGGAAATCAACGAAAAGTAGGTGCCGGAGGCGGAGCCCAAGATGGAGGGAGTACCCGTGATGGGACCGACGAGGTGAAACAGGTCGAAGGAAAGGGCTGGCCGGATGCTGGTGTTGTCAGAATTGTTGCCGATGGGTTCGGAGAGATTGTTGCCATGGGCATTGATCGTAACGCCAGCGCCGAACTGAATCGCGTGGACAGAACTGTATTGGGCATTGAACCAGCTTAAATTGTTGTAAAAATGAGTGTCGGCGTCGCAGAAGAGTGCGCTACCCCGCAAGTTGGCGCGGTTGGCAACAAAGCTGCAATGTACGAGGGTGCTGTTGGAAGCACCCGCTATGACCGCTACAGCTCCACCATCGGTGAGTGCGACATTTTTCGTCAAGGCGCAGTTGGCGAGAAGAGGAGTGCCACCACCGATGTGGACGGCACCACCGATCAACGCAGATTCATTGGCGTCGAAAATGCTGCCGAAGATTTTGGCCGCACCCGCCGTGACGGAGACAGCCCCGCCGTTGGCCGCACCCGTGCCATTGGCGGCGACAGTGTTGGCCGTGAACCGACAGGCGTGGATGTCGGTATTGCAATTGCTGAGTAGAAGTGCGCCCGCCTGGCTGGGATTATTCAGAACGGTGCTGAGGGCGATGTTCTCTTTGAATTCGCAGTTCACCAACCAATTACTGAAAAACCCAGCCATGGTAGTGACATCGGTGACGTCCTGCAATACCATAGCTCCGCCATTGGCCGCATGATTGCGGAAGAACAGACAATCCTTAACCGCCAGCCCCTTCTTGGCGATGGCCATGACGGCTCCGCCCTGGTTGGCTGCGGCATTATATGAGAACGCACAACTGGTGAGTTTCAGACTCGTGTTCGTGGCGGTGCCGATTGCTCCACCAGCGTCCGTCGCCTCGCAGCCGGAAAATTCCGAGTTGGTGATACTCAACGGCTGGCCGGAAGTGCTGTAATTCTGGGTCACCGTGCAGGTGCTGCTATCGTAGATCGCACCGCCTGAAACGGCATCGCATCCGATGAAGCGGCAACTGTCCACGGTGAGGCCGGACGGACCGGCTTGCAGCCAGATGGCTCCTCCCAGCCCGGCGGTGCTCCCGTTGCGGATCGTCAAGCCTTTGATTGTCAGCGTGCCGACCTGGGTCATTCCGTAGTTGGTGACGGAAGAATTGGTAATGGCAAGGAACCGGCCGGTGTTGCCAAGAGCCACTGTGACTCCCGGGATGGGATCGAGGGCTCGCAACTGGCAACTAGCGGTGGGGACGGTGACGGTGATGTTCTAGTTATCGGACCCATTGTAGAGGCCATTTCGCAGAAAAATCCGGGTGCGGCCCGAAGAACTGGCCAGGGCAAAGGCTCGTTTGATGCTTTTAACGGGGGCCGTCGGACTGCCAGGAACGGAAGTGCCATCATTTCCCGCGACAGGATCGACGTATATGCTCCCGGATATATCTGACGCAGAGGCGACGAGGGGATCGGACTGGCGGAGAAACTCTTCGAGATTGGTGTAACCATCCTGGTCGGCATCCAGAGCCGCATCCGCCTTGTCATTCGGGTTGAAATGATTCCGCACTTCCCACGCGTTGGTCATGCCATCGCCATCCGAATCGGCAAACTCGTAGCAGCCGCGCTCTGGGAAGTTGGGGGATGGATTACGGGGAGTGCCGTCCAGATCGGCAGCGGGAGCGGTGGTCGTGGCCCCAGCCAGTCCGTTGGTGGTGGTGGCGGCACTGGAAAGGCAGGGCGTGCCGCTGGTGAAAGGGGGCGTGGTCGTATTGTTGCTCGTGCCAGGGAGGACGAGCGCATCCACCTTGCAATAGTTGGCGGTCCAGAGGGCGGCGGGGAGATTGACTTGGGATTTCGCGCTGGAGTTGAGCCGGTTGTCCCACAGGATGCAGGAGTTTAGGGAGATGGGTGTCGCGGAGGGATTGGCGTTGTATATGCCAGCAGTGTTATTCACGACGGTCGGGACCTTGTTGCTCAGAATGGTGCAGTAGTTGAAGGCAACCGTAGTGTCGGCCAGACAAGCCACAGCTCCCTGGCCAGCGGCAGTCACCTTGCAAAGGTGGACCAAACAATTTTCGACCAGGCCGGTCGATGCACTGAAGGCGATGGCAGCGCCATGACCATTGGTGGACTGGCATTCCATGTAGCGACAACGCTGCATTTGCACTGTCGTGAATGCGGTGAAGAGTGCGCCACCCCGGCCCGTGGCGATGCATTTCCTGAAGGAGCAATCCTCCAGCGTGAGCGAGTTCGGGGGGGACGCAGAACCCGCCACAAAAATCGCTCCGCCGTCCAGACCCGCGCCAGTAATCTCGCAATTTTCGAAGCTGCAGCGCCTCACTTCGATGGGGACATCGGTGGAATAAATGGCACTGGTGGCGCGCTTGACGGATAGAAATTGAAGATCCTCGAAAACAACGGGACCAGCATTCGGGGATTGTGAATTGGTTGCGATGGTGAAGCCAAATCCCCCGGTGCCGGTGATGGTGGGCACCTGGCCATTTTCAGCCAGACCGAGGAAGGAAATGGGCTTGTTGACGCTAATATTGGCCGAACCAGTAAACAGTCCCGGACCACCGATCAGGACCACGCGCCCTCCAGGAAGCACTTGGCCAACAGCCTCTTCAATCGTGGCAACCGGAGCCGCATGGGTTCCGTTCCCTGAAGCAACGCCAGCCTTAACATAGACAACGGCCTGATCTGCTGTGTAATCATTCGGGTCCGAGCCGGCAATCATTTCGTTGAAGTTCGTCACCCCATCCCGATCCGCGTCCTGCTGGCCATCAGCGGCGGAGAGAGGATTCAGCCCGTGGTCATGCTCCCAGCCGTCCGGCATGCCATCGCCATCGGTGTCGTCCAGGGAAGCCTTGGTGCCGAGCCAGTATTCCTCGATATTCGTCAACCCGTCCGGCTGGCTGGCTCCCGCGCCATTCAAATCAATGTCAAAATCACGGTCATCGGCCGCAGCATACAAATGATTTTCCAGTTCATAAACGTCCGGCATGCCATCGCGGTCTGCATCGGCAAACAGCGGGTGGACATCGCCATAAGTAAAATCATCCACATAGGCAGTCTGGCCAGCAGCAAGGCGCAGTGCGAAATTTCCCGGCGCGTTCACCTGCCGGTTCACCGCGACCAATTGCCCATTGATGCTCAAATCAGCGCGGGACCTATTTGCATCCATGCGCACCGTGAGCCGGAGCCACTGTTTCAGGTCCGAGGTTCCCTCCAGATCCACTTCCGGCCCCACGGCGGTCCACGCGCCCACACCATTCAAATGAGAATGGATGAAAACCCTCGCCTTTTTCGGCGCGACGGACCCGAGTTGATAAGCCGCAGTCATCACTGGCAGTGAACCGAGGAGGATTTGTGCCTCATTTACCGGCCACGACGGAGGGTCCATCGAGACCAGCGTCCGGCCCAGAGGAAGCAGCACCGCTGTATCAAGAAAGGCTACCCCCCCGGTTGAATCGCAGGCATGCGAAAGTTCTGAGGCGCCCGTGGCTGTAAACTTGAGAGCCTGATCACCCGAGGCGCTCTGCTGCGTGGAAATCTGCGCTGAGCCTCCCGGGCCAGAGGTCCAGCCCGGCCAGCTTACCGAGGCACCGGGCAGGGTCTCGAAATTCTGCGTGGTGTTGGCAGCTTGGGAAGCGCCGCCCGCGAGAGAAAGCATGCAACCGATGAGAAAGAAATATTGGCGCTACGGGAATTGGTGGGGAGACTTTAAGGTGGATGGAGCCAAGGGTGAGGGATGGACTCACTCTCGATCGAAGAATTTTATGGCCAATCCATTGGAGTCAAGGCTCCTTGGAAGGTTGCCAGCGTATCAATTCTGGGCGAA
>CALQSQ010000181.1 GCA_943333275.1 Akkermansia muciniphila
ACCAGCGTAGTTGTTTCCCCACGCCACCACATTGCCTGCCGGAGCAATCGCAGCCAGCACAAAGCTGTCGCTAGATGTCAGAACGCCATCGCTCACTGTAATCGTGATTGTTGCAACGCCGCTCTGCCCTCCGTTCAAAAAAGCCTTCGGCGTTACCGTCACCGTGCGGTTCGCCCCACTGCCACCGAATACAATATTCGAGTTCGGCACCGCCGCCTGGTTGCTCGAACTGGCGCTTACGATCAGCGATGCGACTGCCGTTCCTACATCCCCAACAGTGAAAGGAATTGCCCCCGTGCTCACACCACGATTTGTGCTTTGATCTGCAATGTCGCTGATCGTTGGGCGGTTTAGACTGGTGATCGCCACTGTGTGATAGGCTCCGCCCGCAATCGCCGTTACCCCACTCAATCCAACAGGAACAGTCGTTTCGCCATCGCCGTTGTATCCCCAGGCCACCACCGTGCCATCGCTCCTCAAGGCCAGAGAATGAATATATCCCGCCGCAATGGCGGTCACCCCGCTTAATCCTGCAGGAACGGTCGTCTCACCATAGCCGTTGTATCCCCACGCCACCACTGTGCCATCGCTCTTCAAGGCCACGGTGTGCACCTCACCCGCAGCAATGGCGGTTACCCCGCTTAAACCAACTGGGACGGTCGCTTGGCCCTGAACGTTGTCCCCCCAAGCCACAACGGTTCCGTCGTTTTTCAAGGCCACCGTGTGACCATTTCCCGCAGCGATGGCCATCACTCCGTTTAAGCCGGGTGGAATGGTCGTTTGACCAGAGCTATTCAGCCCCCAAGCCACGACAGTGCCATCGCTCTTGAGTGCAACCGTATCCCACGCCCCTGTCGAAATGGCAACCACCCCGCTTAAGCCAACAGGAACGTTCGTTTGACCATAGTTATTATATCCCCATGCCACCACCGTGCCATCACCCTTCAGGGCCGCTGTATGCAAATGGCCTGGCGCAATAGCAGTCACTCCACTTAAGCCCGCGGGGATGATCGACTGCCCAAATTCCGGGTAAACGCCACTGTTAGTCATTCCCGCTCCCCATGCCGCCACGGTTCCATCGTTCTTTAAGACCACCGTGTGATAACATCCCGCTGTAATAGCGATTGCCCCGCTTAAATCAGAGGGGATGTTTGTTTGTCCCTCGTCACTGCGTCCCCACGCCGCCACCATGCCGGTTGGAGCAAGCGCAGCTAGCGTGAAGGTGTCGTTGGTGATAACCCCTCCGTTGCTCACGGTAATCGTGATGGTTGCAACTCCGCTCTGTCCGCCGTTCAGAAAAGCCTTCGGCGTCACTGTCACCGTGCGGTTCGCCCCACTCCCGCCAAAAACGATATTCGCGTTCGGCACAAACGCCTGGTTGCTTGAAGTGCCAGTGACCGTCAGTGTTGCGGGGTCTGTCCCGGCGGCACTGACTGTGAAATTGATCGCCCCGGTGCTCACGCCTCTGTTCGTGATCTGATCTGCGATGTCGCTGATCGTCGGCAGGGTCTGGAAGCTGGCTCCGATGAGTTTGTCGGAATCCATGCTAACAGACAGCGGATTGGTTGTGCCCGAAGCATCGCCCGTCCAGCCGCCAAAGAGATAGCCAGGGCTTGGGGTCGCTGTGAGAGTGGCCGTGGCACCGGGAGGGTATTCGCCCGCTCCCGTTACAGTCCCATTTTGCGATGGGGTCACTTCAAGGGTCGAAGAACGCTCGAGCAGATACGAGAAAGACTGCCAAGATTTATCCGCGAACCACCCAGACATGCGGAGAAATGCATAGTCAACATCAGAGTCGGCGGAACCATTCGGTTGCGTGTCATTCCAACCTGAAGAGGCATCTGGCGGATGCGGGATATTGATTTCACCATTGATCCACTTCCACTGTCCTTCAACCGCCCAATCTGTCAGGCCAATCCACAACTCCGGCCATCCCTGTCGTCCAAAAAGCCCTTCCACATAGGCATTTGAGGCATCCACCTTTGCCCAGGTATTCAACACCGCAAGCCTTCCACCGCGAGCCTCCGCATCCGCCTTGGCCTGCTGCCAGGTAAAGGATCCGCTGATAATCTGGTAGATGCCGCCTGTATCAATCGTCAATAGGCCAGAACCCGCTGTGGAGGCACTGGCTCCTGAACTGCGGACCACCCGAAGGCCGTTGACGTTGGATTTGACGGTCGGGAGGTCACTGTATTGGCTGGTAATCTCGCAGTAGGCGGCGTCCGAGTTCCAGCTGCCTCCCCGTTTCAATCGATTGGGCCCGACACTTTCATAGTCAAAGCACCACTCCCAGACGTTTCCGCTCATGTCAAAAACACCTAATTCGTTGGAAACTTTGGTTCCAACCGCGTGGGTGGCACCACCAGCGTTACCAGTAAACCAGGCCACTGCGTCGATGTCAACGCCGCCGCTATATGGGGAAAAACGATAAGGAGTCACGCCACCCCGCGCAGCAAACGCCCATTCCTTGTCGCTGGGAAGTCTGTAACCGTTCGCATCTGTATTCGCGCCCGGCACCGTGTTTCCTGTCCGGTATACAGCGGCACCTGTCGTGTAAACTGGCGTCAACGCCTCCTGCTCGCTGCGGGCATTGCACCATTTCAGGCACTCATACCAACTGACATTTGTTACTGGGAAAGTGTTTCCAACACCAACCCCTGTCGCTCCAATGTCGTAGCCATGCGTTGCAGCCCAGGTCTTGACGGACAGCCATTGCTCCCAGGTTGTTTCCGTTTTGGCTATCGAATAGGTGGGGACATTCTGTCCTGAATAACGCGGCAAGCTTGTGGGAAAATATCCTCCGATGACCAGAGCCATGTCCGCTGGAGGTTGTTCACTCACTGTGATCAGCAACAAAGTCTGCGTGGAAAATTGGCGATTCCAGTCCGCCCCAGCATCCCAGGTAATCCGCAGGTTAGCGCCTGGTGTAACATTATTGCCGATGGCTCCACTGAGCGTGGTGAGAGGCAGCGTCCAAATGTTGCCATTGTGGGGTGATCCCTGAACCCCTACGACCACCGGGCCACTCGTGCCGGTTACATCATAATCGATATCCACCAACTTCGTCCCTGCCCGTTGGACGGCCCGAACATTGTCCACCGTTAGCTGCGCCGCAGCCGGCCCGCAGACAAGAGCCAGCAAGCAGAGCACAGAGCCGAGGAAGCGTTTCCCAAAAGAAGTTCGCCCAGCCATTTTCCGATCCTGCAGCGCAGACATGGACACGGATTGGGTGGTTGTGCGGCAGAAATGAGCGAGGCGTGCAGTCATCATAATTCCTTCATCTTAGACGATGGGGTGGGACAAATACAGGGATACGGGAGAAATAATTTCAGAAATATTAATTAACCAAACCGAACTAATTGGCCTGTGGTTTTCCTGCCGATGCGGTGCAAATCTCCCATTCAGACGCCACCCTCCATCCATGAAATCCGTGCCAAAGCTCCCCACGGATCGGAAATCAGAGGGTTGGACAGGGGAATTGGTCTGGGAATGCATCGGCCTACCTACCTACTAACCCAACTGGCGAAATTTGTTTCACCATCTGAGCAGATTTCTTCAGTGAAGGGTTATTTTGTGAGATCTGCTCGATGATCTCCATCGCGGCGTGCTTCCGCTCGTAGAGGCGGACGAGGCGTTAAGTTTCGGCTTTGCTCATGGTGCGGTTTCCGATTCCGTCGCTGCGCGGTGTTTTACGATGCCGATGATTAGCAGCGCCACCGAGAGGATCAGGCCGATTGCCGCTGGCAGATGAAAGAGTTTCACCACGGCTTCCTGCCAGGCCGCAGCCCCGGAGGCTCCGGCTTGCTTGGCCGCGATCGGGAGCATCTGGTTGGCTCCCCACCAGGCATTGGCAGCCTCGGACAAGGCCATGAACCACGTCAGCCACGCCGACACCACCATCACCCGGACCGACTTGGGGCCGGCGCGGTGGGGCACCTTGAGCACGACGATCGCCAGCACCACAAACAACATGCCATTCGTGACAAACTGGATGTGCGCTCCGAGTGCGAGCCGGGGATACGGCGTTAAGGGCGGGGCAAAGCCAAAGACCAGCCCGGCCAGAATAAGGGCCAGGCCATGAAGTAGAATCTGTTTACCGCCGGTTTGAATGGTCATGTTATTTTCGGGTTTAAAGTCCTCCGGTGAAGGCTTGGTGCAGCAGCGACTTCTTCAACGCCTCCAGCAGGGCGTGCTTCTGCCTGTAGAGGCGGGCGAGGCAGTGCGTGGTGGTCGTTTTCATTGGTCATAAGTTATGAGCTGCTTACGGTTTCTTTTGCCTTCGATAAACATACGGGCCGACGCAAGAGTCGCACACGCCTCCGTCACCATGTTCCGATCGGAAACGAATCGTGCGGCGATTCTTGCCCGAGATGCGATAGGTGTAAATGAAAGCCCACCCGGAGTCGCTGTTCTTGAAAGCAACCCGGTCGCTGGGCACCTGAGAGATACAGAAGCCGCCCGTATTGCCCATATCGACCCCGCACCCTTCCAGCAGTTCTTTTGGAGATAGTTTAGAAAACCGCCCCCCGCCAAAATGGACATCGTCCACCAGCGCGGCCCGGAAGGCAGCGGGAGAGCCAACTGCAACCAGCGCCTCAGGCAGATTCCTGAAGGGCGTTGAAGATTGTTGCTTTCGGCCTTTGCTTTTCATTTCACAACTCCCCCAGTGAAGGCTTGGTGCAGCAGCGACTTTTTCAACGCCCCCAGCGCGGCGTGCTTGCGTTTGTAGAGGCGGGCGAGTGAGTGGGTTAAAGTTGAGTTCATTGGTTCACTTCTTCGCGGGATCTTCAGTGGCGAATACCTCATCCACGACCAGCCAAACGTCTGTGGACTTCAGCAACGCCAGCTTGCTTTGCTCCACTTCATGGAAGTTAGGTTCGTCAGTGTCGTTCGCCATTTTTTCCGCCATGAGCCAGGCTTTAAGCAGGGCCAAATGCAACGCCTCGCCTTTCATCTCATGGCGAGGCAGCCAGGCAATGGCCTGAAGGGCGGGACCATCCTCAACCCAATCACTCCGGCTCCACAGCACGTCGAACCTGCCACATTTAGTGGCACCGATCCGGTATTCCGCTTGTTCAGAAAAGCCAGAGCCGTGTGAGAGCTGTGCTTTGAAAAGGAGACGGGTTCGGGATGCCTCCAAATCAATGCCAGTTTGATCTTCAATATATGTGGCGGGCTTACTCATCACAGTTCTCCGGCGAAGGCTTGGTGCAGCAACGACTTCTTCAACGCCTCCAGTGCGGCGTGCTTCCGCTCGTAGCGGTGGGCGAGGCGTGGGATTGCGTCTGTCTGATGGAAATTTGCTTTTCCAGGGGAATATTGGTTTGAGGATCGCTCATTTCTCAGACCGCAATCAAGCAGGTTCGACCTACGCTGGCAATGCCTATTTCAGTGCCCCCGGCTTCCTCCACTCCCACGGCGCAACCGGAGCCGGATCCACCCACAGTCCCCTCCGTGCCCTCTGTGCCTCCTCCTGTGCCGTCTGGAATGCCCCATCCTTGGAATACTTGTCGAAGCGCAACGCCATGCCGGCCTTGACCATTGCAAGGTTCACCTGCGTCACCCCATCGCCAACACCTCCGGCAGCACATCCA
This sequence comes from Akkermansia muciniphila, assembly GCA_943333275.1. Taxonomy (GTDB): domain Bacteria; phylum Verrucomicrobiota; class Verrucomicrobiia; order Verrucomicrobiales; family V1-33; genus JAGNEJ01. The sequence goes on from CALQSQ010000181.1 coordinate 5,595, forward strand.
CCGCTGTGGCCACGCTCGCCCGGGTGGCGGTGGCGCGTTGGTTCCAGATCATCAATGTCTTGGGGCTCCTTGTGCCGAGTTCTGGCAGGCGGTATTCGCGGACTTCGGGGCGCGCGGGGCCGAGCAGCGCGATCAGCTTGTCATAGTGTCCGTGGATATCACCGATGAGGTCATAGGGTTGTGTTTTCATAAAAGAGGAAGAGGTTTTTCGGAAAATTTATTGAAGAGCAGGCAAGCAATCATCATGGACCGCTAATGGAACCAGAAACCCGATTCGCACCGGTTTTCGCCTGTGATTAGAGGTGTTCAAAGGATTGCGTCATTCATTTTTCCCAGGATAGTTCGGGATTGAGAAATGTCCCCGTCGCCGGGAGCGTGCTCCAAGGGAAAATCCTTAGACCAAGGTCGTGAACGATTAGGTGGATGGAAAACCACTCCTTTCCCGGCAATTCCTGTTCCGATAGACTCTGCCACGGGGCATGAGGACCGGCCTGGACTTTGACGTCACGCAAGCCGGGCACGTCTTCGCCGGGGGCCCAGCCAAGGGTAACCATGGCCTGGTGGTGACCTGATTGAACGAGCCGCCGGGCCAACTGGCGTGCCCTCAAGGCACCGCAGCGGTCAACCTTCCAAACATCCTTCCCGCACAGGGCACCGCCGCCAATGGGCACCGAAGGACCGTAGTGATCGACCACCAACTTCTTGCCGGAAAGCCCGTTATCGCCGCGCGGACCTCCCACTACAAAATCACCGGCACCGTTGAGGTGCAAATGAGCTGGTTGGAAGGATTCGGAAGCTCCCACCAAGCCCCCGGCCTCCGCTTCCTGAAGACAGGCTCGCACCACCGGAATCAGATCCCGGTGCTGGGTCTCCATGTCAATTCCGCGGGCATGCTGCTGGCTGATGACCAGTCGCCTCCATCGCACCTCCCGACCGTCGTCTTCAAGATCGGTGAAGATTTTGAAATCGGGGCCGTAGCGGTCTGGATTCGCAGTCCGGAAGACTTGCACGGCTCTTCCAAGGCGGTGTGCCATCCAGTGGGCTGCGGGCAGAAAATTGGTCTCCGGGCGGGCTACGGCATAGCCATGCACCACATTCTGATCATCGGAAAACGGACGGATATCCGCCTCCTCCGGCGTCAATACCTCCTCACAAACCCGGACGATGATTTCCAGGGATTCCGGCGACGGGCCCCAAATCTCGCCGTGTCCGGCATCGGCGAAGACACTTCGGACGATGGCATCGAAAGGCACCGGAACGGGTCTTCCATCGATTGCCATGCGACCGTCCACAAAAACCGTCCCGTCATGCACGGCAACCTCCACGCCAACGAGACTGCGGGAAATGAAATCGGGATTGGACTGTGTCTGGGCAAACTCGACGAGTCGCTCGGCGATGGTATCAGCAAGGCGGTCGGGGTGTCCGGCCGAGACATACTCGGCAGTATCGATGTGGGAGAAGGCGTTATTTGGGATCATGTTGGTAGTGGGGTGATGTCAGCGTTGAGTTGTAGGAGATCATTGGTGGAACCCGGGGAGGTGAGTCCGGCGAGGAATCGCATCCCGCCAGATCGAAGATGAGCGAGCAGGTCCGACTGCGGGGTGCCCACCCAGCCATCGGTCAGAATGACCACCCGGCGCGGACGGCGTCCCTTTGGGATGGCGGCAAGGTGCGAGAGAACACATTGGATATTGGTGCCCAGGGTATTGCGC
>CALQSQ010000182.1 GCA_943333275.1 Akkermansia muciniphila
ACACCAACGGATCCACCAGCATCCTCATGCGCCCACCTGACAAAAAGCAGCGCCCCAAGCTACTGCTCCACATTGGCAAAAAACTCGACTGAAAAACTTGTCCCTCTTTGAGTGCTACAAAACGTCCCTCTTTGAAAGCTACACGACAGTCGCGGAGATACTGGTGGAAAAATTCTTAACCTGGGTTAAGCTTGCGGCCCCTTCGTTTTTAAAAACCCACCACCCCCACCCCAAAATGTTCCGCCTTTTTCTCCTCATCGCCCTGGCCGTGACTGGTCTGGGCTCGGCGCAAGCCACAGGTTTAATCATGCCAGTCTATGGCAATACCAGCTCCCAGTTCAATGCCGCCATCGCCGCCGCCCGCAAGGTCCAGACCATCGTGGTCATCAATCCGGATGACGGCCCGGGATCGCGCAAGGATGGGTTTATCGCCGGCTATGTTTCAAAATTGAAATCTGCCGGCGCCATTGTGGTCGGCTACATTTCCACCCAATACGGCGGGGTCTCCACCGGCGCGGTTCAGTCACAGATGAATGCCTACATTTCCTACTACGGCGTTCAGGGTTACTTCCTTGATGAAGTTGCCGACAGTTCCGGCAAGCTGAATTACTACAAGACGCTCAAGGCCTATGCCGCCGGCAAGGGGAAATACATCGTGGGAAATCCCGGCACCACCGTTCCGTCGTCCTACGCCGCCACAGCTGATGTCATGATCACCTACGAAGACCCCTACTCCGCCGGATGGACCAGGTCCAAACCTCCCACCTGGGCGGTCGGCAAGCCCTCCAAAATCGGAGCCGTCGTTTATTCCACAAATGCCAGCCTGGTGAACGGGGTCATCGACCGCGCCATTGCTCTGGGTTACGGCTGGGTCTTCGTGACAGACCGCGGGGGTGCGGATCCCTTCGGCATCGCGCCCTCCTATCTGGCCTCCGAGAGCGATTACCTCGCCAGGAAAAATGCGCCGGCACCAGCAGTGAAATAAACGGGAAACGCCCGCCAGGTCCCGCGGCATTGAGCAGGTGAGGGTTGACCGCAAGAAGTGCCTGCTCTAGCATGCGCCCACATCCGGCCCTATAGCTCAGTGGTTAGAGCAGGGGACTCATAATCCCTTGGTCCTTGGTTCGAACCCAAGTGGGGCTATTTTCCCTCCCAACCTCTTTTCATGATGATCCCTGACCACTGGAACCTGCCGCCCAGCTTGCGCGAACGACTTGGCCGGGAGGCGGGACCGCAGCGGATGATGCTGGAGGAGGGGCACCTGCTGCTGGTGCTGCACAAGCTTCCAAAGGCGGGCGAAACGCAACGCCATGGGATCATGTTCTGGCGTTCCCCGGCGGGCGCATGGGCTGCAAGTGAGGGGGAGGGATTGGCGGGGCTGACGGCACACTTCGGAACTTTTTCCAGGGCTCTGGACCGGCTAGGTGCCGCCGAGGTGAAGGCCGATTCCGCGCGGGAATACCATGACATCCTCACGGAACTGGCCCCCGTCACGCGGACGTCCCGGCACGCCCATGAGACACTGCAGAAGGCGCGACTAGCGATGCCGGATGAGGACCGCCTCATTGACCAACGCGATGCCGCGGCAGCGGTCGAACGCTCTGCGGAATTGCTGCTCCAAGACGCGAACTACGGCCTGACTTTCACGGCCGCCCGGCGCGCCGAGGAGGAGGCGGACGCGGCGCGGCGGCTTAATCTACTGGCCGCCATCTTCCTGCCGATGAGCACGCTGGCAGGTGTGTTCGGCATGACGATGAAAAGCGGCACCGGCATTGAGGATAACCCATGGGGATTCTGGGAGGTGGTCATTTCCGGTCTGGTCATTGGCACGGTCCTGGCAATCATGCTGGGTCGCCGAAAGCGTTCTTAATCCGGCGATCCGTGCCTACCCGGTATTCATTTGCGTTGGCAGCTGAAACGGAGAGATTGGAAACATGAAATTCCAGCTGCACAAATGGCGGGCCGCCTGCCTCAGTGCCCTGCTTCTGACTCTGGGAGCTGGTTCTGCGCGCTCCATGGTGATCGTCTTCACCAACCGGGCGGCCTTTCTGAATGCTCTCGCACCGGGGTATTTCGAGGACAATTTTCAATCGGTCGTGCCCGGCACCAATGTGGCCTCGCTGGTGCGGGCTGGTCCGGGATTTTCCGTCACCCACACGTCGCCGGGATTTTCCGTTTATGGAACCTCCGGAGGTGAGATTGGGGCGTTTACCAACACGGGTGGAATGCTGGCCACCATGGATCCGGGCACGGTTTCGGCGGTCGGGGCCAACTTCTTCCTGACCACGATTGATGATTTGTTCGCCCCTGGGAAATTGACGATCAGCCTGATTCAATCCGGTCTGACGACGAACATGGACATTACGCCGATTGATAAAACCACCGGCTCCTTTCTGGGGTTTATCTCGGATGTCCCGGTGGTATCCTTGTCCGTCAGCGCTGGCAGTGCGGGGAAATTTACAACTTACGACAACTTCATCGTCGGGATTCCCGAACCGCAGGGGCTGCTCTGGCTGGGGTCGGCAATGGGGTTCATGCGAAGGCGTGCGGCGCGGTGCTGACCACTCTGCTTGCGTTTCCCCGGGGGTGAGGTTACGAACGCGGCATGGAACTCCGGCATCAACTTCAGCTAGCCTACTGCACCAACATCCACCGCGGCGAGACCTGGCCGGAAACGCTTCTGGCGCTGGAAACCCACACCCTGGAGGTGAAGCGTCGTGTCGCCCCGCGTCAGCCGTATGCCATTGGTCTGCGGCTGGGGGCAGAGGCGGTGCGCGCGCTCGGCGAGCGGGAAACGCGTCTGCATTTTCAACGGTGGCTGGAGAAGCATGACTGCTATGTCTTCACGATCAATGGATTTCCCTACGGGCAGTTTCATGGAACCCGCGTGAAGGAGCAGGTTTACCGACCCACGTGGCATGAGGCCGCACGCTTGGATTACACCAAGGCGCTTTTCACGGTGCTGGCGGAGATTCTGCCGCCCGGCATGGCTGGCAGCGTCAGCACCCTGCCGGGCTCGTTCAAGGCCTTCCAAGTAACGAAGGAGGAGGAACAGAAAATGGTTTCCCAAGTGCTGGAGGCCGCGGATTTTATCGCCCGGTTGAGCGACCGCCAGGGCCTGGATCTCCATCTGGGGCTGGAGCCCGAGCCGCTTTGTTATTTGGAAACGAGCACTGAGACTGTGGAATTCTGGCAACGCCTGGGGAAGAGCGAAGCGGTGCGCCGGTGCATCGGGGTGAACTATGACACCTGCCACCTCGCCGTGGAATACGAAACACCCGCGGCAGCGATGGCAAATTTCAAGGACGCGGGCATGCGCATTTCCAAGCTGCACCTTAGCTCGGCCTTGCAGCTAACCCCGTCGGACAAAGCGCTCCACCAGTTGCGTTCGTTTACGGAGGATACGTACCTGCATCAGACCATCGTGAGACACGAGGACGGCTCACTGGTCCGTTATCTGGATCTGCCGGATGCTCTCGCCGCGACCAAGGCGGATCCCCGTGCGCTCGGTGAGGAGTGGCGCGTGCATTTCCACGTCCCGCTGCATGCGCTGCCGGAAATGAATTTCGGCGACACCCGGGACCACCTCTGCGGGGTGCTCGACGTGCTCGCAGCGGAGCCGGGACTGTGTCAGCACTTGGAAATGGAAACCTACACCTGGGGGGTGCTGCCCGAGGAACTCCGCACGGCCAATGTCGTGGACCAGCTACAGAAGGAATACGCGTGGTGCCTGGCCGAATTAGAGAAACGCTCCCTGGCCTAACGGCGGTCGCGCACGCCCCTCCATGAATGCGGGGGAGGAAATCCCGGGTAATATTTGATTGGAAATTGAAAAATTTTCATCTTCAGCTAATTTCACGGACCCCAACGTCTTTATCATTAGAACCCGATGCAGTCCCCAATGTTGTGTGATTCCTTGTGCCCCCCAGTGACTGGTCATCTCGTTTTGGCTCAATCCTTCTGGGTAATTGTGTCCTTTATGATTGCGGTGCTGACCCTCCTCGGCATGATCGGCTTTCGACGATGGCGAAAGGCACGCCGGATGGCCCGGATGCGGCAGCGGGAAATCGAGCAGAATACCCCGCGCCGATTGCGCAGGAAGATGGGTGTCTGATTGCTTTTCCCGGACGGAGAGGTTAGCACTGAAATTGTAGGCCTGCGAACGCACGGCTTCGGTCCGTCAACATGTCCACCATGGTTTCCACTGCCCCCCCCATTTTAGCCAACGATTTCCGCGCCCTGTGGCGCGAGATTGGCGCCGATGCCGAGGCGGCGCTGAGGCGCGTGGGCGAGAGCGGATGGTTTATTTTGGGCGCGGAGGTGAGGGAGTTTGAAAAGGACCTGGCGGCATTCTGGGGGATGCGGGAGGCCATCGGTTGCGGCAATGGCATGGATGCGATTGAGATCAGCCTCAGAACCGCCGGCCTGCAACCGGGCCAGCGCGTGCTGACCACCCCGCTGAGCGCCTTTGCCACCACGCTGGCGATCCTGCGGGCGGGTGGCGTGCCGGTGTTTGGCGATGTGGATGCGACGGGGGCGCTGGATCTGCGGCTGGCCCGGCAGCTCTTCGAAGCCCAGCCGGATTTGCGCTGGATGGTCCCCGTGCACCTGTTTGGGCAATGCATGGACCTCCCCGAACTGGCGGCGTTGCGCGATTCCTTCGGGCTGAAAATCATCGAGGATTGTGCGCAGTCGATTGGTGCCACGTGGCAAAATCAACCGTGTGGCAGCATCGGTCTGACCGCGGCGACAAGTTTCTATCCGACCAAGAATCTCGGAACCATGGGGGACGGCGGGGCGATTCTCACCAATGAGCCCGACCTGGCCACCTCCGCCCGCCAATGGCTCAACTACGGTCAATCCGAGAAATACGTTCACACCCTGCGCGGTCTGAACAGTCGGCTGGATGAAATCCATGCCGCCATTCTGCGCGATGCCCTGCTGCCCCGGTTGGCAAGTTTCACCTTGGCCCGGCGTCAAATCGCCAGCGCTTACCGCGAGGGTTTACATCACCCCAATCTGACGTTGCCGCCTGCATCCACGCCGGAAAGTCACGTGAATCACTTGTTTCCCTTGTATCTGAAGGGCAATCGGGAGAGTTTCATGGATCACCTGAGGAAACATCACATCGTGACCGGTATTCATTATCCCCATCTCATTCCCGACCAACCCGCCATGCAAGGCCAGTGCTTTGAAATCGCAGGATCGCTTCCGGTGGCCCGTCGCCTGGCCTCCAGCGAAATTTCCCTGCCCATTCACCCCCACCTCTGCGCGGAGGATTGCGCCCGGGTCATCGATGTCTGCAATTCATGGAAACCCTGAACGCCAAACACCTTCGCGGTTCCACCCTGCCAACGAAGGTGGCGGGGGTGAACCTGATCACGCTCGTGCATCGCAACGATGCCCGCGGACCACTGGCGATATTGGGTCAGGATTCCGCACCGCTGCCGTTTAATCCTGTTCGTATTTTCTTCACCTATAAGGCCAACCAGCATGCCCGGGGTGCGCATGCCCACCGCGCCTGCGAACAAATCCTCATCTGCACAGCCGGACGGCTCCGCGTGTTGGTGAACGATGGCAAATCCGAGGAAATCTTTGACCTCACCGGGCCGGAGCGCGCCCTGCACATTGGTCCCATGGTCTGGGCCGAGCAGTTCGATCATGAGCCGGGCTCCGTCCTGCTGGTCCTCGCATCGCATCCTTATGACGAGAAGGATTACATCCGGGAGCCCTCCCTGTGGCGCCAGGAACTGCCGCCATGACCCCGCTGCCCGCCACCCTGCGCAAGGCGATGGCTCGCCGCCGGGAAATCGCCGATCTCAACGACGGCACCACCGACGCCTACCGCCTCTGCGATGGGGCGGGAGACGGCCTGCCGGGAATCTTTATCGACACCCTCGCTGGCCACTGGCTGGTCCAGACGAAGGGAGTGCCGATGCCCGCGGAACTCGCCCAGGCACCACAGCTCGGCTGGAAATCGCTGTGGTGGAAACGTCTCGATCAGGAGGAAAAATCCAGCCTCCAACACATCGCGGGCGAGCGGCTGGAGCACGTCATCATCCGGGAAAATGGTCTGCGGTTTCTTCTCGATTTTCAAGCCGGTTACTCCCAGGGCATTTTTCTGGATCAGCGTCTGCAGCGGCGGCGCATACAGGCGAATGCCCCGGGCCAGCGGGTCCTGAATTTGTTCGCCTACACCTGTGCGTTCAGCGTTGCCGCCGCCGCCGGAGGGGCGCTGACGGAAAGCATCGACCTATCCCGGCCCTATCTGGACTGGGGGAAACGCAATTTTGAACTCAACGGTCTGGATCCGCCGCCACATTTTTTCTGCCGCGGCGATTCCTTCGACTGGCTGCGGCGTCTCGCGAGGAAAGGCCTGCAATACGATCTGGTGATACTCGACCCGCCAAGTTTCTCACGAAATCAGGAAGGCAAACTCTGGCGCGTGGAAAAGGACTACGCCAGCCTCGTCACCGCCGCCCTGGCGGTCACCAAGCCCGGCGGACAACTCCTCTGCTGCACGAACCACCACGGCGTGAGCCCGCGGCAATTTCAGGACTGGTTGCAGGCCGGTGCGGCCACGGCGGGAAGAAGCATTCGAAAATATGAATGGGGTGGCGCCCCTGAGGATTTCACAGGCGAACCTTACCTCAAGGTCGCGTGGCTCAATGTGTGATTGTTTCCTATTCATTTACAGGATAAAGATTCTGCGTGAACCCCTACGAGCCACCCCAGTCGGAATTGCCTCCGCCCCCGCCCATCAAAAAGCGCCGTCTTTTGTTGATCTGGTTTCTGACCGTTCTGGGCTACGTGCCAGCCCTGGCGCTTGGGAATGTGATTCCGGAGTTGGCACTCATTTCCACTACCGGCGTCTCGCTGCTGGGAGGCTGGCAGATGGCGCGACGGCTGCACAAGACGCCCGGAATGATTGTGGGCATGTCCATTCTCTATGGCTTTCTGATCTTCGTCAGCGTGGTCGCGATTTTTTTCGCGGTCTGCGGCGTGATCTTCATGGGTGCCAGCTTCCAGAGGTAGGCAAGCTGCATGGTTTGGGAAAGGTCATTCATCCTGGATAATGCAATAGAGGAGCGAGAGTGAAGCCCAGCGTGTTCAGAGCAGGGGGTTGACGGGTATGGGACAATCACCGTAATGGTGAACCTTCCAATTGAATATTCTGACAAGCCCGTGACACCTTTTGGCGGCATGGCGCTGATG
>CALQSQ010000183.1 GCA_943333275.1 Akkermansia muciniphila
AGTTCGCCCAGAATTGATACGCTGGCAACCTTCCAAGGAGCCTTGACTCCAATGGATTGGCCATAAAATTCTTCGATCGAGAGTGAGTCCATCCCTCACCCTTGGCTCCATCCACCTTAAAGTCTCCCCACCAATTCCCGTAGCGCCAAATTTCTAAAAGTCCTCGTTTGGTTTGCCATCTCCGCCAAATTCCATGATCATTTCCCTGAGGGGAGTTTGTTTTTTCCGAGGCGATAAATTTTGCCGGGCAAAATTTGGATTGATTGTCGTGTGTGGAATCCGCAACACGGCGGGAAAGTCCCGGGCCCGGATTACTTTGCCGCCGGTGTCGCCGGTCCATGTACCTCATCCATCAGCGCTTCGAGTTCCGCGGCTGTCGGCGTCGCGGAGGCCACGCCCCCGGCGGGAACGTCCAGCTTCGACACCCAGGCGATGCCATTGAGCAGCGCGGTCCGGAAGCTGTCATTCGTGAGATTTGCGAAATTATGAAAGCCCGTGAAGCCATACCCGCGTCCACCGTCGGGCCGCTCGAAGGCCCATGCCAGATGCTGCGGCTCGCCCGCCTTCACCGCCCGGAGCACTTCCTCATTGCCTCCGCGATCCGATGCCTTGTCGGTAAAATTTACTGTATTCACTGGTGCCACCGCCGACAGGATCGGCGTCACCCCTTTCATTTCCTCCACGAAGCGCATGTGGTAATACCACTCGTCCTTGATCACGAACGGCTTCACTCCGCGCGCCGTCGGATGCTCCGCTGCCACCGTCATCTGCGGCTCCCACCAAGGATTCACCGACCAGAACGTCTCGAAATATCCGCCCATCCATTTCAGAAAATTATCCCCCTGCACCCCCTTGTTCACCTCCACACCGAAGTGGATCGCCATGAACCCCGCTCCGCGCTCCACCGCCGCCTTGATGCCAGGATCCTCCGCCGCCTGCGCGGCGTGATTCAGCAGCACCACCACCGCATCGGCGTTCGACAAATCCTTCGGCCATTTGTCATCCGTATAAACCACCGCGTAGGCATTCGGATACGTCGCATTGATCCGGCGCGCGAAGTAATGACTCCCCGCCTGGAACTCATGGTTGCCCCGCCCGCCATGCGTCCCCTTCGCCGCGATGAACACAATCCGCCGCGTCCCCGCCGGCGCCGCTCTTTGAGCCTCATAGTTGAGCACATCCTTCTCCGCGCCGTTCAATCGCGGACTGCCACTCCAAGCGGCGGCGAGGCAAATGACGGCGAGCGTGAGGCGTTGCGGAAGGGCCGGTGTTTTCATGGGATTGGTTTTCATTTTGTCACTACAGAGTTCCCCCATTCCATCAAGCTTTCTTCCTTACACAAATTTGCTTTTTCATGGTGGGGCTGCAAGGGGGGGAATGGGCAGAGAGGGGCGGCGCAGGAGCCGCACTGCACGCCCCCTGAACCAGCACAGTGATCAGCGATAGCGGCTTGCCCATGCGGCGGAGGGCGGGAGCGTCTCGATCCAAGCCTGCGCGGCGGCAGAGTCTCGGGTCCGCCAAGAAGCATAGACTATTTGTGTGGGAGGGAAGGAACCATCGGGGGCGGCGGGAAGTTTGGCGGCCCAATCGGCGGTGCCAGCAGGATCGTCCTTTGCCAAGTCCCCGAATAACCGTTCCGTGGAGCGGTAGTCACGTCCGGCGTCGTTGACGTGGCTGGCCAGCCAATCTACGGCTTCCTGTGGGTCGGTGTAGCAGAGGCGTTGCATGGTCGTTTCCCAAGCCTGGGGCTTCAGGGTGGGCGGGAACTGGTCGTAGGTGCTGGCCGTGCCCTGGGTTTGGCCGGAGATGTCGGCGAGATCGAAATAATCTTTCAGGCACTCTTTCTTCACCGCTTCATCAATTGGCAGCGAGGAGATGGTGCTGAGCAGCTTGGCGGCATCGCCCCCGGCCTCGTGGCTCAGAGCGTATGCCGCAGCGGCAGCCTCGTGGTGGGAGGATTTTGGCGTCTTGGCCCATGCCAGCGTGCCCTCGGGATCCGCTTCCAGCCAACCTTCCATGACATGCCGGGAATCACTGCGGGAGGTGTCTTTGGCAAATGAACTGAGGCATCCTTCCGCGTTTACTCGACCGGACTGTCTCCAGACTTCGTCCCAGACACCCTGAGCGCAGAAGTTCCCCCGATCTTGCGCCTTCCCGAGCAAAGCAATCGCCTGCTCCAGTTCGTCCTTACTTAGGGTGGGGAGCACGCCGCTGAGGAATGCCTCCTGTTTCAGGCCGTCGGAAATGAGCGCTCCCTTGCGCACCAATTCCAAGCGCTCCTCGCTCGTTAGGGCCAGGCACTGCTCCTTCGTTAGATTTGCACCCGTGGCTGCTAGTTCACGGATTTGCTGGGGCTAGGGCTTAACGGCAGCTTTCGGCGGTGCAGATGGGGGGATGCTCGCCTCCTGAGCACCCGCCGCCCGGGAAACTGCGTGCGGCAGCTCCGCCGGGCCATCCGGACTCGCAGCACTCCAGCGTCCGACGAGAAACGAAGTGATCACAGCCAATAAAATGAGGGCGATATTGGTGAGCAGTTTCATGGAGAGAAGGTTGGTGCAACGGCGACGCAATTTAACCAAGCAGAATCTCCTGTGATCAACAAGGTGTTTGATAGGCCTTTGCTTTTTCAAAGTGGTGTAGGTCGGGGGATCGGAATCGGGGAGAGAGGGAGTCTGCTGATTCATCCACTCGCAATCCATTCACTTGAGAAAGCCGCAGGTCCGCTGGCACCTGGTCTTCGGCCTCCAGCATCACAACATCTCCCGGCACCAGTTCCGTCGATGGCACACGCTGGCGCGTGCCGCCACGTCGCACCGTCGCACCGTCGCCTCGGTGGTGACCGTTTTCATCAGTACCTCCAGAGCACCCTCTGCCTTGGACTCCTGGATGAAACCGATGATGGCTTTGATCAGCACCACGCCGAAAATAACCGAGGCATCCACATACTCGCCCAGCTACGCGCTGATGGCCGCCGCTGCGATCAGGACGAAAATCAATGGCTCGGTGAGCAGCTTCAAAAACCGCCGCCAGCCAGAGGTGCCACGCCGCGCGGTGACGCGATTGGGACCGACCTCTTTCTGCCCGCGTGCCACTTCATCCAGCGCAACTCCGGCGGACAAGTCTGCGCCAAGGAACTGCACAGTCTCTTTGATCGGAAAGTGGTGACAAGGTTTATTTTTTGGGTCATTCATGATGTTCTGACGGTCTTCCGGTTAAGTCCGTGCGGAAACAAAGCACCGTCAGCGCGGTGGCGACCTTGAGTCGTGCGCATTGAAAGACGGTAAGTTGGGATAAGGCCACGGTGGGGCTAAGGGTCATGAATCACCTTCGGCGGAAACGCCGCTCTCAGCGCATTTAGCACCGCGAGCATATCAATGATCTCCTGAGCAATGGCACCGCTGACGGGGTTGAGATGGCCGCTGGCGGCGAAGGCCATGCCGATGAGACTGAGCGCCATGACCCCGACGGCGCTTTGCAGGGCGATGTCTCGCATGCGGCGGCTGATGTGCATGAAATCGTCCACCTTCTTGAGCTAGTTGTCCATGATGACGACTCCGGCAGCGTCGACGGTGACATCGCTGTTCTGGCCGATGGCCATGCCGACGGTGGCGGCCATCATGGCGGGGGCGTCGTTAATGCCGTCGCCAACATAGGGGGTCTTCGTCCAATGGGTTTATGCCTATGTCTCCAATCGGCGTGGAGCCAGGCTAATCACCACGCCAACATGAGTGACGCTCTTTGGCCAATCCCGGCACATCGAGCGGCAAAAGTTAACCCGATTGATGTGCTACAGCATAAGCAGCTGAAGGTAGGTCTAGACCCCATGGCATTCATGGGCTGCAGACGCATACCGTTGCCGAAATATGAAAACACTATTGACGTCAGAAGTAACTTCCAAAGGTGGCCGCTCCGGAACTCTGCAATCACCGGATGAACTCCTGGATACCGCTCTCGGCAACCCGCTGGAAAAAGACATTGTGAAGCGCGGCCCGAATCCGGAGGTGCTATTCGCCGGAGCCTATTCCGCCTGCTACCACGGGGCCTTAATCAGTGCTGCCAAGAAACTTGGAACGCCAGTTAGCGATTCCACCGTGCGTGCTTTGGTCAGCTTGGTTGAGGATGATAGTCATGGCTACGGTCTTGCTGTCGAGTTGCATGCGCTGCTTCCTGACATTGATCGCGACCAGGCTCAGCGCATCATGGAAATGGCCCACCAAACTTGCCCCTACTCCAAGGCCTTGCGAGGCGAAGCGACCTTTACGCTCGTTGTTGATTAATTGCTCATCCGGGTCGCCGCGAATGATCCGCCAGTCGCGGGACCAACTCTTCCCAAAACCAAAACAAATCACTATCCATGACCACTCCACGCATCCTCGCCTTTGGCGGCAGCCTCCGCCGCGATTCATACAATCAGAAGCTCGTCGCAATCGCAGCGGCCGGTGCTCGGGCGGCTGGCGCGGAGGTGACGTTGATCACCCTGCGCGATTTTCCTCTGCCACTCTACGATCAGGAACTGGAAGACGCAGAAGGACTGCCGCCAGCGGCCAAGAAACTAAAACAACTCTTTCGCGAGCATCACGGACTGCTCATCGCCTCTCCGGAATACAACAGCACCATTACCGGCACGCTGAAGAACACCCTCGATTGGGTCTCACGCGTCGAGACGGAGAACGAGCCGCCGCTGGAGGCGTTCGCTGGCAAGACCGCCATCTTGTGTGCAGCCTCACCGGGAGCGTTGGGCGGGTTGCGCGGGCTGGTGCACCTCCGCTCTATTCTCGGCAACATCGGAGTCACGGTGCTGCCCGACCAAGTGGCAGTGAGCAAGGCACACGATGAGTTCAGGGCGGACGGCTCGCTGAAGGACGAGAAGATGGCCGCGAACGTGCTGAAACTGGGTGACCTGCTCACTAAGCATCTGGCCAAACTACTGGCCTGAAGCGCAACAGTTCGCTCGCGGCCCCAAGAAGGGAAGAGCGAAACTCACACGAAGGAATATCCAATCACCGTGAAGCAGTCCCAATAGGGTTACACCCCATAGCCAGGCATCGGGCCCGGCGCTAAGTAATTAATACCAACCAATTTTGTGCTACATTCCGTGGCACCGAAGCAAAACAAACAAAACAGATAAAAAAACATGAACCCCATTACACCACACAATAAAAACAGGTTGACCCTGGCGCTAACGGCACTTTTCGCCACCACCGGTCTAGTCGGAATGGTAAGCGCTAAAGATAAAGCTCCCGCAGCAGCAGAAGTATCCGGAAGCAAGGATGCCAAAGCGAAAGTCGGCGATATCGTCGCCGTCGCCGAAGGAGCAGGCAAGTTCACCACCCTTTGCGCGGCGGTAAAGGCCGCCGGTTTAGTTGAAACACTCCAAGGCAAGGGACCGTTCACCGTGTTCGCTCCCACGGACGAAGCCTTCGCCAAGCTGCCCAAAGGCACGCTCGAAGACCTGCTCAAGCCAGAGAACAAAGAGAAGCTCGCCGGCATTCTTACCTACCACGTTCTGGCTGGTAAGGTCATGGCCGCTGACGTGAAAACGATGGAAGCCAAGACCGTGAACGGCCAAAAGCTGAACCTGGTGGCTGAGGACGGTAAAGTCTCCGTGAACAAGGCCAAAGTCATCATGGCCGACGTGGCTGCCAGCAATGGTGTGATCCACGCCATCGATACTGTGCTTATGCCCAAGTAACGAGCCGACTGTGCGGGTGGAGGGCATCAAGCCCTTCGCCCGTGCTGGTTCACCGTCTGAGTTCGACAAAATTAAACCGCAAACAACATCATGAAAACAATTGAAAAATCCATCACCGTCAACGTCCCCGTGAGTCAGGCCTATAATCAATGGACCCAGTTCGAAGACTTTCCGCACTTCATGGAAGGCGTCAAAGAGGTGAAGCAACTCGATGATAAACGACTCCACTGGAAGGCTGAAATCGGAGGCAAGACCGAAGAGTGGGACGCCGAAATCACCGAGCAGATCCCCGACCAGCGCATCGCTTGGCGCAGCACCAGCGGGGCCAAAAATTCGGGAATGATCACGTTCTCGGCACAGGGCGAAAACGAGACGGCGGTGAATCTCGAAGTGGAATATGAGCCCGAAGGAATGATTGAAAATGTCGGCGACCTATTGGGCCTGGTGTCTGCACGAGTGTCCGGCGACCTCACTCGCTTCAAAGACTTCATTGAAACCCGACATTCCGCCACAGGCGGCTGGCGCGGCGAGATCCCCACACCGGCAGAACCCGTTGGCGCAAGCCTCTAAGCCATCAATCTCATGAACGATACCCAACTGGATAAACTCCACGACCTCCTCACAGACTTCAGCACCGTCATGCTCATCACCATGGCCGAGCCTGCTGGCTGCCACGCTCGGCCCATGGCCGTGGCAAGGGTGGACGAAAAAACCGACCTCTGGCTCATCACGTCACGGGACTCGGAAAAGGTGCGTGAGATCAAGGCCGATGCGCGTGTGCAGGTGCATGGACAGGATGGCTGGACAAGCTGCGTGGTCATCGCAGGCCGCGCGACGGTGGTGGATGACCGCGCCATGATCCATGAGGTTTGGAAGCCTTCCTTCAAAGCATGGTTTCCGGATGGTGCAGATGATCCCAATATCGCTTTGCTTCACGTCATAGGCGAGCAGGCTGAATACTGGGACGGCACCGGAGTCAACCGCTTCCGTTATGTCTATCAGGCACTCAAAGCGCTGGCGACGGGAACCACGCCGGAAGTCACAGAGGGCAAACAGCACGGCAACGTGACGCTGGCGAAGTGAGCCCGCTGCGCTGGCCGGCCACCCCTTCCCAACACCCGAAACAAAATATCGGGGACCTATTGGACTCGGTGTCTGCACTTGTCCCCGGCGACCTCACTCGCTTCAAGGACTTCATTGAAACCCGACAATCCGCCACCGGAGGCTGGCGCGGCGAGACCCCACACCGGCGGAACCCGTTGGCGCAAACCTTTAAAACCAGGCGCTACGGGAATTGGTGGGGAGACTTTAAGGTGGATGGAGCCAAGGGTGAGGGATGGACTCACTCTCGATCGAAGAATTTTATGGCCAATCCATTGGAGTCAAGGCTCCTTGGAAGGTTGCCAGCGTATCAATTCTGGGCGAACT
>CALQSQ010000184.1 GCA_943333275.1 Akkermansia muciniphila
ATTACCTGCAAATTGGTCAGACTGACATTGCCGCGCTGAAGGGGCAGACAATCGACGATGCGTTCAAATTGGGCTTCGGTGATCTCCATTCGCTCACCTTACTCCTTAAACAGAAGTTGCAAGCATTTTGTGTTAACACGCCCTAGTTTCATGATGGTTGGGTAGTGAGCCGAATTGGGAGTGAAGGGGAGAATCAAAAATTTTGCAGGGTTACAATTTTTCCAACTCGGGCGCGTTTTGGAGCATTTCGAGACCTTCGTCAAGACTTTCTCTTGATTTTGTCGTGTAGCTTTCAATTTGACTACCTTCTCATGGAAGGGGGTCTGGTCACGGCCTCCACCGCGCCGCGGATGCGCCCCTCATGGCCTAGCACCACATCTCCATAGCCCACCGTGGAATAACTCGCCGCGGAATAATAGAAGGACGTCTCAAAATCCGGAAAACAACCGTCCAACTGATAGAACACCGCCCACACGGTGATCTGGAGCAGATGCAGCAGCAGCAGACCGTAAACCAAGCGGACCAGAAACCAGAACGTCCGCAGCGGGGTGAAATCACCCGGCTTCCGGGGCCAAAAACGTCCGAGCCAACGCAGCCCAAGGATCATCCCGCCGCCATGGATCGCGACGCAGGCGGAGACGAGCAGGAACAGAACCAAGAGTTGCTTGAACATTGGATCGGAAGGCAGAACCGCTCACTTCCAACCACCTCCGAGCGCGCGGTAGGCTTGCACCACAGCCCGCAGGCGGTCGGCACGGGCATCGGCAAGATCCAGTTCCGACGTGAACAATTCGCGTTCGGCATCGAGCACTTCCAGATAGCTGGAGACCCCGCCGGTGAATCGTTTCGTCGCGAGGGCGGAGACACTCTTCTGGGAGGCGACCAACTTGGTTTCCTCGGCGATGATCTCACCCGCCTTCTGATACGCGCTGAGCGCATCCGCGGCTTCCTGGAACGCCCGCTGCACGGCCTTCTCGTAGCTGGCCAGCGCGATCTTGGCGCTGGCTCGGGCCGCCTCCACCCGGGCTTTGCCGCGGCCCGCGTCGAAGATCGGGCCGACGAGTTGCGGGCCGATCGTGTAAGCCGCCGACTTGCCTTTTAGCAAATCGTTCAATTCGGCACTGACCAAACCGCCGCTGCCGGTTAGGGACAGACTGGGAAAGCGGAGGGCTTCGACCACCCCGATCTGGGCAACTGCAGCTTGGAAGTTCTGGTTGGCGGCTGCCAAGTCAGGCCGCCGCTCCATCAGTGACGAGGGCAAGCCCGCGCTGATGTGGAGCGCGTCCCCAAGACGATCGAAATTGCCGCTGCGGGTGATGCCGCCGGGATATTCGCCGAGCAGCGAGCGGATCTCGTTCTCCTTGGCCGCGATCGCCCGCTCGGTGACCGGGATGGTGACCTGTGCTTGGGACAGCGACGCCTCGGCCTGCCCGACCTCCAGATCCGAACCGACTCCGCCCACGCGGCGATTGGTAACCAGGTCGAGGGAGGCCTTGCGGCTCGCTGCGGTGGCCCGCGAAATGTCGAGGCGCTCATCGAGATTCTTCAGGTCGATGTAAGCGGTGGCAACCGCCGCGACGAGTGAGGTCTGCACGCCGTCGCGTTGGTATTGGGCCTCCAGCAGCTTGGCGCGGGCAGCTTGGTTGTCGCGGCGGATGCCGCCCCAGAGGTCGAGTTCCCAACTCAGCAGGGCGGTTAGACTGTATGATTCGGAGGTGCGGCTGCCACCCGCGCCTTGGCTGGCATTTTTCGACCGATAGTTCGCGGAGGCATCCGCCGCGCCATCGAGCATGGGAAACCACGCGGCCTTGGAGATCTGGGCGCGGGCGCGGGCCTCTTCGATGTGGTAGGTGGCGGCCACCAGATCCGGGTTGTTCTGCAAGGCCCGGGCGATCAGCGTGCGCAGGGTGGAATCGGTGAACACCTTGCGCCAAGCTTGGTCGCCGAACGACGCACCGTGGGGGGCGGCATCGCCGAGCACGGACGTGGGGGGCTTGATGTCCGGCGAGCCCGGCTCCGGACCGAGCACACAGGCACTCACGAACAAAACGCAGGCAAGGATCAGTAACGGGCGCATGGGGATCGATTTTCGGTTGGAGGTTCGGGATCGCGGCGTCAATGGGAATGCTCGGTGGCGGGCGCTGGTTCCGGAGCGGGCTTTTGCCTCCGATCCGCGAACTTCTGCACGAAGACATAACAGACCGGAATCAAGAACAGGCCGATGGCGGTGGAAATGGTCATCCCGAAGACCACGCCGGTTCCCATGGTGCTGCGCGAGGCGGCACCGGAGCCACTGGCCTGCATCAGCGGCACACAACCGAGGATGAAGGCGAACGAAGTCATCAAAATCGGGCGCAGACGGAGCTTCGCGCCCTCGATGGCGGCGTCAATGGTCGGCACGCCTTCCTCGCGTTTCATTTTGGCGAACTCAATGATGAGGATGGCGTTTTTCGCCGCCAAACCGATCAACATGACGAGGCCGACCTGGGCATAGACGTTCATGTCGAACTTGCGCAACAGCAGGCCCACCATGGTGCCGAGAATGACCGTGGGCACGGACAGCAACACGGCGAAGGGCAGCGACCAGCTTTCGTACTGGGCGGCGAGCAGCAGGAAAACGAACAACACCGCCATGCCGAAGATCACCCCGGCCTGGCCTTCGGATTTCTTTTCCTGGAGTGTCAGGCCGGACCATTCATAGCCGGTCTCCGCGGGCATCTCCTTCATCACTTCCTCGATCGCCTTGATCGACTGGCCGGAACTGTAGCCCGGCGCGGTGGCGCCGATGATTTCGGCGGAGTTGTAGAGGTTGAAACGGGTGACGAGGTTGGGGCCTGACATCTTGGCGACAGTGACCAGCGTGCTCAGCGGGATCATGTTGCCGTCGTTGCTGCGGACATAGAATTTCCCGATGTCGTCCGGCTTGCTGGTAAACTCCGGCTCGGCTTGCAGGAACACCTTGTAAACCTTGCCGAACTTCACAAAGTCGTTGACGTAAAGCCCGCTGAGGTAGGACTGGAGGGTGGCGAACACGCTGTCCACCGGCACGTTGAGCGTGCGGGCTTTTTCGCGATCCATCTCCACTTTCACCTGCGGCGTGGCGGGGTTGAACGTGGTGCTCAGGCGGGCGATCTCGGGGCGCTTGGCGGCCGCGGCCTGCAGTTGTTTCACATAGCCGGCGAGATCGTCGATGGTGCCGCCGGCCCGATCCTCAAGCTGCATGGTGAAACCGGAGACGTTCCCGTATCCAGGCAGGGGCGGCGGGCCGAAAGCAAACGCACGGGCACTGGGAATGGCGGCGAATTTTTTCGTCCACGCGGCGGCGATGGCCTTGGAATGGAGCTTCGGATCATGGCGGTCCTTCCATGGCTTGAGACCGACGAACATGAGCGCGGCGTTCGGCACGTTGAGCGAGTTGAGGATGTTCATGCCGGCAAGGCCGACGGCCGATTGCACGCCTTCCGTTTCGCCAACGATTTTTTCGATCTGTTTCAGCACCTCGTCGGTCCGCTGGAGCGAAGCTCCTTCCGGCAGCTCGACCGCCACAAACAGATAGCCTTTGTCCTCGTCCGGAATGAACCCGCCGGGGACATGTTTGCCAATGCGGTTGATGCCTACGATGACAAGCACCAGCATCACCATGGAAAGTGTCGCCTTGCGCACCAGACCGCCGACCACCCTTCCATATCGCTCGATGATCCAATCGAAGGCGGCGTTGAACTTCTTGAAGAACCAGGCGATCGGGCCCTTGCCGGGCGTCGGTTCGCGCAGCAGCATGGCCGCCAGCGCCGGGCTGAGCGTGAGCGCGTTGATCACGGAGAAGACCACCGCGATGGCAATGGTCAGCGCAAACTGGCTGTAAAGCGCGCCGGTCACCCCGCCCATGAAGGCGACGGGCACGAACACCGCGCACAACACCAGGCCGATGGCGACCACCGGGCCGGATACCTCCTTCATCGCCTTTCGCGTGGCCTCCTTGGGTGAGAGTCCGTGCTCGATGTGATGCTGCACCGCCTCGACGACGACGATGGCGTCATCCACCACAATCCCGATGGCCAGCACCAGGCCGAACATGGTGAGCACGTTCACACTGAAGCCGAGCACCGGGAACATGATAAAGGCGCCCAACAGGGAAACCGGCACCGTCAGCATCGGAATGATGGTGGCGCGGAAACTCTGCAGGAAGATGTAAACGACAATCAGCACCAGAATTACCGCCTCGAAAAGCGTGTGGACGATCGCTTCAATCGAGGCCTCAATCGGCAGCGTCGAGTCCAGTGCGACCTCATAGATCATGTCCGCCGGAAACTTGGCCTTCGCCTTCTCGAGGATGGCCTTGACGTTTTCCGCGGTGTCGAGCGCGTTGGCTCCGGGTGCCAGATAGATGGCGAAGGCACCGGCCGGCGACTTGTTGAGGCGGGCGCGGAGGTCGTAGGTTTGGGCCCCGAGGTCAACGCGGGCCACGTCCTTGATTTTCACCTGCGAGCCATCGCTGTTAGAGCGGATGATGACCTCCTCGAATTCCTTGGAATCCTTGAGCAGGCCGAGGGCACGCACGTTGTATTGGCCTTCCTGACCCGGTGGTGCGGGCTCGGCGCCGATCCGTCCGGCGGGCGACTGGGCGTTTTGTTCTTGCAGCGCCTTTTTGATGTCGTCCGGCGTGATGCCGAGGGAGGCGAGCTTGTCCGGCTGCAGCCACATCCGCATGGAGTAGTCTTGGGCGGTGAAGTTCTTCACATCACCCACGCCCTTCACCCGTTTGATCGAGTCTACCAGGTTAAGATCGCAGTAGTTGCTTAGGAAAATGGCATCGTAAGTTCCCTTCGGCGAGGCGAGACCGATGACCATCAGGATGTCCGGGCTGGAACGGTTGACGACAACACCCTCGCGCTTCACCGCTTCGGGGAGCTTGGCCTCCGCTTGGGTCACGCGGTTTTGCGTGTTCACCTGCATGATGTCCACGTCCGTGCCAACGTCGAAATAGACGTTGAGCGTCATTTTGCCGTCGTTGGCGTTGAACGACTGCATGTAGAGCAGCTTGTCCACTCCGTTGACCTTGGTCTCGATGGGCGTGGCCACGGATTCCATGACCGCCTCAGCAGCAGCACCACGATAGGTCGTGGTCACCTGGATCATGGTCGGGCTGACCGTCGGATATTCCGAGATTGGCAGCCGGGAGAGTGAGATGGCGCCAACGATGACCGTGAGGATGGCGATGACCATCGCCACAATCGGCCGGCGGATGAAGAAGTCGGCCATGTTGGGTTATTCTTTGGAGGTTGCCGCCGGCTTGGCGGAGGTTCCGGCTGTGCCGGGTGCGTCCGATTTGGCGGCGGCATCGTGAATCTGCACGGGCACCCCCTCGCGCAGCTTGTTGATGCCCTCGACGACGATCCGGTCCCCCGGCTTGAGTCCGTCGTTGATGATGATCTGTGCGCCGACCTGCTCGCCGCGGGTGACTCCTTGTTGGCTGACCTTGTTGTCTTTGCCGACCAGCCAGACGAAACTCTTGCCCTGCAGTTCGACGATGGCGCGCTCGGGCACGGTGAGAGTGTTCGGCCGCATGCCGATGTTCACGCGGACGCGGGAGAACATCCCCGGGCGCAGCAGTTTTTCCTTGTTGGGAAATTCGGCCCGCACGCGCACGGTGCCGGTCTTGGTGTTCACCGCACTGTCGATGAACACGAATTTGCCCGGATCGGCATGCTCCTTGCCGTTAGGGAGGATCAGGGTGAGCGGCACATCCTCGATCTGCCGGCCGGTCTGTTTGCTCTTCTCCCTGGCCTGGAGGTAGTCCACCTCGCTCACGTTGCAGTAAAACCAGATCGGATCGAGGGTGGAAATGGTGGCCAGCAACGTGGGCTCGCCCTTGCCCACCAGATCGCCGATGGCAACCTGCTTGGCACCGATCAGCCCGGTGGTGGACGCCCGCATGGAACAATAGCTAAGGTCCAGCTTGGCGGAATCCACCCGCGCGATGGCGGACTGGACCGCCGCATCGCCAACCTCCACCGCAGCCTTGGCGTTATCCAGGTCCTGCTCGGGAATGGCGCGGCTTTTAAACAGCGGTTCAAGCCGGGCGACATCCGCTCGATTCTTGGCAACGGCGGCCTTGGCTTCGGCCAACGCCCCTTCCGCGCCCTTGAGCCGCTCCTGATACGGCCCGTCGTCGAGGATGAAAATGACTTGGTCCTTGGCCACCTCTTTACCTTCTTCGAACGGCGCCTCCTTCACGAACGCCTCCACCCGGGCCCGCACTTCAACGTTCTGCGGCGAATCGAGCTGGCCGATGAAGGTCTCGGAAAGCGCCACCTCCGTGGGCTTGATTTCCAGGCACTCCACGTTCGGCGGCGGCACCGCTGCGGCCTCGGGTTTCTTGCAGCCACAAAGGAAGGCCATGGTCAACAGCGCGGCCGGAAATGCGGCCCGCGCGAGGCCGCCGGAGGCCTGCCAGCGCCGGAACGTCTCACCGCGGCGGGAGGGGTGTTGAAGTGTTGTCATCACGAGCATACAGGGGTGGTTCAGGGAAAGCAATCTGGCTGGGGTAAAACTGGCCATCAGCGACTGGCGCTGTCAACCACAATCGCGCCAATTACGCCCGGCTTTTGCCGTCTTCGGTTCTTGGCACTGGCGGAGGTGGCCACGACATCTTGCCTTGGGAAGCTGGGTTCCGGCCAGTTTCAGGATAGGGTTGATTGTTGTAATGCCTCCACCGCATCGGCCACCGCGGTGAAACGGTCCACCACGCCGAGTTTGGCGTCCACCCCACCGTTGCGCAGCCGCTCGCGCACTGCGGCGCGGGCTTCGACCACCTGGAGCCGGATGCCCGCAGCGGCGAGTTCATCGGCCAGGTGGCCCGCCGCGAGAGCTGGCGCTTGCTGCTGCGCTTGGGAGGCCGCATAAGTGCCTTGGGCATTGAGCGCTCCGCTGCGCAACAACTCGCGGCTGATCGTGCTCTTGGAGCGTCCCAGTTGCCGTCCAATCGCGCTGGGGCCGCTTCCCTGCTTGCGCAGCAGTTCAAGCTGTGCTCGCTGTTCGCTGGTAAGGTGTTCGTAGTGTTTCAAGGGTCGAGGAGGTTTTGTCG
>CALQSQ010000185.1 GCA_943333275.1 Akkermansia muciniphila
CGAAGTTGCGTTTGGTGTGCCAACTGCGGCGGGAGCGGTAGATGACGGTTTTGATGTCGGGGTTCCAGGTCATTTTCTGGAGGGAGAAGGGGGCGCGGAGGAGGTATTCCGCGAGACGGCGGCGGCCGTCGGTGTCGTGGGGGGCGACGAGAAAAAGGCGTCAGGAAAAAATTCCTGACAGGAGCTTCCTGGGGAGGGGTCCCTCAGGGAGGCTTCAGCCTTTTTCGATAGTTCCGCCGCGGGCTTCCTGGCCTTTTTCCGAGGCGGCTTGGCGGGATTCGAGTTGTTGATGGGTGGAAGTGATCTGGCGGTTGAGGGCGGTGGATGAGCTGGGACGCTTCATGCTTGGGAGCAAAGTTTACCTGAAGGGGAGGGTTGCGCCAAGGGGAGCTTGCCAGCGCGGGAGGTCGGGAGGGCGGTGCATTTCAGATGACAACCCGGGTTCTTGGGCACAGGCTGAGGGCATGACGAATGATGTGATGGATGCACCGGGAATCCGGCGAGAGCGGTTTTTTGCCAGCCCGATGACCCGGGGGGGGCTGCTGGTGGGTGGGTTTGCGTGGATGGTGTTTGTGGCCACGCGGTTGGTGCTGCTGCTGACCCTGGCGCGGCAGGCTGCGGCGTGGGATGGATCGTTGGGCACGGCGTTGCTGGTGGGGGTGGGGTATGATTTGCTGGCGGCGTTTTACGTGAGTCTGGTGTGGGTGGTGCTGAGCGCGCTGGTGGCCAGTGGCCCGCTG
The DNA here is from genome assembly GCA_943333275.1 of Akkermansia muciniphila. Taxonomy (GTDB): domain Bacteria; phylum Verrucomicrobiota; class Verrucomicrobiia; order Verrucomicrobiales; family V1-33; genus JAGNEJ01. The sequence goes on from CALQSQ010000185.1 coordinate 741, forward strand.
GGCAAATGGCGCCTGCTGTTGCTGGCCGTTCTGCTGGCGGTGGTGGCGAAGGCGCTGGCCGGGCAGGGATGGATCGCGATGGGGATTGTCAGTGTGATTTTGGCCAGTCCGGTGCTCTGCACGTTTGGTCAGCGGTCGGGGCGCATTTTCACGAATGTGGTGGTGTCGTTGTTTGTGCTGGTGCTGCTCTTTGGGGCGGTGGCGGAGTGGTTTTTCTGGGAGGAGTTCGGAGTGCGGTTCAATTTCATTGCCGTGGACTATCTGGTGTACACCCAGGAGGTGGTGGGCAACATCAACGAGAGTTACCCGATGCCTCTCATCATCGCCGGGCTGCTGGTGGCCACGGCGCTGGTGGTGTGGTTTTTCCGTCGCATGCACTGGCTGGAGGCCATCTCTGCGGCTCCCTTCAACTGGCAGCGGCGCGTGGCTCCCCTGGGGGCGGCAGCGGTGTTGTGCGCGGTGACGGTGGCATTGTTCAGCCAGTCACAGGTTCCGAAATTTTCGAACAATTACAACGCAGAGCTGGCGAAGAACGGGCTGTATTCCTTCGGCACGGCCTTCTGGGCCAATGAAATCGATTACGATACATTCTACCCCACGCATCCGATTGAGCAGTCGCTCGCCAGTTGCCAGAAGCACCTATCCAGCGCCCAGAGTCCGCCCGCCACCAGTGATCCCGGCGATCTGCGGCGCATGATCAAGCACGAGGGACCCGAGCGGAAATGGAATGTCTTTCTCGTCTGTGTGGAGAGCCTGAGTGGCGAGTATGTGGGGGCGCTTGGCAACAAACGGGGCCTGACACCGAATCTCGACCGGCTGGCGCAGGAGGGATTATTCTTCAGCAATCTCTATGCGACCGGAACGCGCACCGTGCGCGGCATGGAGGCCCTCACGATGTGCGTGCCCCCCACGCCGGGGCAGAGTTTGCTGCGGCGCGCGGAATGCACGGACATGTTCAGCCTCGGCTCGCTGTTTGCGTCACGCGGCTATGACAATGCGTTTCTCTACGGCGGCAACGGTCTGTTCGATAACATGAATTATTTCTTCCGCCACAATGGCTACCGGATCGTGGACCGTCCGCAAAAGGAGAAGTCCGACGTGACCTTCGAGAACGCCTGGGGTGCGTGCGATCAGGATATGTTCCGCTGGGCGGTGCAGGAGGCGGATCGCGATCATGCTGCTGGCAAGCCGTTCCATTTTTTCTGCATGACGACCTCGAATCACCGCCCGTTCACCTTTCCGCTAAATGGAGTTGATCTGAAGGACAGCGCCGGAAAGGAACTCGATGATGGTCCGAAGCGCACCGTGAAGTACACGGACTTCGCCATCAATGAACTACTGGAAATTTCGAAAACCAAACCCTGGTTCGCCAATACGGTCTTCGTGATCGTGGCAGACCACTGCGCGTTCAGCGCCGGCAAGGCGGAATTGGATGTGACAAAATTCCACATTCCCGCATTGATCTGGCATCCCCAGTTGATTCAACCTCAGCGCTTCACCAAGCAGGCGAGCCAGATCGATGTGATGCCAACGCTCTTCGGCCTCATGAACTGGAGCTACACGTCGCGCTTCTTTGGGCTCGATGTGCTGGATCCGGAATACGCCGGGAAGGCGCGGACGTATGTTTCCAATTATCAAAAGGTCGCCTACCTGCGTGGTGATCAGATGGCAATTCTGAAGCCCAAGAAGGAATTCAGCCTCTATGATGTAAATCGCAAGACTGGTGATCTCACACCCAATCCGACCTTCACCCCCCTGCTTGATGAGGCGATCGATTGCTACCAATCCGCCGCCTTCCTGTATAAGGCCGGAAGGCTCAAGTCGGACACTTCCCAGCCGTAAGCCAAGGGGCCGAATCGCGTGAAAACTCATTCACTTCCGAATGATCCCGAACCCGGCTGGTGCGTGGCCGCAGACACTGGAGGAACGTTTACGGACTGCCATGCCATCGCGCCGGATGGCACCGAGCACCGCATCAAGGTGCTCTCGAATGGCTGTCTTCGTGCAGCTGTGGGATTGGTGATGGATGAGAGGAAAATCAGGCTGACGGCAACCTGGCCGGTGGTGGATGGCTTTTTTCGAGGCTTTGAAATGCGCTCGCTGGAGGGTACCTGTGTTTCCATTCTCTACTCCCACTGGGAGCATGGCCTCGTGCTCGAACTGGCAGAGCCTGTGGCAGGATCCTTTTCTGAGGACGAAACTGTGGAACTCACCACGGGTGAATCTGCTCCCGTGCTGGGCGCCCGATTGCTGACCCAGACCCCGCTTGGGGCGCAGTTCCCGGCGATGCGATTTCGACTGGCGACGACGCGCGCGACCAATGCACTGTTGGAACGGAAAGGTTCGAGGGTGGCCTTTTTCGTCACCCGGGGATTCCGGGATCTGCTGCGCATCGGGGACCAGCGCCGGGCGCATTTGTTTGCGCTGAAACATGAGCCGCGTGAGGTGCATTACGAGACCGTCGGCGAAGTCAGGGAAAGGCTGTGCGCCGATGGCAACGTCCTGTTGGATTTGGATGAATCCCACCTTCGCGAACAAGCGGCAGCTCTGGTGAAACTCGGCATCACCACGGCTGCGGTGAGCCTGCTGCACAGTGATGTGAACTCGCGGCACGAGGAGCGTGTGCGTTCCATTCTGGAGGAGGCGGGCTTTTCGCACGTTTCGCTCGGCAGCGAACTGGCGCCATTCATCAAGATTCTGCTGAGAGCCCAGTGTGCGGTGGCGAATGCCTATCTCACCGGCCCGGTGGAGAGTTTTATACATGATGTAGCCGCACCACTGCAGGATGGCGGCTCTGCATTGCAGCAATCGCCGCTGATGCTCATGACGAGCAGTGGTGGACTGGAACCAGCCGCAACCATCCGGCCCAAGGACCTGCTGCTGTCCGGTCCGGCAGGTGGCGTGCTTGGTGCGCTGAATGCCGCGAAGCGCATGGGCTACAGCCGCATCATCACTTTCGACATGGGAGGCACTAGCACGGATGTGGCCCGGGTGGATGATGCGGTGGGGTATCGGTTTACCCAAACAGTCGGCTCCATCACCCTGCTGAGTCCGTCGGTGGCGGTGGAAACTGTCGCGGCGGGGGGAGGATCAGTTTGCGCATGGACGCCCAGTGGCATCGCGGTGGGTCCGCAGAGTGCCGGATCGGATCCCGGTCCGGCCTGTTACGGCCGCGGCGGTCCGTTGACGATTACGGATGTCAATCTCCTGCTCGATCGATTCGATCCGGCACTCGCCTCCATCCCGATTCATCGGGAGGCATCCGAACAGCGAATGTTGGAATTGCAGCGGACCATCGAAAACGAGGGAGGCCGGCAGATCGCGCGGGAGGAACTGCTGCACACGCTGCTGAATCTCGCCACCGAGCACATGGCCGATGCCATCAGGAAAATTTCCGTCCTGGAAGGTTACGATCCCTCCGAATATGCCCTGCTGGCCTTTGGCGGAGCAGGTCCGCAACATGCCTGCGAGGTGGCCGGTCGTCTGGGCATCAAAACCATTCTGGTGCCAAAAAATGCCGGCATCCTTAGCGCCGTGGGCCTGCAGGAGGCGGTTCCGGAAAGGATTGCGGAACGACAAATTCTCCAACTTCTGGCCGAGGTGCAAACTCAAATCCCTTCGCTGTTAATCGAACTGGCAAACGAGGCTGCGCTGGAATTTCCGGAGGGAAGCATCCGGCGGTGCATCGCGGAGTTGCGTCTGCTGGGCCAGGATGCGGCCTTGCAGATTGAAATTTCAAACGCGACCACCCTGTGCGCCTCCTTTGCAGAGCGTTATTTGGAGCTTTTTGGTTATCCGTTGCCGAGCACCAAACCCATTGAGCTGGTAAGTTTGCGAGTCATTGCCCGGGCCGCTTCCGAGGAAATTTTTACGGCCGAGCCTGAGTCTGTAGACCCGGGATGCGTTCATGGGCCGGCATTGCTTCAGGATAATTTCAGCAGCCTGATCCTTGGCAGAGGCTGGCAGGGAGCGGAGCATGGCAGCAACGGTTGGATCCTGCATCGCAATGAGACCGGGCCAACGGTGGATGCTTTCATGAGTCACGATCTGCTGCGGCACCGTTTCACCAGCATCGTGGAGGACATGGGGGCGCTGCTCCGCCGAACTGCGCTTTCCACCAACATCCGGGAGCGATTGGATTTCTCCTGCGCCCTTCTCACCCCCGAAGGGAAACTCATCAGCAGCGCGCCGCACATCCCGGTCCATCTTGGCGCCCTTGGCGAATGTGTGCGCAGGGTGATGAATTCGCGTAACCTGATTGCTGGCGACACAATTGTCACGAACCACCCTGCCTTTGGCGGTTCTCATCTGCCGGATGTCACGTTGATTTCGCCGGTGTTCGTTGGGGAAGTTCTGATTGGCTTCGTTGCCAATCGCGCGCATCATGCCGAAATCGGAGGGCTTTCGCCGGGATCGATGCCAGCCAATGCCACATGCCTTGAGGAGGAAGGCGTGGTGATTCCGCCGCACTATTTGTGCCGTGGGGGCGTTGCGGATTTTGAAGGAATCAGAAAATTGCTGGAGTCCGCAGCCTATCCAACTCGCGCCATTGAGGACAACCTCGCCGATCTGCATGCGCAGATGGCTGCGAACCGCCTGGGCGTGGACAGGCTGCGGGCGCTTGCCGGGGACGGCACTGGAAATGACCTGCTGGCGGGGATGCGTCAGATTTTGCATCAATCCCGCCAACAAATGCAGCGGTTCATGCAGGGCATTCCGGAATGCTGTGCGGAAGAGCAACTCGATGAAGGCTTGATCCTCAAAATCAGGCTGTCGCTGGTCCGATCCGGGAATCTGACCCGACTGCGGGTGGATTTTTCCGGAAGCTCGGAGCAGCATCGGGGGAATTTGAATGCCACGCCTGCGATCCTCTGCAGCGCGGTGCTGTATGTGCTGCGCCTGGCGCTGCAGGAGGATTTTCCGCTCAATGAAGGCTTGCTGGAGGATGTGGAAATCCTTCTTCCGGAAGGATCCTTTCTCAATCCTACCTTTGACGATGATCCCAAGCGCTGCCCGGCCGTCGTCGGTGGAAACGTGGAAGTCAGTCAGCGCGTGGTGGACACGCTCCTCAAGGCGCTGAAGCTGCAGGCGTGCAGCCAGGGGACCATGAACAATTTCCTGTTTGGGAACTCCCGTTTTGGTTATTACGAAACGATATGCGGCGGCTCCGGCGCGGGCAATGGATATCCGGGAGCGAGTGCGGTGCACAGCCACATGACCAACACGGCGATCACGGATCCCGAGGTGATCGAACGCCGCTATCCGGTGCGACTGCATCGTTTTGAAATCCGCCAGGGCTCCGGCGGTCGGGGGAGGTGGACCGGGGGCGATGGCATCGTGCGTGAATATGAATTTTTGGAATCATTGACGGTTTCATTGCTGACCCAGCATCGCGACCACGCACCCTATGGACTGGAGGGCGGGGGTGCTGGTCAATGCGGCGAGCAGTGGTTGATCAGGCCCGGGACTGAGGAATGCAAACTTGCTCCCAGCGTGACGTTTGAGGTCACTGCGGGTGATCGCATCGTCGTGAAAACACCGGGTGGCGGTGGATTTGGGGCAGGCTAAATCCGCCGGGCGATATCCTGCTGGATGTCAGCCCAAAGCCTATGCAGCTGATCCGCCACGGAGGATTTGATGCCCGGCAAATCGGCTGCGGGCAGTTTGGTTCCCGGAACGGGGAGTTTGCGGCCGAAGAAGTAATATTTGATCTTGGGCTCAGTGCCGGAGGGGCGCACTGCGAAACGGTTGCCATCGGCGAGGTCGAAGAACAGCATGTTTTCCTTGGGAAGCAGATCGCCCTCGGAATCGATGACGTCGTCCTTTCCAAAAGGGATCATTTTCACCACGGCCTGTCCGGCGATGGTGGTGGGAGGATGGGCGGTGTAGGATTCCATGAGTTTCTTCATGGTCTCCGCGCCTGCCGCACCTTCGAATTCCCTGCTGTGGCTCTCCTCCAGGAAATAGCCAAATTCTGAATACACCTCGTCCAGGAGATCGACGATGGTCAGGTCGCGACTCTTGGCATAGGCGGCCAGTTCGGCGAACATCAGGACCGCGCCGTTGCCATCCTTGTCGCGGACGAAATCCGACCCCATGTAGCCGTAGCTTTCCTCGCCA
>CALQSQ010000186.1 GCA_943333275.1 Akkermansia muciniphila
AACTTTCCCCGTCTGAACTGGCTGAGGCATTGCAATCTCCCAATCCCCCTAAACTCCTCGATGTCCGCAGCCGCGAGGAAAACGAAGCCGTCAGCCTTCCCGGCAGCGAGTTTCTGACGCAGGAATTGATGCAGGAAATTTTCGGCAAATGGGACAAACAGACCGCCATCGTCCTCTACTGTCACAAGGGCGACCGCAGCCTGGATCTGGCCGCCTATTTCCATGGCCACGACATGCGCAATACCAAATCCCTCGCCGGCGGCATTGATGCATGGAGTTGTCTGGTGGACGAAACCGTGCCACGCTACAAGCTGGAGATGGATTAAGTGCCGATCTTCATTCTCAAATTTTTATAGAACGCTTTTCCAGATACCATACATGAACGAAGACCTGATGCGCGATGCCATCGCCAATCCCCGCAACATGGGTGAAATGTCGGATGCCGATGCCGTGGGCACGGTGGGCAATGCCGATTGTGGCGACATGGTGCGGATGTGGTTGAAATTCACCGAGAAGGACGGGCGCAAGGTGATTGATCGCGCCAGCTTCCAGAGTTTCGGATGCCAGACGGCCATCGCGGTCGCCAGCATGGCCACTGAGTTGTTGAAGGGAAAATCGCTGGAGGAGGCACGGGATCTCTCCGCACAGGACCTGACGGGTGAAATCGGAGCCCTGCCGCCGATGAAAATTCACTGCGGACAAATGGTCGAAGGGGCGCTGCGGGCGGCTCTGGACAATGATTCCAAGACCCCGGCTCCCACGCCAGCGGCGTCCGCCCCCATGAGCACCCTGTCGGATGCAATGCACGGCATGAAGTCAGGCAAAGTCCGCGTCGTTTTGACGGGTGCCCCCAAGGAGTGATGGCTAAAGTCCCGGTAGCCAGGGTTGCCAGACTTGGGCGAAATCAGGGGTCGCGCTGGTGGGTTTGGCGCCGAAGAAGCTGCGGGATTTTTGGGGTGGGGCGAGATTGAGGGAATCGGGCCAGGGGAGGGAAATTTTATCCGAGGCTAGACTGCCGCTGGCGAAATCCTTGCCCATGATTTGCAGCGTGCCCTTCGGCCAGAATGGTTTGGGTTCGATGACGCCGCTGGCCGGGAGGCCGGTGAGTTTGTGGAGGAGCCAGATGCAGAGCATGGACTCCGAGCGGAAGGCGTGGAGGTGTTGAACGTTGGCGTGGTGGAGTTGGCTGGCCAGATAGACGGCCCGCCGCGCTTCACGGAAATAGAGTTCGCCGTCCACCGACCCGCATTTCTCGTAGAGCGCTTCCATCTTTGTGACCTGCTGCGGAGCCGCCCGCCAGGCGCTTTCCAGCACGATGGCATCGGGGAGATAGGAAAGGTTTTGCGGGGCAGGGTGGGTCTGTGATTCCGCTGCGTTGGTTGCCAAAAGGCGAACGGATTTATGTTTGCCAAGAAACTCCAGTTCAGTGAGTTCTGCAGCATTTCTACCTGTCCATTCAGGCAGCAGGCAGAGCGTCGAGCGCGGGAATACCGGAGGGATTGCTCCGGCGTGCTTGAGGAAGCGTTCGGCCAGCGTGCCGGCCGTGTGATCCAGGGTGAAGGTTTCCAAAAGTTTCGCGCGACCCGCCGCTCCCATTTTGGCCAGGTCCTTTGGAGTGTTGGCCAAATGTTGCAATTGATCCGCCAGGTCATCGACATTCCCCGGGGCCGCCAGCAGTCCGGTGACTCCATGCTCGACCATTTCCGGAACGCCGACCAATCGCGTGGAGACCACGGGTCGTCCTGCTGCCATCGCTTCGAGGATGACCGTGGGAAGGATATCGCTGGCCCCTTTTTGATCGACGATGCACGCGAGGGCGAAGACGTGACTGTCCTGCAAATGCTGTTTGATCTGGTCCTGGCTGCGCACTCCCAAAAGCTTTACTGAATCATTGAGGTTCAACGAGCGAATGAGCGTTTCTAATTCCTCCCGCAGCGGGCCGTCGCCGATAATTTCCAAGTGTGCGACCACTCCGCGATCCCTCAGCAACGCGACGGCCCGGATGAGATTGGCAAATCCCTTGAACTCGATGAGTCGCCCAATGCTCAGAATTCTCAGCGGGCCCTCCGGCAAAGGGGTGGGGGAAATCACATTCGGGTCGAGGCCGTTGTAAACTCGGATGATCTTGGAGGCGGAATCGGGACACATTTCCTGCAGGAGTTGCCGGCTGAAATCGCTTACGGCCACGACGAACTCCGCCTCGCGGGCCATCTCCTGGAGCAGTTCCCTGCTTCCCAGATCAATCATGAAATCCTGCGCATGGGCCGTGAAGCTGAACGTGTAACCGGCCTTTTTCAGAAACAAAGCGGTGTGCGTGGCGCGGTTGGCGAAATGGACGTGGATGTGCTTGATGCGGCGCTTGGCGAACTCACGTGCAAAGTGCCAGGCATTGCGGGCGCGGGTCTTCGCTTTGAAGCTGGGGCCGTAGGCTTTCTCGTGTTCCTCGGCCAGTGCGACCATCGCTTTCCAAGTGGGATCATTGTCGCAGGCCCCGGACTTTGGGAGGTCCAGGACTTCGCGGGGCGGCGGATAGAGGATTTCGGCCTGGAGATTTTTCAGGCGTTCGTGTTTGAAGGAGGTGGTGGGGGGATTGAGCGAGGCGATGGTGATGCGGAAATCCCGCGCTTCCAGGGCCATCATTTCCGTATCGCAGAATGTCTGGGAGACGACCGGATAGCGGCTGAACAAATAGGCCAGGGAGGGTTGATTCTGCATGAGTTGGGGAAATTAAGGCAAGATCGGCTCCGGGCAACTGTTCCGGCGTTCCAGCAGCGGATACCCTGCAGACGCGGCGAGCACGATGAACCCGCCGATCCAAAAGGCCAGATTGAGTTTGGAAAATTCCCCGTAAACCAGTCCCGCCATCAGCACCCCCCAGACCGGCTCCAGATTGGAAACGAGGCTGATCGTAAACACGGACAATTGCTTCAATAAGCTGATGTAAACCGTGAACGCCCACACGGTGCAGAGCAAACTCAAGACCCCCAGCCACATCCATTCGATTCCCTGGGGGAGGATCCGTTGGGCCCCCTGAGTAGAGGCGACGGCGCACATGAACGCACAGGCCCCCACCATTTCAAACAGCGTGATCTGCAGCTTGTCGTGCCGCTGCGCCAGCGAGTTGTTGAGGTAGGAAAAAATCGCCGCCGCCATCGCCGATCCGATTCCGATGAACAGCGAGGGCCACGAGACCGGGTTGCCCAGGCCGATGATGACCGCCCCGCCGAGCGCGCAGAGCGAAATCCAGATGGCGGCGGCATGCAGGCGCTTTCCCCTGATGAAGAGTGGCTCCAGTAGCGCGCACCAGAGGCTGCAGGTCGCCAGGCCAATCAGGCCGATGGAAATGGAGCCCAGTTTCCCCGGTAGGAAAAACAGGAACCAGTGAAAACCAATCAGCGCTCCCACCAGACCCATGTGCGCCGCTGCCCTCCAGCCCGGCCAGAGGCTTTTGCCATTCAATTTCATCCAGACAAACATGCCGACCGCTGCCAGCCCGGTGCGCCAGGCCACCAGAACCAGGGTGGGAAGCTCGATGGCTTTACCCAGCACGGACGTCAGCCCCCAGATGAGGACGACGAAATGGAGCAGCAGGTAAGGGCGGCGGGAGGGCATCAGGGCGTGGGCAGGGCGGCGGCGAAACGACGCGCCATGGCATCGGCGCTGAAATCTGTGAGCACACTGGCGCGGCCGGCTTCCGCGAGGCGGGCGGCCTCGGCGGGGTCGGCGAGCAGGGCCGCGAGCGCTTGGGAGAGTCCCTGCGGGTCGGTGTGATCGTAGAGAATTCCGCCCCCGGTGACCGTGACAATTTCCGCCAGTCCAGCATGGTTCGGCTCCACCACGGGCACGCCGCAGGCCAGGGATTCGAGAACGTACAGACCGAAGGCCTCGCCGTAGGTGGCGGGGACGCTCAGCAGGGTGAGGCTTTGCAGGAAGGCGATCTTTTCCTCCGCGCTCAGGTTTGGGTGCCAGCTTACGAAGGCGTCCAGACCCGCCGCCGTGATCCGCTGCTTTTGCTGATTGATAAAGGGAATGTCCCCGTCGGTCACGGTTCCGCCCAGGGCCAGTCGCAGGGTGGGATGCGCGCCGTTTTCCTTGAGTTGGAGAAACGCCGTCACCAGATCCCCCAGTCCCTTGCCCGCGATCATCCGCGAGAGAAATCCCACCGTCGGCGCGGCCGGTTTCATGGGGGCCGGGGCATAGCCGCTCAGGTCCAGCCCATTGTGCACCACGGTCAGGTGGCCTTCCGCCAACTGCAGTCGCTCCCGCATCTGGTTCCCATACCATTCACTCGTCGCGATGTAGCGCGCCACGCTGCTGGAGTTCTGGCGAAAAAGCTCCCAGCTCCGCGTCCGATACGGCTCCGGCAGCGCATCCAGGAAGGAATCCTCCCCCTGCAAACTGCATACCACCCGGATCCCCAGCTCCCGCTGCAATGTGGGCGCCAGTCCGTTCAGCAGACCATTGGAGAGCGAGACCACCTCCGGTTTCTCCACCTCCGCCAGCCACGTCAGCAGCCGCTGCCACTCCTTCGCCTGCGGACCGTGGATCCCCTGGAAACTCGCCACCGTCATCGCCCCCAGATCCTTCGGGCTCGTCATGTGGGCGCGTTTCACGGCGGCCAGCAGCAGCTTCGGCGCATCCAGCAGCTTCTCCATCCAGCGCGGCATCCGGCGCAGGAAAGGAAATTTCTGCTGGAGGAAAAGATTGATCCCCCCCACAAACATCGGCGTCTCCCCACTGGCCGATGGCCCATCCGTCACCAGCGGCAGATACAGCGGCACCATCACCACCTCATGCCCCAGCCGCCGCAGCGCCTTGACCAGATGGTTGTCCCGGTGGCAACTGCCACAATGGAAATTCCCCGTGCCGGGGGTGAGATGCACGATCTTCATGAAGCGCCCAACCTGCCCAGCAACTCCCCACTGCGCCAGCGCAAAAACCACTCTGAAATCACCTCCGCAGACCCTTCGCCCAAGGGGACGATGGAAAAAGCCATTGCCAGCGGGGCATCCTGCGGGAGAGTTCGGGCATGAAATCCAAGCCCAACCCGGCGAGTCTCCTCAAGGTGCTGCTTAGCGTCGCGGCTGGCATCGCGATTGGGTGGTGGGGAAAGGGGATGGTCACGGGTCGCGGCAGTGGGTCGCGGGGAATGGTGCCGGCGACTGCGGAAATCTCCCGCACCGGCAGCGGTTCTGCGGCACCCCTCACGCCCCAGAGTACCGCCGGAGTCAACGCAGAGGAACCCAAAGCCCTTGCCCGGCGTTTGTTGCAGGAGGTGTTCGAAGGCACACAGGAAGAAGGCAGCGAAGAGTTGCTGAAGTTCCGTTTCCAACAGGCGTTGGCCGGGTGTGATGAAGGTGCCGTCGCTGAGATAGTCGAGACCCTCACCGACTACTTAAATGGCTCTAGTGCTCCAAAATTTGCTCATAGCGAACTCTCCGCACGATTCTCTCAATTGTTGGTGATGCGAATGGTAACGCTGAACGCGCGGAAGGCTTTGGATTTTCAAATTGGTTTGGCGCAGGCTCAAGTGAGGGTGGACCCGAGTGTTCTTTCCCTGACGATGGAACTGCTTGCCGAGCAAGACCCCGCGCAGATTCAGAAAGTGATTGAGAGCCTGCCATCTGGCACCGTACGTGCCTCGGTAGAAATTGCCTGGTTGCAGGCCCGCACCCGGAACGACCCAGAGGGAGTGTTTCAATATCTGATGAACCTCGACGAGGATGCTGTTGCCAATGTCTCCAAAAAATCAAACGAAATCAGCCATTTGCTCCAGACACTCGCTACCCATAAACCTGAAATGGCACTCCAAGCCATCACTCGCTTTCGGCTGGGTGAGGGATACCCCCTTCATGATGATCTGCTGCGCGGATGGATCAACCGCGATCCTAACAGCGCTGCAAATTGGCTGATAGAGCAAAATGATGCGGCTTTGTTTAGCGTCTGGTTACGCAGTGATGAATCGAAGAGGGGTGGGCTGGATGAGAAATTCCTCAGGGACAAGTTCAGTGCGATCAAATCGAAGAATCCATTTTATAGATATTTGCTCGCCGAAAACCTCGCCTCAAATTTGGCGCGGCAGGACATCCCGACAAGCCTCCGCTGGGTTGCAACGCTTCCAAAGAATGAACAAATAGCGGCCAACCAAGCAGTGGCAAATGCTTGGATAGAGAAAGACGTGGTAGCTGCTTCAAAATGGTTGGCAAATTGGCCTGCCGGACAATCCAAGGATTCCGTCTTGTTGAATCTAGTGGACGCCATGCTGAACAAAGACCCAGGGGCGGCGTTGAATTGGGCGCAGAGTATTCAGTCCGCGGACCGTTACGCGCGTATGCTAACTGCAATCGGATTCCTGCGGACAAAGGACCCTGCCGCCGAAAAGCGCGCCTTCCAAGCCCTTCCCGAAGAGGACCGAGCCGTACTTTCCGTCATGGCTCGCACCGCGAAGGAATTCAGATAAGCTCGTCCCTCAAGCCCTCCCGTGGAGGCGGCACTACGGGAACCTGTGCAGTTTTCCCCGTCTTTGAGCTTTTGGAAGCGTTGCCTGGCGTCTGGAGGCACTCCATCAGGCTAGGCACAGGCGAGGGAAATGTTCCCCGCCCCTCCTTTGAGCTAGGCGGAGGTCCGGGGAATGTTCCCTTCCCAATCTTTGAGCTCACGGAAGCTCCGGGGAACATTCCCTGCCCCATCTTTGAGCTCACGGAAGGTCCGGGGAATGTTCCCCGCCCCATCTTTGAGCTCACGGAAGCTCCGGGGAACATTCCCTGCC
>CALQSQ010000187.1 GCA_943333275.1 Akkermansia muciniphila
CCACTCAGGGTCTGTCCATTGTCCAGTGAGAAAATGACGAAGTCCGGATGCTGCAGGGAGGTGAAAAGTCCCGCGATGATATATTCGTTGGGAACGAGGAGCTGGTGCATCTGGTCCTCGACGGATTTTTTTTCATCAGGCTTGTCCTTGCTTGCTTCCCATTTTTCCCAGGCCTGGCGCACCTCCTTCATGCTCTCGGGCGAAAAGGCATTGATCGTATCGCCCACGGTCACGCCGAGTTTCTCCGCCAGCTTTACATTCATCACGATGTTCTCCCCACCCTCGCCCTCCTTCTTGCCTGCCACTGATCCAATATCAAATTCCCCGCCGCCCTCCTCCGGCTTGATCATCATTGCTTTGATTTTGCCGATCTGGTCCTGATTCTCAGGATCGAGGCCGAGGAAATTGGCCACCTGCGGTTCGAACCGGCCTTTGATTTTCGGCTCGATCAACGTCACCAGATTGATGTAGGGCTGCACGTCCTTGATGTGGGGCATCTTTTTTACCACTTCCCGGGCCTTGCGCCAGTTGAGGAATTCCTCGGGCCGGGGCACTTCCTCCCCCTTTTCATCCAGGAATGGCGCGAAACTATCGTTGAGCACGATCGGTGGCTGGAGACCGAGGATGCTGTTCTTGATGGTGCGCTCAAAGCCACTCATCACCCCGATCACCACGATCAGCACCGCCACTCCAAGCAGCACCCCCAGCACCGACAACAACGTGATGACCGAAAAAAATGTGCCGCGCGGTTTCAAATAACGCAGCGCGAGGAACCAGATGAATTTCATGCGCGCAACCATGGGGCAAACCCGCGACCTCGCAACATGGAAACAGCATGCGTTCCTTTCCGCCTCATTCTTTCAACTGCGAGGACCTTCTGTGGAAGGGCAGGTAAAAAATAAAGAACAGCAGCAGACCCAGTGGTTCCAAAATCAAAAGATGCCAGGGCGGTGCGGGCAGCGAATCCAGAATGCTGGGGTTCTCCGGGCGCTCGCAGAAAAATCCGTAGTTCGTATGCGTCAGAATGTTGAAGAGCCCCACCACCACCAGGTAAACCTGAATCCAGCAGAACGCCCGCCATACGCCCCCAATCTTCGGGCCGCGCTTCCACGCGATCGTCATGTGCAGCGCGGCGACCACCACGCCGGAATGCAGTGCGAAGAATCCAAAAAATTCAGGGTGTGGGAAATCGAACGACAGATTCGGAGTGATCAGGCCATTGAGCGTCCCCGCCATGCCCCAGAAATACGTCAGCTCTATCAGCGTCTGCCGCCGTGTCAGCAACGCCAGACCGCCCAGGATCGACACCACATCGCAGAGGTGCAGCGGCAGCGCCGTCGCCGGGTTATAGTAGCCCAGCCACCAGGCCAGCACCAGGCGGACGATCCATTGCGACAGCAGGATCACCGCCAGCGTGATTTCCAGGCTCCGATGCCACGGCCGCTTCCAGTGCACCAGCAGCCACATCACCAGCCAGAGCACTGCGGTGACACCAAGTGCTGCGAAGTGTGTGGTGCCATAAATTTTAAAGGGAGGCATGAAGGGAAAGGAAAATGCGGCAAGAGCGCAGAGTTGACAGACCCGGGCATCTAAGCACGGATGCTCCCATGAATGCAACCCCTACGCGCAACGAACGCCTCGCCGCCCTCCTCATCTTTATCGCCGTCGCCCTCGGAGCCATGGGCGCTCATGCCCTGGACGCCAGACTGACCGCCTCCCCCAAGGGCTTGGAAATCTGGAAAACCGCCGCCCTCTACCACCTCGTGCATGCCGTGTCCCTGTATTTCCTCGCCGCCAGAAATCGCCCCGTCGCCTGGTGGTCTATCTTCAGCGGCATCCTCCTCTTCTCCGGCAGTCTTTATATCTACGCTCTGACCCAGTTGAAATTCCTCGTCTTCATCACCCCCGTCGGCGGCCTGCTCTTCATGTGCGGCTGGCTCGCCCTCGCCCTCGGGAAATCACGCCCCCAGTAAGCCCTCACTGTAAAAGAAATCACCATTTTGAAAATCCCCTTGCAAATCCCACCCCGGAACGCATCTTCCCGACCCGAACGCCTCCTTGGCATTTCGGTTCTCTTCATTCCCGAGTAGCTCAGCGGCAGAGCGGGTGGCTGTTAACCACTAGGTCGTAGGTTCGATCCCTACCTCGGGAGCCATTTTAGAAATGGCCGTTCTGCACGGCGTCAAGCGCAGCCATCGTCAAATAAACCCGAGAGGCTGGCATTCAGCGGCTAAAGCAGCGAGGTTTGTCTGAGGGGAACTTGCTTATTCTGGGTGGCGTTGGACGGAGGATCGGAATCGGGGGGGGGAGTCTGGTTGGTGATCCGCATTGCGTGGGACCTTGGGAATTGGGGAATGAGGTCGTCCGCTACACCTGCGCCGGGTGGTTGGCTGGTGCGTCGGGAGGCGGTCGGGAAGTTCTTGTCCCAATTTTGGTCACCAGCACAGCCTCGACTGCATCTGCAACAGTAGGAACGATGCAAAAGTCCGTTGCCAAAAAAGTTCTAGGCACGGAGGAAGGGAATGGTATGGTCCGGCATCCTGAAAATTCACCATGAATCATGCTGTCACCTTATAAACACGGCCCGAAATCAACCGCTCGAAGCCGCTTTTTTCGGCGCGTTTTATCTTTCCCCTCTCCCCTTTCCCGGTCCCGCCCATGACGCCACCCGCGAAAAGCAAATTCCTTCCGGACAGCAATAATTTTCGCCATCGAAGCGCCTAGCAAATGCCCCCTCCAGTTACCAAAAAGCAGGCATTCGTCAGCTATCGCCATGAATCGGAAGCTCACCGGAAGGCGGTGCTGGCCTTCTGCAATCGTCTGGCGGCGACTCTGCAGGAAAGTGGCGTGGAACTCGTCAATGATCAGACGTTATTGGAGACGCTTCCAGCCGGACCCGATGAAGGCTGGAACCGGTGGTCGATGAACATGGCGGCCCACGCCGACCATGTGGTGGCGGTGATTTCTCCCGGTTGGTTTGCGGCCATGGACCAAAAGGAATTGGAGCCGCTCCCCGGAGGCAAGGGTTCAGCCGTCGAAGCCACCGTGATCTTCAATCGCCACACCCACGGAAGAACCATCAGTCCGTGGCTTCGGCTGGTGCGCCTGCCCACCTACCCGGAAACCGAAACGAACTGGCTATTACGGGACCTTCCGATTTTTCTGGGGGAGAAGGAGGCGGATATCCTGGCGCTGAGTCGGTGGATCAAAGGGGTGGAAAGCCCGGGTGGTGCCGGTCAACCGCCGTCGCTTGGGACTCCAAACCACGCGTCGGCCAAGGATTCGCCCGATGGCGGGCAAGGACCGCAGGGGCCCGGAAAGGCCGGAAAAGCACATGCGGACGCTAACCCTTCCCGGTCGCGGGGGGCCTTGTGGGCGGTAGGCCTCACCGTGCTGGCCGGTTCGGCGGGCCTAGGGTTGTTTCTCCATTTTAAGGATGGAAAGAACGACGTCGGGCCGCGTGAGGTAACGGCGGTTCCCGGCCCTTCCACGACTCCCCACGTTGACGCGGTTCCCACTCCCCAGCCGGCCCCCATGACAGCGCCCGAGGCTCCGGATGCCGGCGGCCGCTGGGCCGTGCCGATCACCGCGGACGCCACGCTGGGGTTTCGATGGTGTCCTCCCGGCACTTTCACCATGGGCCGGACTCCGGCTGAATTTGATCATCTTGCCGACTTCGACATGGCGGATCAGCCCAGGGAGAAAAGTCGGGCCGAGGTGACGATCCGTGAGGGATTTTGGATTTCCGAAACGGAACTCACCCTGCAGCAACTAAGCCAGATCCGCGGTTTCGGTGCGCCCGAGGATGGCAAGCTGCCGGCGACGGGAATCACGCATGCGGAGGCGGTGCAGATCTGCGATGAGCTCAGCCTGAAGATGAAGCCAGCGGGGATGCTGGCTCGACTGCCCACGGAGGCGGAATGGGAATACGCCTGCCGGGCGGGCAGCTTGGAGATCTTCTCGTTCGGAGAGCGGATGGACTGGACGCTCGCGAATTTTGACACCGAGACCCCGATGCCTGGCACGGCCAAGCGCCTGGCCAAAAAGAAGGCGGTCGCGGTCGGATCTTACCGGCCCAACAACTGGACCATTTTTGACATGCATGGCAATGTTTCCGAATGGTGTGCCTTTATGGTCGGCGGGGGGGCGGACGCTGACGCAACCGCTGGGATCCAACAGGGCCACTTTCCGGCCAGGGGAGGCCACTGGAATTCCTACTGGATAGGATGCACATCCGGGGCGAGGAATTACCAGGATGGAAAACTCGCCACCGCGATGATCGGGGTGCGACCGGTCCTCTCAAAACTACCGTAACCATGAACCCACATCCCAATCCAACACCACTGAGCAGAATCGCCACCGGGCTCGGTGTCTTTATTTGCCTCATGAAAGTGGGCCTGAGTCAGACTCAGCCGCCCAGTCCGGAGAACCCGACCAAGGATGAACTCCCCCGACAAATAACGGCCAAAGTTCTCTACGTCACAGACTCCGTTGATCCCCTCAAGAAGTCGGGCGCCATGGACGTGATTCTCCGCATCTCGGAAAATCCTGGCAACCAGCCGGTTGTTTCCTGTTCCATTCCCACGCCCGGCATCCGCAATGATCAGTGGCAGGCCTCGGCGTGGATGGCGGCATTTGTCGCGTCGCGCCGGCTTGATCTACAGGTGTCCGATTACGAATTTAACGTCAACGCCACCGGTGTTATCGATGGCCCCTCAGCGGGCATGGAGTTGACGGCATCGCTGATCGCGCTGATCAAAAACGTGGCCATCAAACCGGATCGGGTGATGACCGGCTCGGTCAATCCGGACGGAACCATCGGCCCGGTCGGGGGCATCGCCGCCAAGTTGGAAGCGGCCAGCCGCATGCAACTGACCCACCCCGACGGCAGCACCAATGTCATCAAATATGTCGGTATTCCGGTGGGACAACGGCTCGAGTTCCATAAGGATGAAAACAAGTTTGTGGACCTGATCGAACGAGCCCGGGAACTCAAGCTCACGGCGATCGAGTTGAAGGATGTCGATGACGCCTACTTTTTCCTGACCGACCAGCGTCTTGAGAACAGCAGCATGTCCGCTCCGGTGACGACGCCGCAGATTTCGCTCGCCGCCATCAACCGGCTTCGCACTGTGCAGGTGTCCATGCAGGAGAATTTTCGGGACTCGCAGAAGAAGCTGTCCGAAATCTGTGAGGGACGATTCCCCGACCGGAACACGCGTGACCCTGACGGACAGTTTCTCATCGGCCAGCTGGACCTTAGCGCGGAATACAACCGGCGCTCGCTCTCGGCCATCAATGGAGGCGCCCCCATCGCCGGTTATTATCATCTCCTGAAAGCGGCGACGCACGCGGACATCGGGAGAAATTACGACCGCATCCTTGGACCCAATTCGAAATCAAAGAGCAGCGAACGGGAGGCGCAGATCCTGTCGGCGGTGGCCAACATTATCGGACTGCGCACCGAGGTGGCGAAGGCGCGCGAGGCCCTCGCGCTGGCGATCAAGGATAACATCGATTCAAAGCGTCTGGCCACCAAGCTGGAAGCGATCAACGCCCAGCTTTCGCTGCGGGAGGCGTATAGTTACGAGACGTCGGCAGATGATTTGATTCTCACCGCCCTGAGCCGCATCATGAATTCAGAATCCAGTCCGGAATCAAAGGCGCGTGCGGTCGCCCCCGACTTTTTCCCAACGGCCCAGCAGGCGTGCACTTACTATGCCCTGGCCAGGACACGTTACACTGCGGCGAAGGATTGGTACACCTTCTCGCTGGCCCGTGACATGGAGCACGACCTCGTGGTGAAGTGCGGACTGCCATTTTTCGAGAACCTCGGCACCGCATTCTCGAAAGGGGCTCAATCCGCTCTGGCGTATCTGGATGCGACCTTGAAACAGGGGTGGCAGTCCTATCTGGAGGGGGAGGATCCCCTCATAAAGTTCGAAGGAAGTCAATACCCGTTCCAAATCCGCGGGGCAAGGAATGAGGCGCTGCCGATAAAAATCGCGATGGCGGGCAATATCCCCTTTAATGACGCCAATTTCCCGCGCATCGCCTCCCTCATTGAAGGCCGGTACCTTCCGGCCCGGAAGGCCGCATTCAGCGAATCCAGCCTGGCGGTCTCCGATGGCGATGCGGCCGGCCCCAGCTCCCGCGCTCATAAAACTGAGGACAAGGGATCGGCGCTGGCCACGCTGCTTCGGGAGAAATGGGTTTCTTCCAACCCCAAGACCGGGGATCTGGACGCCTTCGGCAGCGGTGCGTCAGCCTTTCTCTCACTGTCCTCGCTGGTCATGAAGTATTACAACTACCAGGGTGACGATGAGCGAATGATGAATTCGCGCTCCATCGGGATTTATATCGACCTCGCGCGTTCGAAAGCCCTGATGCGGGCCGGATTGCTTGGGGATAGGATGTTCTCGAAGCTGCGCTCGGAGAAAAAGGGTCAGCGTGAGTTGGCTTCCCTCGGTGAGACCCATGACTACCTGCTTCCCGAAGCCATCACCGTCAATCTTGAGCTGGCCGATATTCTGCGGTATGGCGGTCCGGACG
>CALQSQ010000188.1 GCA_943333275.1 Akkermansia muciniphila
CATCCAGCAAGGCCTCACGTTGAGGGGCGGGAGTCCGGATGCGGTGCCGGGTGTCGGTTTTGAGGATGGTTAATTCTTCGGTCATGATGCCGCCAAGCTAACCCAACGACTGGCCTCGCCGCTAGTGGTGCCGGGTGTGACGCTTACTGCTGTCGCGACCAAAGCTCGCTTAAAGATTCGGCGGCGTTTGGTTCGTGTTGAAAGTCACTTGCCTGGCTTCCGCGGATAGAGCTTGGCTGCGAGTTCGTGGGCGCCTTCCACCAGCGTCAGCGTTGCGGGCGAGGCATCCTTGGTGCCGTAGAAAGCGACGCCCGGCATCTCCGGGTATCGCTCCTGCACCGCACGGGCAAGGCGCTCCAGCTCTTCGAATGTCATCAAGCCCCATTCTTGTCGGGAGTCGCGGATACATAGCCGTGGCATACGATCGTGCGATTCAGCAATCCGGCATGCCTGAACGGCTCGCACCGCCGCTGGATGCCGACAAGATCCAGTCCGCCCACATCGGGAATGAACGTGTAGCCCTCAATAATCGCCAAATCAAACGTACCGTCGCGCAGCAGCGAGATAAACACCTCGTCCGGCTGCGTAACCCAAGCCGCAGCGAAAGTATGCGGCCAGCGCTTGCGTCCCGTGCGATAGCCCGCCGCGGCCGCGTCGCGCTCCGGCACGAACTTCGGGTCTCCCGTGTTCCATTCATCAATGCCGATGCCTGCGGCCATCGTGCCGTCCTTGAGCAGCAGCGGGCTGAATTGCTTTGCATAAAACTCCTCGGTCTGTCCCGAGTATTCCGCCGCCGCGCTCGTCGGCCCAAAGGCCCAGCGCAATCCAGAGGTGCCCTGGGCTGCGAGCTTCGGCAGCAGCGCGGCGTGACGCTCGACCAGGGAGGTGATGAGACTGGCCCTGCGATACAGTTCCAGCTGGGAATCCAAGGCTGGCGGCTCGAACCACGCGACAAAAGGAGCCGAGGGCCTGGGCAGGGCACTCGGAGCATCTGCTCCGATGCAAGGCACTAACGACAGTGCCAACAGAACAGCAGTCAGGAACATGGAAAGCAGGCGTTGCATATTAGTTGGTGCGTGCAATGTCCACGAACGTGTAAGCGATGGCAATCCCACTAGCGGGGACCAGCGTAGATCGCGAGGTAGAGGTTGAATGAAGGTGGATCATCGAAAACAGAGAGAGCTAGTGGAGGTTGCC
This sequence comes from Akkermansia muciniphila, assembly GCA_943333275.1. Classification (GTDB taxonomy): domain Bacteria; phylum Verrucomicrobiota; class Verrucomicrobiia; order Verrucomicrobiales; family V1-33; genus JAGNEJ01. Next base: position 1,198 of record CALQSQ010000188.1, read on the forward strand.
ATCCGCGTTTTGTTCGGAATTGGCGAGGGGCTCAAGCAGGAAGTTTGAAGCACGCGCTGAGAAAAAGAGGGAAGATGCGAACCAAAGTGCCGTAAAGAAGCAGATTCCAATCGCTAGAGGCAGGAATTTCTCACACCGAAGTATCGATAGCAGTCCGATAGATAGGGCAATGCTACTTGCTGGGAGGGAAGACCAAAACATCGCTTTCCCAATGTCGAATCCAAGAAAATCAGGGACGGCATGGGCCTCTATGAACTTGCCACTCCAATAGTAGCCCACAAGAGTAGCGATGATGCAGACGATGAGAAGATCCGGGCGGTTCTTCGCCCTTTTGGCCTCACTCTTATTTCGGGCAACGCATACGAGAAGTGTAAGCGGTGCCAATACCAGTGTGAGTAGCGCCAGAAGCCAAATTGCCGAGAATAGTAGCATCTTCATTTATTCCGAGGAATGTCGGCCCTCCGGTTGGGGGCTGGGGGGAAAGGCTAAAGTCGAATGATCAAAGGCTAAAGACTAAAGTGGGAGGGAGATGGGGATTTAAAATTGAGGCGGAAATTGGGGGGACGCGGTCTGTTGGTTTGGTTTGGTTTGGGTTGGGTTGGGTTGAGTGAAAGTGGCGAGTGGGGTGTCGTTGACCTTTAGCCTTTGAACTTTGGTCTTTGGTCTTTGTCTTGCCGGGACGGCCTTTGGGTCCGACTGGAAGACTGACCCGAGGGGAGGGACTCGCCGGCCTAGCCGGCCAGGATTTGGTGGATCACTTCGCCGTGGTCGATGGCGAGGCGTTGGCGGTCGGGGAGCTGGAGGCGGTGGGAATCGAGTCCGAGGAGGTGGAGGACGGTGGCGTGGATATCGGTGATGTAGTGGGGATGCTCGACGGCGTGGAAGCCGATTTCATCGGTGGCGCCGTGGGCGGTGCCGCCGCGGATGCCGGCGCCGGCGAGCCAGGCGCTGAAGCCGGCGGGGTGGTGATCGCGTCCATTGCCTTCGGCTCCGGGGGAGCGGCCAAATTCGGTGCCACAGACGACGGTGGTATCGGAAAAGAGGCCGCGTTGTTTGAGATCCTTGAGGAGCCCGGCGATGGGTTGGTCCACCTCGGCGGCCAGCTTGGAGTGGTTGTCCTTGATGCCGGAATGGGCATCCCAGGCGCCGCCGCCGCCGCCGCCATGAAAAATCTGGACGAAGCGCACGCCGCGTTCGACGAGCCTGCGGGCGGTAAGGCAGAGTCGCGCGAAGTCCCGGCAGTGGGGTTGATCCATGCCATAAAGCGCGCGGGTGGATTCGGTTTCCTTTTCTGACTGGAGCGTTTCCGGAATGGCGGTCTGCATTTGAAAGGCCAGTTCGTAGCTCTTGAGTCGGGCGCGCAGGTCCCGGTCGTTGGGGTAATCGATGCCCGAGAGGGTGTTCAGTTTCCCCAGCAGGCTGAGGTCCGCGAGTTGTTCGTCGCGGGTCGGGCCATCCTTGCCGGCGGTGAGATAGGGCATGGGCTTGGCGGGATCGGCGCTGAGGCGCACGCCGGCATGCTCGGGGCCGAGGTAGCCTGCGCCGTGCGTCCAGGCGCCGCCGCAGCAGTCGCCGGTGGGGGTGCCGAGCACGACATACTCCGGCAGGTTCGCATTGAGACTGCCGAGACCGTAGCTGGCCCAGGAGCCGATGGTGGGCAGCCCTCCTTCGCGAACGTGGCGGCCGGTGTGCCAGGTGAGCTGGGCGCCGTGGTCGTTGTCCTTGGTCCAGAGTGAGCGCACGACCGCGAGATCGTCCGCGCAGGAACCGACGTGCGGAAACCAGTCGCCGACCACGAGTCCGCTCTGGCCGTAGGATTTGTAGCCTGTTTGCAGCGGCATGATGACCTTGCGGTTGCCGTGGGCGGGATTGCCGCCGACGATGTTTTTCTCGGAGGTCTTGAGCACGTCGGCGAAGGGCGTTTCGTCGATGGACTTTCCGGTGTAAGTGTTGAGCGCGGGTTTGACGTCGAAGGATTCTACATGGCTGAGGCCGCCGCAGAGGAAGATCCAGATGACGGAGTTGGTTTTGGGCGGGAAATGGGGATTGCCATCGGGGAGCGTCCAGACGGAGTGCGTGGGATCGAACGGTTGTTCGGCCCGCGCGAGCATGGCGGAGAGCGCGAGGCCTGTGAAGCCAAGCCCGGTATCGGCGAGAAACGAACGCCGGGAGACGCCCGCACAACGATTTGAGTCAGCGGAGCGTGAGGAATTCATGGTGATTGAGAAGGGTGAGAATGAGCATTTCGCGCGTGCGCACCTCGTCTGCGGAGGCTTCACGTCGCTGATGGAGAAACTCCGTGCAGGCGGCGATCTCGGCGGCGGTGGGTTCGCGGGTGAGGAAACGGATGAAGAGTTCGCTGAAGAGCGTGGGGTCGTCGATGGGATCTGAAATTGCGCTGGCGGCGGCTTTGGCGCGGGCGATGGCGACGTCGCTGTTGAGCAGTGCGAGCGCCTGCTGGGGCATCACGCTGGGTTTGCGCTCGTAGCATTCGACAACGCTGGGGCCATCGAAGACCTGCAGGAATTCCGACTGCTTTTCCGCCGCACAGCGGAAATACAGACTGCGCCGTCCGGAGGTGAGAGCGAGATTTTGATCCAGTTCCGGACCGCCGCGCGTCAGGTCCAGACCGCCGGTAAGGTGGAACAAGTTATCGCGCACGGCTTCGGCTTCCAATCGGCGGCTGGGGAAATGCCAGAGCAGGCGGTTGTCTGGATCGATCGCTGCCGCAGAGTCTGCGCCCACTTCCGCACTCGATTGCCGGTAGGCCTCGCTGAGGCAAATGAGCCGGTGGAGGTGGCGGAAGCTCCAGCCATTTTCCATGAACTCGGCGGCCAGCCAGTCAAGCAGCGCGGGATGGCTGGGCTGGCGGGCGGCGCTGCCGAAATCCGCGAGGGCAGGCACCAGGCCGCTGCCGAAATGCCGGGCCCAGAGGTGGTTTACAGCGACGCGGGCGGTCAGGGGATGTTCGCGTCGTGTCAACCACTGGGCGAAGGCGAGGCGCCGTCCGCTGCTCTGCGCCGGATAGGCCGGGAGCGTGCGAGGAACGTAGGCGGTAGTGAGTGGTTCGGCGCAGGCGGTCTCGGCGGTGGCGAGTTTCTGCCGGGCCTCCTCCAGTTTTTTGGCCGGTTCCACGGCGCTGGCGGCGTCTTTCTGCAGGGCCTCGGCATGTGCAGTCTCGGCGGTGGTGACGGCGGTCTGCGCGGCCCGCCGTGTCTCCTCGCGCTGCGCAGACAGGCACGCCTGGGCGGCTTCGATCCACTCCGGTGTATCTTTTTTACCAGAATCCTCCAGACGTTCGACCGCAAAGAGGGCGCGCAGGGTGGTGAGTTTCTGTTCGGCAAGTGCCTTGTCTGCCGGCATGGAATTTTGACTGAGCACCTCCGCGGCCTTTTCCATGGCTTCGCGCACGAGTTCGCGCCGCTGCGGAGCGACGGCCTCCGGAGGCAACGCCACGGGTGTGGCGGTCAACGCGCCACCGAGGCAGGCAGGCACTCCGGGAGCGATCACACGATCCTTGTCCGGAGCGCGTTCGTCGCCATGGGGCAGGAAATAGGTGGGCACCGCGGGGTCGTTGTCGAAGGCCCGGGCCAGTCCATCGATGGTGGTGTCGGCCTGGCCGGGCACGTGATCGATGCGGACCTGGTGAGGTTCGAAAATGGCCCGCATCGCGTAGTATTCCGTCTGGGGCAGGGGATCGGTCTTATGATCATGGCACTGCGCGCAGCCGACGGTCAGCCCCAGGAAGGCGAGACTGGTGTGCTTCACCGTGTCCTGAAGCCATTGCTCGCGGGAGAGCATTTTGTAATTTCGCACCAGAAATCCCGTGGCCCGGAGCGCGGCGACATCGCCCGGGGCACGTTCGTCCGCCGCGAGCATGTCCGTGACCATGCGATCGTAGCCCACATCCGCAGCGAGCGACTCCACGATCCAGTCGCGCCAGCGCCAGATATGCGGCTGACTGTCGCGGATCTGTTTTCCATCGGCCCAGCCCGCCCAATCGCTGTAGCGCCAGATGTCCATCCAGTGCCGCGCCCAGCGCTCGGCATGACGCGGATCATTCAACAGGCGTTCCACCAATTGCGCGTAGGCCTCCGGCGAGGAATCGGCAAGATAGGACGCCCGCTCCTCCGGCGTGGGGGCCAGACCGATCAGATCGAGGTAAACCCGGCGCAGCAGGGCATCGCGCGGGGCCGCCGGGCGGTAATTCAGATGCGATTCCGCGAGCTTTTCTTTCAGAAAGGCATCGATCGCCCCGCCCGGTGCAACATTTCCAGGCACCGGAGCTCGATTCACCGGTGCAAACGGCCGCCACGGCCAAACCTCCGCCGCTGCCGACCCGATCACACCCAGCAGCAAAGCCGCCAGAGCAGGCTGCCATTGACGCAGAGTGATGGGGCTGCTGAACATGGTGCAAGAGGTAGCTTTGTCGGCGCGAACGGCAAAGGGGAAAGGCTCACGCCTTTAGGCATGGAGGGGAAAGGCTAAAAGGGCTAAAGAATGTGAGCCGTGAACTTTGGCCTTTCATTTTTGCGCTTTGGCCTTTGTTCTTTGGCCTTTGATTTTTGTCTCTCTTCCTTCAAATTTCCACCTGCTGCCCCAGTTCGATCACGCGTCCGACGGGGATTTGGAAATACGTGGCTGGTTGTTGGGCGACGCTGCTGGCGAGGGCGAACAGGTGTTCCCTCCATCGGGCCATGCCGGGCTTGGCGCTGGGCACGATGATTTCGCGTCCGAGGAAGAAGGTGGCTTGTTCAGCGGCGACTTCCAATCCATGGCCTGCGCACTGTCTGAGGAGTCGCGGCACATTGGGCTTTTGCATGAAGCCGAACCGTCCGGTCACCCGCCAGAATCCCTCGCCCAGTGGTGTGACTTCCACGCGGCGGCTGGGGGGCACCCAGGGTTCGTCCTCAACGATGAGCGTCATGAAAATGACACGCTGATGGATGGCCTGGTAATGTTTCAGGCTGTGCAGCAATGCCACCGGGCTGCGGCCGCTGCTGCTGGTCATGAAGATGGCGGTGCCGGGCACGCTGATGGGGGGGCGGCGGCCGAGGCTTTCCACGAGCATTTCCTGCGACAGGGCGCTGGCTTCCAGGCGGAGGCGGACGAGTCGGCGACCGGTGGCCCAGGTGGTCATGATGACAAATAGGAATCCGCCCACTGCGAGCGGGAACCAGCCGCCGTCAAAG
>CALQSQ010000189.1 GCA_943333275.1 Akkermansia muciniphila
CAGCAGGGGGAAAAGGGGGAGGTCAGGCACCATGGAAATGGTTAACCTACCTTAAATACCCACCGATGAAAGCAAAATCTCCACCCGCCCACCACCGATCAGGAATCGGGCAGCATGACCGATGTGTGGTTCGCGGGGTCAAACCGGAGAGCGATCTCATTTTCCAAATCACTGAGCACCGTGAGCTTTCCACCCAGCTGCTGGCAAAGCGCCTCGACGATCTGCCACCCGAATCCATTGGTGCGGGTTTCGAGCATCGCGGAGGTTTGGAATGGGCCGCTGTCCCGGACCGAGAGGTGGAACTCGCCGGGACTCTGCCGCAGGTCGACCATGATGCGGCCCCGGGCGGGCTTGGGAAACGTGTGCAGCAGCAGCGTATTCAGCAGTTCCTGAGCGATGAGTCCGAGGGTGATCGCCAATTTCTGCGGCACCACGACGGATTCGGCAGCGTGGGAAATGGTAACGCGATCATCCGTGATGCGGTGGGATCGGAGGATCTGCTGGCTCATGTCCGAGAGCAGGTTGTTGAAATCCACGAGGCCGGTTTGGCCATCCATCAGCCGATAGACCAGAGCCACGGCGCTGACACGGTCCTTGCCAGCCTGCAGGGCCGCGCGGGCACTTTCATCGATCGCGGAATCGGCGGCCTGCATGCTCAGCAGACTGGAGAGCACCTGCAGGTCGTTGCGCGCGCGGTGCAGGGTGATCACGGACGCTGGCTTGGCGGGGAGCGGTGGTGGTTCGGCTGGCGGGGGGATTTCCCGCACGAAGCCCATGAATCCGCGATCGCCGCCATTTTCGAACGGCACGAGTTCAATGTGCGCCAGCCCACCGGAACTGTCCTGGCGGGTGAAGGAGGTTTCGCCAATCCAGCAATGGTTGCGGTTGATTTCCTCGGAAATTTTCCGCGCAAACTCCTGGGGCTGATCAGGTTGGAATATTTTATACAAACCGGCGTCGCGCAAGTCATCACTGGCATAACCGAAGAGACGTTCGGCGGCTGGATTGAGATTGGTGATGCGCCCCTTTTCATTCGTGACCAGCACCGCCTGGGTCATGTGGTGCATGGCAGTGGTGGCAGGCTCGACCGGCGGGCGATCTGTGACGACGGTGGAGGGTTTTTCCATCACGCGGGAGACATTTCTCACCACCAATCCCAGCCGCGCTTTCGAGCCCTCGGACGCTGGAAGTTCGATCAACCGGGCCTCGCAGGCCACAGGCGGTCCGTCCTCGGCGAAGCGGAGCTTCAATGAACAGCGCACCTCCGAATCCAGCGCCTCCTTCACCTCACGCTGCATGTCTTCCAGCGGCAAATGCGGTCCCATCATGGGAAATGCATCGGCAAATCGCCGCCCCACACTCGTCTGCTGCCCCTCCATGACCTCAAAATCACGTCCGATGTTCGCCTCACACACCACCCCGCCCTCATCCAACACCAGCACCAAATCCGGCGAGATGTCCGCAAGCCTGGAAACGGGCGCGGCGGGCGCTGGCGCAGGGGTCGGCGGCGCAGCGATCACTGGTGCCGGCGCCGTTTCGTCCTGGAAATAAAATGCAGTGAAAACGGCGGCACCCGAGGAATTTTTCACGATGGAAATCGTGCAGACCAGCGGCACCGGCGGCCCTTCCCGAGGCTGGAGGTTGACGGCAAAGGGTGCCGTAGCCTTGCCCTGGCGGGCCGAAAAGGCATTCTTGCGCATGTTGACCAGGTCTTCCTCGGGGAAAAATTCATCCAATCCCAGCCGGCGCATGTCCAGCCGCGAGCATCCCACCAGTTGCTCAAACGCACCGCTCACATCGGTGATGTTACCCGCAGCATTTACGACCACCACGCGACTGGGCATCTGCAGGAAAAGATTCCTAAATCGCGCCTCGCTTGTCCGCATGGATTCCTCCTCGCGGCGCGCATCCGTGACATCGAAGATCGCCACCAGCAGCCGTTCATCCGGCAAGCGCGAGGGGCGAAACTCAATTTCCTTCAGCAAACTTTCCGCACTGCGCATCGTCAGCACCAGGGGCAGCCGCCTTCTCCAGACACGCTCCCACCAGGTGTCGAGCGTGGCTTTCAATTTAGGGGGCTCCACGGCGCAGCCGAATTCCAGCCAGGCGGCTAGGCCACCCGCTTCCTCCACTGTGATCCCGAGCACGGCGCGGTGCTGTGGATTGGCATAGATCAGATTGGCCGCGTCATCGAGCAGCAGCAGGCCAAAGGGCGAGGCCTCGTTGATTTGCAAATGCAGGTCGTCCGTCACCGTCACATTGGCATTCTCGGCGAGCGAGGGAGCCACTGCGATGGGCAGCGCATGCAGGGGCGAGGGGGCCAGCTCCACCTCGACGGGTGGCTCCAACAACTCGTCCGTGATGGCTGCATTCCAGTCAAAGGATGCGTCCGTTTCCTCTTCGACGGGCAGGTCCGGGACCGCAACTGGTGCTGGGACTGGCGTGACCTCGGGCGGGGTCGCGCGGCGAAGCACCGGGGGAGGCAGCACCGGGCGGATGCCCTGACTGATTTCCACCGTCCACCCATGCCAGCGGCGCGCCGCTTCCAGGCAGTTTTTGGCGGTCGTTTCATCGAGGGGACCGGGCACAAATTCGTTGAATCCATGCCATTCGGAGGCCGGGCCATGGTATTCCCCGACGCCCAGCACGTAGGGCTGCGTGCGACCCGACCGCGTGCGCAGCCAGTGCACAAAATCCACCACCGCCTGCGAATCGCCATTCAGCGGAGCAATCACGAGTGCATGCTCGTCAAACACCTGGCGGCCCTGCTCAATATTTCCGCAGCTGAAGACCCGCAGCCCTTCGTTGGTGAGAATTCTCGTCAACTCTTCACGACGGGTTTCATCGGCATCTAGAACTAGCGTCCGGAGGCGCATACGCGCGTCCTGACTCGGTGATAAGGCAGTTTCTGTCATCGGAAAATAGGGGCCCAATTACCGCAGAATTGCTGGTCGAATCTCAATCCTGCGTGTCGTAATTGAAATTTACCTTACGCTTGAGGGGATTATTCGGCAAGCTTAAAGGATCGGAATCCCCATTTTTTATTCTTCCTGCGATCGGTAAAGATTTTTCCGTCGGATAAAATCGATCACCTCCGGATGCAGCACGCCCCGCACTTCGCCGTTACGCGCCAGTTGCTCCCTGATTTCGGTGCCACTGCCAGGAATCTGCCCGGGCAGAAAAACGCCCCGCCAGCCGGGTTTGATCTCCGGCACTTCCCCACCCCTTCCGAGCACAATAAAGGTCAGCAACTCCGCGAGCTTCTCAGGATGGCTCCATTTTTCCAAAGCCCGCCACTGATCCACCCCCAGAATCCAATACAACGGTTCCCCCGGAGCAGCGGCGGCAAAATGCTCCGCCGTTTCCCAGGAAAACGATCGCTGCGCCCGCCGCAGTTCCCAGTCCGAAATCTTCGCCCAAGGCAGCCCCTCTGTCGCCAGCCGCAACATGGCCAGTCGGTCCGCATCGGAGGCCTGCGGCAGGTCCTGCTTGTGGGGCGACTGATGACAGGGGAGGAAAATCACCTCATCCAGCCCCACCTCCGCAACCGCCATGGCCGCCAACTGCGTATGCGCCAGATGCGGAGGGTCGAACGTGCCGCCAAAAAGCGCTCGCTTCATGGGCCTGATCTCCGGTCATCCATGCCCTTAGTAAACATCGCGACGGTAACGTTTCTCCTCCTTCATCCGGGCCACATAAGCCTGGGCATCCTCTGCCGACATCTTTCCTGCCGTGGCGATCACCTCATGCAGCGCCCGATCCACATCCGCCGCCATGCGCGAGGCATCGCCGCACACGTAAAAGATCGCCCCCTGCTCCAGCCAGGCGAAAAATTCCTCCGCAGCCTCCACAATTTTATGCTGCACATAAATTTTCCTTTCCTGATCCCGCGAGAACGCCAGATCCAGCTTCGTCAGCACACCGGACGCCAGATACGCCTCCCATTCCTCTGCATAGAAATAGTCCGTCTGGCGACTGATCTCCCCAAAGAACAACCACGCCTTCCCCGCCGCCTTCGTCGCGGCACGTTCCTGAAGGAATGCCCTGAACGGGGCGATGCCCGTGCCCGGACCACACATGATCACCGGCGTAGTTGCCTCCGGTTCCGGGAGCCTGAATCCCTTTCCAGGATTGATAAACGTGGGAATCAACGTGTTCTCATCGATCCTTTCCGCCAGATACGTGCTCGCCACCCCCAGCCGCTTCCGACCCCGCGATTCATACCGCACCGTCGCCACCGTCAGATGCACCGACTCCGGATGCGCCTTCAGACTGCTGGAAATGGAATACAGACGAATCAGCACCTTCTTCTGCGTCGCCACGAATTCCTGCGGCTCAAACTTCGCCTGCGGATACTCCAGCAGGAAATCGATCACCTCGCGCCCATAGAGATACTTTGCCAGATCCTCCTTCCTCTCCGGCACCAGCAACTCCGCCAGCGCCGCCGCCGGTTCGCCCACCTTGGTCACGATCGCTTGCAGGAATTTTTTATCGATCACCGTAATGGCGCAGGAGGAAATCAGCGCCTCGCGCAACGTCGTGGGTTTCGCATCCAGATCATTCACAGCCTCGTCCCCGCTGCATCCCAGAGCCGCCAGCACCTCCTCCACCAACCCCGGATCATTCGTCGGCAGCACCGCCAGCGAATCCCCCGGCTCAAATGTCATCCCCGATCCGCTCAGATCCAGTTCATAATGCCGCGTATCCTTGGGCGAGTCCGGCGCAGAGAGCCGCACCGCTTTTTTCAACTTCGCCAGACAGGGGTTTTTCCGATTGTAAATAGCTGCGCTCATAAAGTGGCCCGAGAAAAGCAGGCGCGCCGGACCTTGGCAAGGAGGAAATCCATCCGCCAGCACGTCGCCAACCCATAACACACCTGGCACAACGCTCGAGCCCCCATCCTGCGACGCTTCCGGATGTTCGAGGTCAGGGGAAACGCACATCCTCCCCCACATCCCCGGCTCCGACCACTGCACCGGCTGGTTGGAAACGGATGGTTTGAAATTCTAGCCTCAGGTGGTCCAGTGCTGGTTCTCATTCCTCAAGTCGGCCCACTTCAGGCGACCGCACCAGATGCATCTTTGAGCTTTACACCAACACTTCGATAGCTGATTAGACATACCGAGTCGCGCCTCCAACCCTTAGAAGCCCTATGAAAAAAACGTCTCTCTTTTTGGTGAACTTCCTTTTCGTCTGCTGCCAAGCGTGTCCAGCAGAAGAGGTGAGTGATGAGGATTTCTGGAAGTTCTTCAATGCTGACCCTAAGGAGAAGCAAGTCGTCAATCCTCAGATTCAAACCTCTGCCGATGCCACCGGCATCATGGATAAGTGGAAGGAATTTCAGTCAGTTGAACGGGTGAAATTGGAGAAGAATCTGCTCGGCATGCGTCAGGTCACCGCCGAGATCTTGGTGAAAAAAGCGCTGACGGCGCGACCTGATGAACGCGGGGACATGCTGAGTGCCTCCACTTTCCTGAAAAGCGCGGATCCCGCTTTGCCGCTGCTGGAAGCTCCTGGAACCAATTTCAAGCGCTTGATTGGTTTGGTGGGAAAATGGGAGCTTACCTGGGGCGGCAGCGGCACCCATGAGTTCGCAATGAACGGTCGAGACACAGTGGACGCTGGCAAATCTATGACTTGGGAATGGGTGGACTACGAGGCAGGAGTGCTAATAACAAGAGGTGGCCGTTTTGGGAATTTATCAAAAATGGAGACTGGGTTCATGCGCGGGATCAATTCCGATCAAGTGGGTTTCATCATGAAGAAGCTTCCCGGCGATGGGGCAGTGTCCAAGGATCCAAGTTTCCTCAAGCTCAATACCGACGAAGCCTTGCAACGCGCAACGCTGGAGGGAACTCTCACTAAGAAACGCCAACGAGTCATCACTTGGCTGCTGGAAAAAGCCAAACAACTGCCGGTCACAGAAATGAGCAAAATCCTCACCGACGTTCACGCCCTGGAGCAGACCAGGCTGTCTGAATTCGATGGCGTGGAAAAGCTCGCGGGTGAGTGGCGTTTTGGGAGAGAAACTCTCCAATTTCAACCCCTTGGCATCGTGGTTCAAAACGCACGCCCCGTTGGCCACTGGGCTTGGGTGGAGGATTCCAAGCGTTCCTTCGCCTTCGTGATCAAAGGTGGCAAAACCAACGAAAGTGTCTGCATGGCGGCAGCCCCCACCGATGCAGCCCAAACTTCCATGCCCGCGCAGCAGATCGATGCAGTGAAATTCACCGTTACTCGCAAACTGCCCCAGTAACAGGCGAACGGCCGCCGCTGCGTGAGCTGCGAGGGGGAAAGCGGGGTCATTTCCCCGGAGA
>CALQSQ010000190.1 GCA_943333275.1 Akkermansia muciniphila
CTGCCGCCGGCATCGGCAATCTTGTAGGTGGTTGTCACCGGGTAGCCATTGACATTGAAGGCGTCCATGGTGACCTGGCGGCCCCCGCCCGTCACCTGGGTCAGGCGCTGGGCGCTGTCGTAGCCGTAGGTGAGGGTCGGCATGCTGGCGGCTTCCCAGTTGGCCTGGAGGGTGCCTAGTCGCAGGTCAGAGTCGAGGAGACGTTCAACAATCCTGGCACCATTCAGGCCACCCATGGTGGATTCTTTGGCCACGCGGCCATCCGCCGTGTAGGTGTAGGTAGTGATGCCCGTGCCGTCTCCCCGTTGGAAGAGGTGGCCGGTGGAAAGATAGGCGAAAGTCACGCCCGCCGTCACCCCATCGGAATAGCTGATCTCATGCAGCCTGCCGACATTGTCGTAATAATAGGTGGTGGTGAGGCCCCGCTGCCAGATCCGCGTGGCCAGACTACCGTTGTCGTAGTAGGTGTAGAGGAGTTGCTTGTTGAGCGGGTTGGAAACCGGGTCCGGTGGGTAGGTTTTCTGCAAGGGCTGGGAAAAGCCGGGAGCATACGTCCAGATGGTGACATCCGGCGTCTGGCCCGCCATCGCCGCAGCATCAGCCGCCGCCGCCCAGGTGGTCGCGGTAAAGCTCCCCGCACGGTAGGTGCTCAGGGTAGTCATCCGGCCTTCGCTGTCGTAGGTGTAAGCCACCGGATAGGTTCCGCCTCCCCACTGGTTTGTCAACTGACCGCGGGCGTTGTAGTCGTAGCGGGTGGTGGAGGAGGTGATCACGGCGGGGGAAAGGACCGCCTGGATGGCCTTGGTGGACAGCAATCCGGCTTCCGGACCACTGCTTGCGAGCCAGTAGGTGTAGGTCTCCAGGGTATCGCCGTAACTATTGCCGGTCGCCACGGGCAGGGCTTTGACGATCACCTGGCCGGTGGTCGGGGTCCGGCCCACGCGTGGCCAGAAGAGAGTGCTGGACGAGGGTTCGACGAGCCATTCCCGCAGTGGAGAAATCGTGAAGGTGTTGGATCCAATATTGGGGTTTTCGAATTTGTAGGCGACGCCGTTGAGATACGTCTGGGTCGATTGCAGTGCGCCATTCAGGTAGGTGAGCACCTCCCTTTTCCTTCCGGTGGGAGTGAGGTAGATCTTGCGGGCGCTGACCGCTTTCTGGGTGGCTCCATCCGGCAGGTAGGTGATGGTCCAGCCCGCAAGCCATTTGGGTCCTTCGTAGGCCCAGGGGCCGAGGGCGGTCTCCGTCATGGAGGTGAAGTCGCCCGGAGTTCCGCCAAGGGGAGAAGGCCCGATCTTGGTTTGCTGCCACCAGAGGCCGTCATGCTGGACATAGGTGACGGTTTCGATATGCTGGTTGGCGTCGCCGCTGTCCCAGAGAGCATCTGTGCCAAGGGCAGACTTCGTGACTTGAGGGCTCTGCTCGTAGGCGTAAACTTCACAATAAGTGGCACCCGCACCCGTTCCGGGCCGCCGGATGGCTTGGATTTTCCCTTCGTCGTCGTAGGTATATTCCGTGACTTTGAGCACGGGGGTGGTCGGGGAGGTGGCGGAGGTGGGAGCTTGCACCGACCGGATGCGGCCCAGTCCGTCCCGTTTGGTGGTGGTGGTGGCGAGGCTTCCCCCTGCGGCGGTCACGCTGGTTTCAAGCGTCTCGTAAGCGGTGGTGGGCAGCGGGTAGTCGTAGCTGCGGGTCAGGACGGTGTCGCCAGTTTGGGAGCTGATCCGACCGTCCAGAAACGTCGTGGTGACGACTGGCACCACGGCTGGGGTGGCTGCTGGGTAGCTGAGTGTCGTGGTGGTCCCGTCGTAAGCCGTGGTGGTGACGACGCCAAGCGGGTCCATGGCGTAAATGGAGCGCCCGGCACCATCGATCTGAGCAATGCTGCTGCGACTCCAATTGCCGCTGGGGTAACTTGATCCCACGTTGTTGGCGCTCCAGGAACTAATGGGTTGGCTCGAAGGGCCGACGGCACCGTTGTTGTAGGCGGCAACGGTGGTGGTGACTTTGTAACCAATCACCGGGGCGGCATTGCCGTCGAGGCGGCGGGCGTACGTGTTGGTGGTGACGCGCTGGGGCACCCAGAACGCCCCCAACGTGAGCGTGTCTTCGTTCTGGGAAAGGACCCGTCCGAAGGCATCGTAAGTCGTGGTGGTCATGCCCTCGGCATCAGTGCGGGTCATCACATAGGTGGAGGGGTAGGCGAGGGTTTCCTCAACAATCGTTCCGTTGAGCGTGGTGGTCGTAGGTCGGCCTCGGGTGTCAAAATCGTGCTTTCGGTTTTCGATAGGGAGCCAGGTTGTCCCTCCGTCATTCGTAATCGACCGGTCTTCAACAAGCGTCCGTCCGGTGGCTCGTTCCACCACGGATACCGATTTAAAATGAAAGGGGAGGTCTGCCTCTGTCTCCACCGTGGTGACATCGCAGGAATCAGAGAAGGTGAAGGTCCCGCTATCCGTGTAGAAAGGGAAAGCTGCCGCTGAACCACCGGAGTTGTAAACATAGTGCGTGCGGGAAATGCGGTTCGCCAGAATGGGGTCGGTCGCACCCTTTTTCAGCCGGTAAACGTCTGTGGGCCGGTCCTGGTCATCGAGTGCGGAGACGGTGGCAAAGAAGTCTGAGGCACCGGAGCCAAAAAAGGATTTGGAAATGCGCAGACTGGTAGCCGGTACGGTGACGTTCCCGGAGATCGTTGCCGCAGTGCGCACAAGCGTGGTTTCGGAACGCTGGGTGGTGATATTATTAACCAAAGTTTTGACATGGGTGAACAACGTGCCGGCAGTGTCCATTTTGATTCCCCTGTCAGTCTGGGTGACCACAACACCAGTCAGGGCTTTCAGTTCCTCCAAGGTATCGGAGGCATCCGGAGGCGCGGTATTCTTCCAAGGGCGAATGGTGCAGGAGCGTTTGACCGGCACATCTATTCCGTCAATGGTCTGGGTAAGATTTTCCTGGTAGTAGGCAGCCCACGAACCGTCCGGATTAACTTGAAGTTTCAAGGTGCCGTAATTGGGATCGGTGGTGTCGGGACTCCCTTCGCTCTGCGGGTCCCAGTAGGCATATTGCGTTTCGATTCCCAGACCGCCCAAGGCTTCTGTCGTGATCTTCGTCGAGGTGGATTGTTCTCCCCAGGAAAAAAGGCTTACGTGATCGGTCTTTTCCTCCAGAGTGGTTGTGATTGCCCCACTGATATAGGATTTGGTGGTTTTGACCGTGCGGAAAGTGGCACTCTCGTCGTGGGAACTGACAAACGTCTCTTCGAGGGCATCTGTCCCACCCCATGAAGTTTTGACCATTCCATAGGTGTTGTTGGTCGTTCCGTTGGCATCCTGGCCACGCCAAATGAGGGTCGTTTTAGTCGGCTGCCCGGTGCTTGTTTCAACGACGCTGTGACCAAGAGTGTACATGGTGGCCGGGGCGCTGGAACCGGGTAAGGGTTGGATGACTGCGGAACGGCCGGATGTGGACGCGGCAATGGTGAGAGTGGCAACGGCCGTTGAACCCGGGATATAAGGGGTGATGCTGACGACTCCCTCAGGTGCATGCACTTCTCGCGTGTTATATCCGGGACCTGTGATTGTCACTGGCACGCCACTCGGGATCCGGTAATTATCAATGACCGTCAGAGTTGGCTGCCCTGCGGCAAAGGGATTGACATCAATGACCCCGCTTGAACCATAACCGAGTGAGTCTCGGCCCAACGTAGTTTCAATGTTTACGATGGCAGGTTGTTCGGTGATCGTACCGTTGATGTTGATCAACCTGCCTCCGGTGATGGATACAGCCAATTTACCTTGCTCTCTTGAGTCACGAAAAACGGTTGGGTAGGCAGTGCCGGCGGCTCCGGCGTTGCTCCGGTAGGTTGCGGCTGGTCTGCCATCGATGACCGTGGTTTGCGAGGTGGTTTGTGAGTTGGGGTTAAGTGGAGCGCGGGGGTAGGGTGGGGACGGAGGAGGCAGGAGAGGCGACTGTGCTGTGCTGTAAACCTTTGGACAGTCGGGATCTGCTTTGTCCGTGCTGCTCTCCGTCGAACTTTTGGCAGTGCCGCTTGTAAGGGACGACTGAACTGGCACTCCCGCAGTTCCCTGACTGAGACTCGGAGCTTTGGGAACGAGGTGTTGGGTTGGGACACCCCCGGATTGTCCAGCAGGTAGATTGTTCACCGGCCAGGTATTGTCTCCATATGTATAAGATGCAGGTGCCGAACCCAGGAAATCAACCAGAAGGCGCTCACGCGGCCCGAAATCCGTGGCTACCGAGGAGCCAGGGTTGCCTCCCGCTGTGCCGAATGCCGATGCCCCACCGCAGCATTGGCTGAATGCGGAATGCCAGGGGCTGAGGATGGAAAAAGCCAGCACGAGCGTTGGATGGAAAGGTGAAATTCTCATGGAGACAATTTTGAAATAGTGAAGATTGAGATGGCTGAAGATGTGGCTCAACGGTCTCCGGGAAGTTCCTGATGGCGGAGGGAGCGCTCCAGGCGTTGCCGGGCCTTGGTGGGGGATTTTTCCAAGCGAGACTTGTGGAGGACTTCGCGATCCACGCGCACGGCAAGGCGGGTGGAGACTTCCCCCGTCTCTTGACGGACATGCTGGCTGCGGTCATCCACGATGTGTGGATCGGTGCTGAGCAGATATTCATCGAGATTCGTAAGACCGTCGTTGTCGGGGTCGAGACTGGCATCGCTGCCATCCTCGGGATTAAGACCGTGGGCGAGTTCCCAGGCATCGGCCATCAAGTCTGCATCCCGATCTTCCTCCGTGCCGTTGGCATGGATCGTGGAAGGCGGGGGCGTGGGGCGTGGACGTCTGCCGAGCAGGCCTGGTACCTGGCCACCCATCACCAGGGCTTCGAGGCGTGTAACGTCCGCCGTAAGGGGAAGATCGCGGTCATCTGCATCGACCAGCCACCCGCGTTCCGCTTCCTGGGCATCCAGCATTCCGTCCGCGTCCGTGTCGGGGCCGAGGGGATTGGTGGATTGGATGATGAGGTCGTCGAGAAAGACGGATTCCGAGGCGTCCCCCATGATGATGTAATTTTCCGTGTGGAGAATGTCGGCATCCTGAAAGCCCAGATTGGCACCCACCAGCCGACCATTGAAAGAAACGTCCCAGAGCTGGCGCGCGAAGTCCTGACGCAGAGTAATGCGAGCCCATTGCGTGGCCAGGCCTGACTCTGCGGTCACGGGCAGACGCAGGCCCGTCTGCACCCAATCGCCCTCCGTCGCAGGATTGCCATCAAAGACCCAGAATTCTCCAAGTTGGGGATCTTCGGCAGTCCGGAAAAATCCCAGACGCGCCCCATCGACATCCAGCAATTCACCCGTTTTCTCTTTCTCAGCGGCCACGGGCAGAATCCAAAAATCGACAAACGTCACCCGGGCCAGGGGATCAGGAGCGGGAAGCTGCAGTTTGGCCTGGGTGAAGGGTTCGCCGCCAAAGAGTTGCAGGCAGGCCGTGCCGGCGTGGGCGGTGCCCGTCACGATCTCGGCCCGCCCCTGCTCCAGCGTCCAGCCCTGCTGGCCTTTCACGTCACCGGGGGTGTAGAGGGGAGCTTCAAAATCGGCGGTGTAAATGGGATTCGCGGGTTCTGCTTCCGCCCAGGCTCCTGAACAGGAAAAATAGGCCAGAGCGGCGAGAACAGGGAATATTTCAGAACGCATCCATAAGGGGTATTTCATAAAATAAGTGTCAGCTTTGGGTTGGAAATCGCGGCGGCAGGGCTTCGACGCAGGCATACGTCCGTTGGTTCAAATCTCTTTCAAAAAAGATTTCATAGCGGTCAGCCCCTGGAATACCGTTCTCCCAACTCGAATGAAAACAGAACTCCCCTTGCACAAGGCATGCGGTTTCGTCGGAATCACAAAGTGAGGTTGACATAGGCCGGAGAGTGAAGCGTGCCAATACTTAAACAACGGCACGCCAACGGTTTTCTATCGGAAATCAAAAAGTGGTTCTTCCACGAATTTCGTGGGTAGACATCCCGAAGCACAATTTTGTGAGAGTCCTGCCTTTGAAGAAAGGCCCAAAGCTGGGCATTTCGCATCGAAATGTTCCTGAGAGCGGCTTTGCCTTGCTGGAGCGGAGGGCAAGGAAGAAA
>CALQSQ010000191.1 GCA_943333275.1 Akkermansia muciniphila
CTTTCTCCATCATGACCAGGCAGGCACTCGCATTTTCTTTGGTGCCGCAGCGCGCCGAACCTGGGACGGAAATATGATTGGTTCTTCTTCGGTGGTTCTGCCAGACTGAATCCATGAATTCCACCCGCCGCCAATTTCTCCACCATCTCGCGCTCGCCAGTGGCACCGGCGCCCTCCTTCCTACGCAATCCAAAGCAGCCACGGAGGACAGCGTTGCGTCTTTTTTCCTGCTGGGGGACACGCACTACTGCGCCGATGCAGAGGACATCTCCAAAATGGATCCCATCTCCGCCGACTACAACTCCCGACTCATCGGCTGGTTGAACAAACTTCCGGGAACAGAGTTTTCGGAAAAGGCGGGTGGAGGCATTGTTCCTGTGCCCCACGGCGTCATTCACGCCGGCGACCTTATCGACAATGGCGACAAGGGGCCATCCAAGGCAAAAGTGGTGGAAACGGAATCGGCGGCATTTATTGCGGACTGGGGGCTGAACGGAGGCGATGGGAAGCTCCGCTGGGCAGTGCGCGAAATTCATGGCAATCACGATGGGCCCCATGGCGAGACGGCAATGGTGGATGCGATCAAGGCCCGCAACAAAAAGCGTGCCGGACTGACGGGTGTCTCTGAGAATGGCCTGCATTACTCCTGGGATTGGGCCGGGGTGCATTTCGTCGCCCTGGGAATTATCGTGGGCGACACGCCGGAGGTGGCGCGCAAGCGGAGGTATGGCGCTCTGGGTAGCCTGCCATTCCTCCAGCGCGATCTGGCCGACAACGTGGGCACCAGTGGTCGCCCCGTCGTGCTCATCCATCATGTGGACGTGGCCCGCTATTCGGAGGTGGTGGCCGACGAAAAGGTGCTGCAAAATGAATGGGATTACGCCGATGTGCATGCCTATTACGCCACCCTCAAAGCCTACCGCGTGGCTGCCTCCGCCTGCGGCCATACTCACGCCCGAAATATTTTTCGCTGGAATGGAACCAAGGATACCGGCGCGGCCGCCGGCATTCCCTTTTTAAATACCGACAATGCAGGCCACTTCGGTTCTCCGAGTCAGGCCTTCCTGCACGTGGCCGTCAGTCCCGGGGAAATTCGCATCCGGGAATTTGGCACCAAGGATGGCTGGAAATCGGGAGATTGGACGCCGATGACCTGGGCGTTTCCGCTCAGTTCCTAGCCAGGACAAAGTGGGTTCAGAAAATGATTGTGAAATCTTCCGATTCCTGTCACCACTGGCCTCCAGAAACTGAGGCACCCAGAATGAAATTTTCGGAAACACACTTCGATAAATCTTCCTCACAGCGCGTGATGTCGCTGGATGCGTTACGCGGCTTTGACATGTGTTGGATTCTTGGACTGGCCGAAATATTCGAAATTCTGCTACATCGGTTCGCGCTGGGATCTCCCGTGCAGCAGTTTCTGAGCGTGCAGTTCAGCCATGCGGACTGGGAGGGATTCCGGTTTGAGGATGCAATTTTTCCAACCTTCCTGTTTCTTTCAGGCGTCTCGCTCGCCTTTGCCGTTCCCCGCCGTCTCGCTGCCTCAGGGAGGTCCGGGGCGGTCCGTCACCTGCTGCTGCGTGCCGTGATCATCTTTGTGCTCGGGGTCATTTACTCGGGCGGTATGAAAGAGGGAATTCACAATGTTCGCTGGCTCGGGGTCATCCAACGCATCGGCATCGCCTCGGCGGCGGCTGGGATTCTTTCCCTCTGGATCGGTCCGCGTGGATTGATCCTCACGGCTGCTTCGCTGCTCATCGGCTATTGGCTCATGCTCGCCTTCATCCCCGTTCCCGGGGCTGGGGTGGGTAACTTTTCCGAAGGCATGAACCTGACCAATTATCTCGATAAAATCTGGCTTCCGGGGAGAAAATATGACGGCGATCATGATCCGGAAGGTCTTCTCAGCACAGTGCCCGCGATTGCCCACGCCATCCTTGGGTTGCTTGCCGGCCAGTGGTTGCGAAAGGATCTTTCCGTGGTTCGCAAAACCGTTTCCATGATGATCGTCGGCATAGCCCTGCTTGCTCTCGGATGGGCCTGGCATCCCTATTTCCCCGTGGTGAAGAAACTCTGGTCATCAAGCTTTGTTTTAGTTTCCTCGGGAGTGAGCCTGCTCGCACTGACGCTCTTTTACTGGATCATCGACGTCCGCGAAAAGAAAACCTGGTGCACACCCTTCCTTTGGATCGGTGCCAATCCCCTCACGCTTTACCTCATGGAAGGGTTGGGATTTTTCGAAATCCTCAATCGGCGCATCCTGGGCGAAGTTAACGGCGAATGGGCATGGGTGACTCAAATCACTCTCTTCGCGCTGATCCTCCTGACCGCCCGTTTTCTCTACCGCAGAGGGATCTTCCTGCGGGCCTAGCAGGAACGAGACGATGCCCTGAAAAGGATCGGTTACCAGTTGTCCGTCCGGAAGGGCGAAGCCGGGAGACCGGCGCGATTGTAAAGGTTCGCACCTGCGGGATTGCTGCAATAGGCGTAGCGCACCGCTACCGGAGCAGGTACTTCCGGGGAGAAAACGACGACGCTGTCCCCATCAATCACGGCATCCGCCCAATGCCATTTGCGATCCTCCCCGGCAATGGCGAAACGCTGCAGCCTGGCACCTTTGTCCTCGACCGTTGGCGTGCGCCCAGCTTTGTGAGCAGTCATAAGCCCGCCACCGAGCGAATCAAAAACGAGACGAACCTTGCCCCCTTCAACTTTTATCTCCCGGAACAGCGGACCGCTGGTAACCAGATCGGCCTTGCCATATTCATCTCGCAGCGCCCACAGGGCCAGTCGCTCACCAACGTCGGCTTTGTTGCGGGGGTGGATGTCCTCCGCATCTCCGAGGTCCACCGCACTGGCCATGCCCGTGCGAGGAATGGAGAGACACCTCCGCTGGGCCTCCCGGATCGGCCCCCATTCGCCGCCCGCCGGATCCTCGTTGGGCTTTTGCCAGCCAGCGAGTTGGACGAGGTAATAAGGCAGGTCCGGATTTTCGAATCCCTTGCGCCAGGCTGCGAGTTTGGCGGCGGTCTTTTCCACATACAGATTCCCGTCGGCATTGTTTTCACCCTGATACCAGAGCGCACCGCGCAGAGCCATGGGCATAAGTGGGGCGATCATGCCATTGTGCAGCGTCACACAGCGGGGCCGGAATAATTTTTCACCGAAGGGATAATCTGGAAACGCCGGGGCGTTCGGCAGCGGCTTACCATCGCGCAGGGCAGCCTTGGCTGCAGCGCTCCAGGCATCAATGGCGGGCAGACGTTCCGCCGTTTCCTTGCGCCACAACTCCAGGGAATCACGCATCATTTTGGCAAAAGGTTCCAGCGATGGCGTCTCCAACAATGTCTCCTGGGACATCCAGCACTCAATGTTCGTGCCCCCGACCGCTGATTTTAAGATGCCGATGGGCACGCCTGTCTCCTGATGAACTTTGCGGGCAAAGTAAAATCCCACCGCTGTAAATCCGGGGGCTGATTGCGGCGAGCAGACATTCCACTGGCCCTTCACTTCCTTCTGCGGCGAGGACGCAAAATTCATTTCCACAGCAAACTGCCTTACCAATGGAAATTCCGCCGTCTTGATATCCTCCGGTGCCTGGCATCCTCCCAAAACCATGTCCATATTCGATTGTCCGCTGCACAGCCAGACATCGCCGAGGAGAATGTCGTTGAGAATGATCGTTTCACCTTTAGAGGAGACAGTCAGCTTCAACGGTTCCTTCGACAGAGGCTGGGCGGCGAGCCTCACCATCCATTTCCCATCCGCCGCCGCCCTGGCCTCGCCCTTGCTGGCACCGAGCGAAACCTGCACAAGCTCCCCGGGATGCGTCCATCCCCAGACGGGAAGTGACTTGTCACGCTGCAGAACCGCATGATCGGAAAAGAGTGCCGCGAGTTTCACATCAGCCTGGACGGGTGCAAAGGCGGCGATAGCGAGAATTGGAATAAGGATAAATTTACGATTCATGGTGCGGTTTCAGGAGTGTGGACGGATCCTAGACTCAATAATTCCAACCGCGCACTGTGAATTTGCAACGCGATTGATGGAATCAATCTGGCTTTCTCCATGAAAACCAGCCCCCCCCCCCCCGCGCTGAGACTAACCACTTCAAGCGGGTCGACACGGTGATCGGAAATCGGCTTTGCAGTCAGTGCAATCTCTGGATATAATTGCCCGCTGGGTTTGCCCTTCCCGCCTGGCCACTCCGCGCGATTTTCCCCTGATCCCTCACCACTTTCCCAATCCAATCTCAGCCATGTTATTCAAAAAAGCCGCCGTCGCCACCCTGCACCGCATGGCCCAGTCTCCGGCAATATGCAAGGTGCTGGACGGCTCGCTGGTGAAGGCTGCCGACTTCTATAAGCGTTTCCGCATGGCCTATGTGCAGGGGGAGGATGCGGTGCTCTTTGAGGCACTGCATGATCGATTGGCCCGCGATCTCGTCGTGCTCCACGGCCCGTTTGCCGGCATGAAATACCCCGGAGCCCAGGCGGCGGGCAGTGCGTTCATGCCCAAACTGCTTGGGTCCTATGAACGCGAGTTGCACCCGGTTCTGGAGCGGCTCATGGCCAAGGGCTACGCAGAGTTGAGCGATGTGGGCTGTGCGGAAGGTTACTACGCTGTTGGTTGCGCGTTGAAAATGCCGCAATGCCTCGTCACCGCTTATGACCTTGATGCGGAAGCCCGCTGCCTCTGCACGGCCATGGCTGCGCTCAATGGCGTGAGCGACCGTGTGAAAGTGGAGCAGTTTTGCGATGCCGACACCCTGCAATCGTTCCGCCCTGCGGGCAAATCCCTCATCATCTGCGATTGCGAAGGCTACGAGAAAAAATTATTCAATCCCGCCGTACGCGATGCCCTGCTGGGTCATGACATCTTGATTGAAATGCACGATTTCATTGATCTGAGCATTTCCACCCACCTGCTGGATCTCTTCAAGGACAGTCACCAACAAACGCTCGTCACCAGTGTGGACGACGTGCAGAAAGCGCGTGATTACATTTATCCCGAACTCGACGGGCTCAGCATCGGCGTGCGCAAACAGGCTCTGGCGGAGGATCGCCCACGCATCATGGAATGGCTGATTTTGGAGTCGAAAACCGCCTAGTAAGTCGCGCGACCACCGGAGAGATCAAAGACCGCACCCGTGGTGAAAGAGCAGTCTTCAGAACAAAGCCAGGCCACGAGCGCGGCGGCTTCGTCCGTTCTTCCGAAGCGGCCCATGGGGATTTTTGACAGCATGTAGTCGATATGGGACTGCGCCAACTGCTGCAAAATATCCGTGACGATGACGGCGGGAGTGACGCAATTCACGGCGATGTTGCTGGTGGCCAGTTCCTTGCCGAGGGATTTTGTCAGAGCCATGACTCCGGCCTTGGAGGCGCTGTAATGGGCGGCATTTGGATTCCCCTCCTTGCCAGCGATGGAGGCGATGTTGACGATGCGTCCGTAGCCATTTTTGAGCAAATGAGGAATGACCGCGCGGCAGCAGAGGAATGGTCCCGTAAGGTTGATGTCCACCACCCGCTGCCATTCCGCGGGATCTGTCTCCCAGGTCTTGGCGTTGGCACCGGCGATGCCGGCATTGTTGACGAGGATGTCCAATTTTCCAAAGGCGCCAGCGGATGCCTGCACGGCGGACTCCACGGAATCCGCCTTGGTCACATCCACGACCGCCGTGTGGGTTTTTTCAGGACTCCCCAGAGTCGCCTGCGCCTCCTTCAGTGCCGCGGCATCCCGATCCCACAGGGAAACGCTGGCGCCCGAGGAGAGCAGTCGTTGCGCAATGGCAAATCCAATGCCCCGTGCACCTCCGGTGACGATGGCGTGGCGGTTTTCAAGATCGATTTGGTTCATGGGTTGTTTGTGTGGTTGGGAATAAGCCGCCCATCCTAGCCTCCGGTCAGCACTTTGCCAAGAAATCCCATCAACTCACGCCGGCCATCCCTGGTGATGACCGAGCAGGCAAAGCTCGGCGGTGGCTCGGGAAACAGGGGCGCGATGATTTTCTGAAAGGC
>CALQSQ010000192.1 GCA_943333275.1 Akkermansia muciniphila
GATTACCTGCAAATTGGTCAGACTGACATTGCCGCGCTGAAGGGGCAGACAATCGACGATGCGTTCAAATTGGGCTTCGGTGATCTCCATTCGCTCACCTTACTCCTTAAACAGAAGTTGCAAGCATTTTGTGTTAACACGCCCTAGTTCACGAAATTTTCCGCCCTATGTCAGCCGGAATTCCTACAAAATTCAGGCAGCCTCCGGGCAGCCCTGGAGGAAACCCAATTTTGGCTTGCAGAGAATCCGCCTTTGCCTCATAAATCGCCCATCACGAAGCCAACCGACAACTCCGCATCCCAAGTCGATTCCAGCATGACCGGTGGCGGAGCTTTCCCCGTCACCGCATGGTCCATGCTGCATCAGGCGCAGGGGGAAGTGCCCTCGGAATCCCTCGCTGGCTGGGAGCGCCTGGCCCGCGCCTACTGGCAGCCACTTTACGTCTTCCTGCGCCGCCGCGGGGCCGACCACCATGCTGCCGCTGACGACGTTCAGGGATTCTTCGCCCACCTGCTCAGCAAAGAGTTCCTGCGCCGGATTGAATCCGGCACCGCCCTCTTCCGCTCCTTCCTCCTCAGCGCCCTCCAGCACTGGCGCACTGATCAACACCGCGCCGCCACCGCCCAAAAGCGCGGCGGTGGCCTGCAACCTCTCTCCCTCGACGCACTGGAAGCCGCCGGAGTCATGCCCATCGCAGACGACGCCTTCGACCGCCGCTGGGCGCGGGCGGTTTATGACAACGCACTCACCGCCCTTCAAGCCCGCCTTAAATCCCGCGGACGCGAACCCGTGTTCCTGCAATTACGTGGGCTGCTGAGCGGCGGGGACACCGCAAAGTATCAGGAAATCGCCGCCGCTCTCGCCATGAGCGAAAGCGCCGTGAAACAAGCCGCTCTCGACCTCCGCCGGGAATTCGGCGTCACCCTCCGCGATGAAATCCGCCGCACCGTCACGGACGAATCCCAGGTGGACGATGAAATCCGCTATCTCCTCGGGCTGCTGCGCAGCTAACGCATTACCCGGAGGGATTCCCGGACGCTCTGCGTTGACAAAAAGACTGAGACAGTGACAAAAAGACAGCTTAAATCTTAAATGTCTGTCCCTTAATAAAATAAATCTTGATGTTTCCCCAATATTTACGACCGCTCCCCCATGCGCCGCCCCCGCCTCAAGGTTCCTGTGGATTTTCCTTCAGCCATCTACCACTGTGTTTCGCGCGTGGTGCATACTATTAGGGTTCCTGCAGAGGGGCGTAAGTGGGGGTGAGTCCTCCAGAGGGGACGTTGGTAATGCTGTGGATTTTTCTGATGGCAAGCGCATCGCCCCCCGATCTTCGCGCCCTGACGATCATTCGTTTTAATGCACAGGTTGGTTTCCGAGGAATTTTTCCAGAATCACCGATCGGTAAATCGGGTGATTGAGATGATGGTGGCAGGCACCCTGAAAATCCGTCGCGGCCCACCCCAAAAAATTTATCCCTTGATGAAAGTGCCTTTCGGGCACAAACCTCGCCTCCGTTGCGCAACCGCCGAGAGGCTGCTTATGAAATTGTTAACTCCAAAAGAATCGTATTTGTGGCTCAAGACCCTGTGGGATCACCACCGTAATTTGCGAATTTCACGTGAGAAACTCGAAGCGGCGCAGCTCAAAAAGTTCCGCCGGCTCGTCTCTTTCGTCCAACGTCACTCGCCCTATTATCGCGCCATCATCGACCAGCACGGCATTAACCCGGCGACCTGCCTGCCCACCGATTTTCCGGTTCTGACCAAGCACGATGTGATCAAGCACTTTGACGCTATCGTCACGGATCGTCGCATCACGCGGGATCTCATCGCCGATTTTCTCGCGCAGTCGACGGATCCGCAAGAATTATTCGAGGGTCACTTCCATGTGCTCCACACCTCGGGCACCTCGGGCACCGTGGGCTATTTCGTTTTCTCGCATGAGGCTTGGATCAAGGGTTCCAGTCACGCAGTTCGGGCCGCGCCCCTGCGCTGGCGACGACGGACAGCTTTCGTCGCTGCCACTCGCGGTCACTTCGCCGGTGCCAGCCTGATCCTTACCGGAAATCACGGAACCAATAATCTTTTTTATGATGTGCGCACTTTCGACGTCGGTCGGCCCATGTCGGAAATCATCGCCGAGCTGAATAAATTTCAGCCACATGTGCTCTCCGGCTACGGAACCGTGCTCAAGGTGCTGGGCGAAGCTCAGGAACGTGGCGAACTCCGCATCAGGCCGTCACACGTCGGCAATGGCGGCGAGCCGCTTTTGCCGGAGACGAAGGCCTGTCTGGAGCGCGCCTTTCATGTCCCCGTCATGAACGCCTACGCCTCCAGTGAACACCTCTACATGGGCATGACACTTCCCGGTTCCGACGGCATGCACCTGCTGGAGGACGATCTCATTTTCGAACTCAAGCCCGATCACACCTGCGTCACCAACTTGTTCAACGAAACGATGCCGCTGATTCGTTACCGCATGGACGACGTGTTGGTGCCAGATTTGAATGGATCAACCAACCTCCCCTTCACCAAAGTAAAAGAAATCGTCGGTCGCTGCGAAGACGCCCTCATCTTCACCAACCGACATGGCCGGGAGGATTTCATTCATCCGATCGTGATTGTGGAATTGATTGTCAGCGGACTGAACGCTTGGCAGATCGTTCTGGAAAGCAAGACCTCGTTCCGGTTCCGCGCGAAGCTGGATGCCGGTCAGACAGCCGGGGAACGACAGGCCACCTGCGGTCGCATCCGCGACAGAATGAACACCATTCTTGCTGAGAAAGAGATGGGCAATGTGAGCTTTGAGATCGAGGAGGTCGAGTCGCTGGACATTGATCCCGTCAGCGGCAAATTCCGCCTGGTGGTGCGCGAACTGAGTGGCGCGACGGTAGAATAAGCCGGTCGAAAAGACAACCTTCGAAAATCAAAGCGAGTCACGGAGAACACTCCGCAATAAATTGTCTGTCCCTTTATTCACTCCCCGATTCCGATCCCCCGCCCAGCGCCGACCTGAAAAAGCAAATTCCTATCAGACACATTGATGATTGGCAGCGACAGCCTCGACCTCTCGTGGACGCGCAGCGGCTCGATGATTCCGCCGACCATCAGCCCGTTGCGGACGCTGCGGGCGCTGGTGAACTTTCGGTAGGGAACTGATTGGCAGGCCAGTATCGTATGCTTAGGGACTGGTATTTGGGATGCCATGCTCTTTATTCACCTGCCCACATCCTGCGCCCCGCGTTTGTCCTTTCCGTTCCGTGATCGCATCCGCAACTTCCTTTGATTGACGCTGACAGTATCGCCGTCTAGAAATGTACGACTACCATGCTCAACGAATCTGACCTGGCTGCGGCCCAACCCTTATTGACCTCACTGCGCCGGGCGCTCAATGGCGTATTATTTGGCAAGGAACCGCTGATTGAGCTGGTGCTGACGGGATTGTTTGCGCGCGGCCATTTGCTGCTGGAGGGGCTGCCGGGGCTGGGGAAGACCGAATTGGTCAAGGGGCTGGCGAAGACGCTGCAGTTGGAAACGCGGCGGATCCAGTTCACGCCGGATTTGCTGCCCGGCGACATTACGGGCAATCCCATTTTGCAGGAAACGTCGGCAGGGCGGCAGTTTGTCTTTTCGAAGGGGCCAATTTTTACCAATCTCGTACTCGCCGATGAAATCAACCGGGCCTCACCCAAGACGCAATCGTCGCTGTTGGAAGCCATGCAGGAGCGGCGGGTCACGGTGTTGGGGGAGACGCATGCGCTGCCCGATCCCTTTTTTGTGCTGGCGACGCAGAACCCCATTGAGTTGGAGGGGACATATCCGTTGCCGGAGGCGCAGTTGGACCGGTTTCTGTTTAAAATAGAAGTGACCCGCAACGATGCCGCCACCTTGCAGCGGATCGTGCAGGATCGTGAACTGGGAGCGGAACCCGTGGTGGAATGCGTGTTGTCTCCCGCGCAGCTGGCGCAGTTGCATCAGATCACGCGGGAAATTTACCTGCCCGAAGTGGTGGCAAATTACATTGCCCGGGTGGTGGATGCCACGCACCCCGGTCAGTCCGAAGCGTCATCGCAGGTGAAATTCGGTGCCAGTCCGCGGGCGGCCCTGAGCCTGGCTTCAGCAGCCAAGGCGCGCGCGATGATGGCTGGTCGCCTGAACGCGAGTTTCGAGGATGTGGCCGCGCTGGCGCTGCCCGTGTTGAATCATCGGATCATTCTCGATTATGCCGCGAAGATCGAAGGGCGCACGACTCCGCAGGTGGTGGAGGCTATTTTAAAGGAAGTGCCCGTGCAGGACGGCGCTTGGCCCAAGCCCCTGCACAAGGTGGGATGAGATTGTTCAAATCATGAAGAACCAGGGAGACAGAATGAACAACGGGCATCATGGCATGGCGGCATGGTCCCCGGCTCTGAATTCCCTTTGTGCAGTGCTATCCTTTTTGACCCTGCTTCAGACGGCCCATGCCGAACGGTATCCCATCGGTGATCCGGCAACCTCCAAATCCTATTTGGAAATCAACCAGATCTTCTCGGCGAATCTGAATTCCGGTTACAACGCGGTGCGCTACACTGTGAAAAATGAGACTTCGGAAACGCTGCGATTTTCCCTGGCTTCTAAATCCTCCGTGCGCCTCGGGGGCGATGAGCAGATCCTCCAATCAGCGCAATCCTTTGCGGCTCCGCCAACGCAGAGCACCACGTCCACGCTGCTGCTGCCGATCCTGGCGATTGGTGCTCAAAATGGCGCTTACAGCTATGGCGGAGCGCGTGCGGATATGACCGTAACGATCTCCGGAGCCTGCAATGCCTATCTGGGAATCAAGAATGGACTCGATTCCGGTCAGCCCGCCGCGGCATTTTCCATTCTGTTGACGGCAAATGATGTCGCGCGCTTCAACAGGCTTCGACCAAGTTCGCGGGGGTCGAATGAAGAGTTCGCGACGGAGTTTGATCCCGCGCAGCTGCCAGCCGATTGGAGGGCATTTGCCGGACTGGACTACCTTTCCATGACCAGTCAGGAGTGGCTGGCGCTGGTTCCCGAGGTTCGGTCGGCCGTGCTGCAGTGGGTGGAAAGCGGTGGCGTGGTCACGGTTTACACGGCAGGGGAAAATGAGAGGTCCACGCTGCAGTTTCCTTCTCCCGGTCCCATCCATGGCTGTGGATTGCTGCGGAATTTTACATGGGATCTCAAGTCGCTGGATAACCCGCATCTGCAGAGCGAATACCCTGCGAATTTAAAAAGCGACGTGGCATCGCCCCATCCTCAATTGCAAAATTTGCGGCAGACCGGCACCGCAACGCACCGCAGTTACAACGAGCGCTATTATTACGGCAGTGACCCGGACCCGGAGGCCTCCTACAAGACGCGGTGGGAGGTTCTCAGCCGCGCCATGGGCGAGCGCAGTTTCTCGATGTGGCAGGTGGGGCTGATCCTGGTGATCTTTGGCATTCTGGTGGGACCGGTGAACTTGTTTGTCTTCGCCAAGCCCGGTCGACGGCACCGATTGTTCTGGACCACGCCGCTCATTTCCCTGGCGGCTAGTTTGCTGCTGATTGGTTACATCCTTTTGAGCGATGGAACGGGCGGGCACGGAGTGCGGACGAGCATCGCTTATGTGAATCCCACGGCCGCCACGGTGACTCTTCGGCAGGAACAGATCTGCCGGACCGGTTTGTTGTTTGGCGGTGCCTTCACACTGGAGGAACCCGCGGTGGTGGCGCCGGTGGTGCTGATGGATTCACGCTGGACGCGCCTGAAGGCAGGCTACAGCCGCGGCAGCGCCCAGCAGTTCAGTCTGCGCGACATGACGTGGGCGGGGGATTGGTTCCAGAGCCGCAGCGAGCAGGCGCAGTCGATTCAGATGGTGCGCAGTTCCCGCGGGCGTTTGGAGTTGGCAAGCGCAGCTGGGGCACCGCCGGAGTTGCGGTCCAGCTTAGCCTATCCGCTGGACGTGGTATTTTTTGCCGATGA
>CALQSQ010000193.1 GCA_943333275.1 Akkermansia muciniphila
AAGGCATCAACTCCACGATCCAAAGCCTCAAACACGCCGCCAGAGGCTTGGTAAACTTCAAGTCACTGCGCATTCGGATTCTCTTCTTCCTGGGCAAACTAAACCTCCGTCCAGCCTATTGACTCCCCGCCAATTCCCGTAGCACCTAAAACCAAAACTGTGTGAACGATACTCAACTGGATAAATTCCACGGCCTAATCGCCCGCTTCAGCACAGTCATGCTCACCACCATGGCCGAGCCTACTGGCGGAAACACTCTACCCATGCCTGTGGCACGGGTAGACGAACACACGGACCTATGGCTCTTCACGTTCCGAGACTCGGCAAAGGTGCTTGAGATCGAAGCCGACTCGCGTGTGGGGGTGCATGGCCAGAATGGCGGCACGAGTTGCGTGGTCATCGCAGGCCGCGCGACGGTGGTGGATGACCGCGCCATGATCCGTGGGATTTGGAAGCCGTCTTGCAAAGCATGGTTTCCGGATGGTGCCGATGATCCCAATCTTGTTTTGCTGCACGTGAGGGGAGAGCAGGCGGAATACTGGGACAACACCGGAGCCAACAATCTCCGCTATGGTTATCAACCGCTCTCAGCGGGACTGACTGGAACCCCGCCCGAAACCAAAGAGGGCGAACAGCACCGCGACGTGACTCTGGCGAAGCGGGCGCGCCTCACAGGACATAGTTTCAAGCCCAATGCGCCGCTGAGAGACAGCCTAGTGAACAACGAAATCCCGCAATGAACGACGAAACTCAAAGCACACCCAAAGTCCGCACCGGCCAAGGCTCCACTAGACTGGCACGCTCGGACTTCGAGCATCGCTACCGGGCGCAGTTTGTGGACCCGGCTTTCGACACAGCAAAGCCGGAAGTGGAGCGACTGACGGCCATCGCGTGGGAGGCATACGCCGACAGTCGAAAAAGTCCGCACACGCGGAAGGCTGGCCCGGAGTTTGCTGATCCTGAGCACGAACTCTCTGTCGAATGGCTGGAGACGCGCGCGGCCATTCAGGAAGCTCAGCGGCAGTTCGAGGATCGCGGCGGGAAATCGCGCATCCTCTTGATCTCGGCCTCTCCTCGCACCGATGAAACGTGCCCGAGTGAGATGGCAAAGACATTCCGCGTCACCACGCACCTACGCGAGTGCATCGAGAAGGAGAGCGGCTTCGACGTGGACTTCCTCGACTTGAGTCAGATCAACTCCGAATACGGTCGCCAGATTCATCCGTGCAAAGGGTGTGTCTCCACCGCCATGCCACTCTGCCACTGGCCTTGCTCGTGTTACCCCAATCACTACATGGGCCAGATCCACGATTGGATGAATGAGCTGTATCCGCGCTGGGTGGCCGCACATGGCGTGATGATCGTGACGCCCGTCCACTGGTATCAGGCACCGAGTGTGTTGAAGCTGATGATGGATCGACTTGTCTGTGCGGATGGCGGCAATCCTGATCCTACCAGCACCCACGGAAAAGAAGCGGCTGAGGCCAAAGAGATCGAATTGAAAGGCTGGGATTTTCCGAGACATCTCAAAGGACGGCTCTTTTCAATCATCACTCACGGCGACTCTGCTGGCACCGAAAGCCTGCGGCGCAACTTGCACGACTGGCTGACTGACATGGAGCGTGTGCCCGCCGGTGCGGCGGCGGTTCTTGATCGCTACATCGGCTACTACGAGCCGTATGCCACGAGCCACGAAGCGCTGGATCGGGACACCGCATTCATGGAGGAGGCCAGAAATGCAGCGCTGACACTGATGGCGGCCGTGACAGAAATGCGCAAAGGCCATCAGCCTCCGGGCACCAACCTCGAACCGCCACGCCAGAAGTGATCTGCGCTATTTCCCTATGAACACAATCACCACACCACTACCACTCGCTGCAAACCTCTGGCTGCTTGCCTATCCTCTGAAAATGCTCGGTGCTGACCTACGGCGTAATGTGACGTTGATCCGACTTCGCTCAGGAAAATTGGTCATTCACTCCACAGCACCGTTTTCCCCAGAAGACGTGGCTTCGATTCGCTTGATGGGCGAGCCCGGATGGTTGCTCGATGGCGTCTTGCGGCATGACACATTCGCCAAGGAAGGTCGCGAGGCGTTTCCCACTGTTCCCTTTCTTGCTCCCGAGGGATTTTCAGAAGTGGTGGGATTCCCTACTGGGTTGATCGTTCCTTCGCCTGTCGAATGGGCAGGTGAGCTGATCGCACTGGAGATTCAAGGGGCACCTGAGGCCCGCGACACTGCGCTACTCCACGTTCCCTCGCGAACGCTGATCATCACGGAACTGATTTTCAACTTCGGCGGCGATGAGCCAATTTGGACCGAGCTGCTTTTGCGTGTCGCAGTGGGCGGCGAGCATCATCCAGGAATGTCACGCCCAATGAAGGCTGGAGTGAAGGATAAGGCCGCGTTCCAGAGTTCGCTGGCGACCATCCTCGAATGGGATTTCGACCGTGTGATTGTCGGACACGGCGATGTCATTGAATCTGACGGAAAGACGAAATTGCGCGCTGCACTGGCGGCTGCGGGATTCTCACCCACATGAATGTGATCTCACCTGCCAAAACATTATCCAAAATGATACCAGACCCCATTGAACCCAAACCGCATCTCAGCGCGGACCAGCGGAGCTTTGAAAAGCTACCGGATAAAACCAAGGACCTTGAGACACTTGGTGATCGGGCGGAGAAGGAGACTGGCAGGAAGCGTGCGGCTCTTGATCGACTGATCAAGATTAGGTCTGATCAAAAGTAGAAAGCTGAAGCGCTAAACCATACCTATCCCTATGAACCAAGATCAATCAGGAACCCAAGACCCCATCTGCGGTATGACCGTGGACCCCACCACCGCCCTTCATGCCGACCATGAGGGCGAGACCTTCTACTTCTGTAGTGAGCAATGCCGACAGAAGTTTCTGACCACGCCCGAAGAGGCCAATCCTGATGGCAAGTCAGGGGGAACTGGTGGCTAACGGTATCCGGCACGCCATCCATCCGCCGACTTTCGAGGTGGATGGTGGATGCCCAAATTATGATGACAGCTTGACCACCATCTTGCCCACGTTTTTGCCTTCAAAGAGGCCGATGAACGCAGGCACTGCCTGATCGAGCCCATCCACCACGGTTTCCAGGCTCTTCAGTTCGCCAGCTTGGTAATAAGCGCCGACTTCCTTTTCGAACTCGCTCTGGCGGTCCAGCCAATCGCCAACGATCAGACCTTTCATCGTGAGGCGCTTCGTCGTCATGTTGAAGAGATTGGAGGGACCGGGTTTGGGCTTCTCATCGTTGTAGCTGGAGATGCCACCGCAGGCGATGATCCTGCCATGCACCCGCAAAGCTGACAGCGCGGCTTCGAGAGATTCACCACCGACGTTATCGTAATAGACGTCGATGCCGTCAGGTGCGGCGTCGTTCAGTTGATCAAGCACGGGACCAGTCTTGTAGTTGAAGGCGGCATCGAATCCGCATTCATCGATCAGACGCTTCACTTTCTCCTCTGAACCGGCAGAACCGATCACCCGACAGCCTCGTAACTTTGCCAGTTGGCCAGCCATGTTGCCGACGGCACCCGCTGCGCCTGAAACATAGATGACATCGCCATCCTTCACTTCGACCATCGTCAATCCGGCCCACGCCGTCATGCCGGTCATGCCAAGGGTGCCGAGATAAACCGAGAGCGGTTGCACGGCCTTATTGACGGCACGCAGTTCCTTCGGCGTGGCGATGAATGCTTCGCGCCAACCATATCTGGACGTGACAACATCACCGACTTTAAGCTCGCTTGAGCGCGACTCGATCACTTCGCCCACGGCACCACCATCGAGCACCTTTCCGATCTCAAAGGGGGGCACATACGACTTCCGGTCATTCATGCGGCCACGCATGTAGGGATCGACGGACATGAACAGATTGCGCACGAGCACTTGCTGATCGTGAAGCGACTCCAAGGTGGTTTCGGCCAACGTGAAGTTGCTGGCGGTGGGAACGCCTGTGGGGTGTGAGGCGAGGCGTATCTCTCGGCTGTTGGTGTTAGTCATAAGAGCGGTGAGTTACTGAGATTGTTTGAGGGAGGCCATGTCGATGACGAAGCGGTATTTCACGTCGCTCTTCACGAGGCGGTCATAGGCTTCATTGATCTTCTGGATCGGGATGAGTTCGATGTCGGAGGTGATGCTATGTTCGCCGCAGAAATTGAGCATCTCCTGGGTTTCCTTGAGGCCGCCGATGAGTGAGCCGCTGAAGTTGCGACGACCAAAGATGAGATTGCTGACATCCACGGCAAGTGGTTCAGATGGCACGCCGACTTGCGTGAGATTGCCGTCACGTCGAAGTAGGACGAGATAGGCGTTGATGTCGTGTTTCGCGGCCACCGTATCGAGAATGAAATGGAAGCTGTTGAGGTGCTTCTTCATCTCCGCTGCGTCTTTGGAGTGAACGACTTCATCCGCACCGAGCCGCAGGGCATCTCCCACTTTATTCAGTGACGTGGTGAAAACGACGACGTGCGCGCCCATCGCCTTCGCCAACTTCACCCCCATGTGCCCGAGTCCGCCGAGTCCCACAACACCCACCTTTTGACCTTTCGTAACGCCGTGATGACGCAGGGGCGAGTAGGTCGTGATGCCGGCACAGAGCAATGGCGCAGTGGCGGCGAGATCCAAGTTCTTGGGCACTTGCAGCACGAAGGCTTCATCCACGACGATGCTTTCTGAGTAGCCGCCGTATGTCAGGCCGCCGTTGTGTTTGTCAGGCGAGTTGTAAGTGAAGATCGCACCCTTCTCGCAGAACTGCTCCAGATCATCTTTGCAACTCTCGCAGACGCGGCAGGAGTCAACGAGACAACCCACGCCCGCGATGTCGCCTGCTTTGAACTTCTCCACCTTCGCGCCGACCTTGATCACGCGACCGATGATTTCATGCCCCGGAACACAGGGATAGGTCGTGCCATGCCACTCATTGCGAACGGTGTGCACGTCCGAATGGCAGACGCCACAAAAGAGGATTTCGATCTGCACATCACGCTCACCGGGATCGCGGCGGTCAAAGCTGAAAGGTGTGAGCGGAGTGGTGGCGGTGTTAGCGGCGTAGGATTTGGTTTTCATAAAGGATGGGGTTAAAGGCTATGCGGGTGAATCAATCGAGGCAACGCGGACGAGCTTTTTGTTCACAAACTCATGGATGCCGTGATTGGAGAGTTCACGGCCGTAGCCGGAGTTTTTGATGCCGCCAAAGGGCAAATCTGCCGCAGTCCAAGTGGGATGATTGATGAAGACCATCCCGGTCTCGATACGGCTCGCGACGCGTTTGCCGCGCTCGATGTCTTGAGTGAAGACTGAGCCGCCCAAGCCATAATCTGAATCATTGGCGAGTGCGATGGCTTCCTCCTCGTCTTTGACTCGGAAGAAGAGCGCCACGGGGCCAAAGAACTCCTCGCGATAGGCGGGATTGTCAGGCTGAATGTCCGTCAAGATCGTCGGCTGCATGAAGGCTCCAGGGCGGTCCATTCGCTTCCCGCCAAGCACCAGCGTGGCGCCGTGTGCGATGGCTTTATCCACCTGCTTCACGAGTTGCACCAAAGCTGCCTCCGTGGAGAGCGGGCCGAGTGTGGTGGTCTTGTCCATCGGGTCACCCGCGTGAAGGGCTTCCATGGCCGCTTTGAATTTCACGAGAAAACGATCCGCCAATGCTTCGACGATGATGAAGCGTTTCGCAGCGATGCAGCACTGGCCCATGTTGTTCATCTTTGCCCACACCGCCCACTTGAGCGTCTTCTCCAGATCGGCATCCTCGAGCACCATGAAGGCATCACTGCCGCCGAGCTCCATCGTCGTTTTTTTGATATTCTTTCCA
>CALQSQ010000194.1 GCA_943333275.1 Akkermansia muciniphila
GCCGGCGTGAGCGCTTTTGTGCGCAGCGACTCTGTCAGCAATTCCAACCTGTCCGCGGCCTTGCACGGAGTAATCTGGAGGGCGAGATTGGAACGCACAAAGGAGTTCGTAAAACGATGGTGCTTGGTAATGCGAAAGGTCCCGGCAATTTCCTTCGCGACCTGAGGAACCGCGGTGGCCGTCAGGGCAAGCACCCGCCGCCATTTGTAGCGTCTGGCAATCGAGGCCAACCTGAGATAATCCGGCCGGAAATTGTGTCCCCATTCGGAAATGCAATGAGCCTCGTCCACCACAAACAGACTCACCCGCGTGCGCCGAAGTTCCTTCACAAACAAGGGATTGCCAAATCGCTCCGGGGCCACAAAAAGAATTTTCCATTCGCCCTGGCCCATTTTTTCAAGCACGGCAGCGCCCTCCTCGGGATTCAGCGTGGAGTCCAGCCTGGCGACAGCGATGCCCCGGCGTTGCAGCGACTCCGCCTGGTCCTTCATCAGCGCCAGCAGCGGCGAGACCACCAGCGTCATCCCGTCGAGCAGGACTGCCGGCAATTGATAACACAAGGACTTCCCTGCACCCGTCGGAAAGATGGCCATGGTGGCATGCCCGTCGAGCAGCGAATGGATGACCTTTTCCTGGCCATCGCGAAATGTGGCATGGCCAAATGTTTCCCGCAGGCAAGCCAGCACAGACTCCCTCGGAATCACCGCGGGAGGAGGTTGGGGCGGCATGGGCATGATTCAACCACCCGTTCTCTTGTCCCTGAGCCTTTCCTGCAACGGAGCCAGCTCGGGGACGTTGCGGTCCTCCTTCTGCGCCTCCTCCGCCATCTTTTGCGCCCCCGGCACATCGCCTGCGCCCAGTCGGCGCTGGCCCACCAGGACTTTCAAATAGGCATCGCCAATCTCATCATGGGCCACCAGCACCGCCGGTTCGACTCCCGCCGGATTGCTCATGCGGCCTTCCAATTCGGCGAGCAGCATGCCCGTGACCAGGGATCCCTTCGGAAGGGTGGACGGCGGACTGGCCAGCAGTGTCTTACAACGTTCCAGCTGGGTCTGGGTCGCCGTGCCATTGAGAATTCCATGCGTCGCGTTCACCATCATGGAGTAAATTTCCGGCGTGTTCTTTACCTCATCCGAGAGCGTGGCGATGTCGTCCAGCGCCTGCGAACGATTGAGGATGTCATTCTGGAGCAGGACCTTGATGGCAATGATTTCCTGCGGAGAGCGCTTCTCCCCATAGATGGCCCGCCACGGCTGGTTGTATTTCTCATCGGTGGAAATTTCGAGGATGACCTCGCGCCGCACCGCATCCGATCCAAACATCCCGCGGTTCAAATCATAAATGTCCACGATGCGAAGCTTGCCATCCACCGGCACCGTCAGGAATTCAAAATAGAGCACCCGGGCCTCCGTTTCCATGGTCCGGACGATCGCAGAGGGATAACCTTCCCGCTGGCTCAACCTCACGAACTCACACGGCACCCGCATCAATTCCGGCCCCAGCACCTGACGGAAAAGCCCCGGGATGTCGGATTCGTTCTTGGCATGAATCGTGTCCCGGATGGTGACCTCCTGGCTGAGGGTCAGCTTCATGTTGCGGGATACCCGATAAGTAACCTCCGGCCACAGCACCCGGCGCTGGAGCAGTTCCTGCCGGCCTTCGCGAAGTTCAAACGCCACTTCCTGGCCCAGCGTCTTGAGCAGCGCCCTTTGCTCATCGTTATACTGGACCGGCGGATACGGATCCTTCGAAACGACAATGTCCTCCACGAAGAGCTTCTGGATCATGAAATAAATCAGCAGCACTGGAAGGCCCAGACCGATCCCCCAGATCCCCAGAGTTGCCCACGGATTCTCCCCACGCGGATTGGGCGCCTTCTTTCCCTTCTTACCCTTCTTCTTGCCCGGAGTGACATACTTGTTCCCCACCTTTTCGACACGGGTATAGCCCGCAGGCGGTTCACCTCCGGCTGGCTCTGGATTGTTCGGGTCGTAGTAGGGATCGTTCATAGGTGGGATCGGATGGGATGGCCTGCATCCTGCGAAAGGGCGCTGGATTTGTCCAAGAGAAATCTTGAACTTCGCTACGCCCCCTCCCAAAGCCCAAACTTCATCCAACTCCACCCAATTGAGGCATGTGCAGAGCGAAACCGACGAGTCGGACTGCGTTTGCTTGAGTTAGGTTATGGCGATGGTAATAATCTGAGCGTCAGCAGTGGCATGCGTTGCGATCCTCAAAGTATTAAGGGAGAAATGGTTGCCCGAAATGATTTCCGCGGGCAGCGTTCTCCTCCTTGATTTTAAATGGGGTCGTGGCAGGGTAAGACCCAACCTCTCTCCCCCACCTCCATGGAATCCACGTCCTCTCTCCATCCCCTGCCCCTGATTACCGACAACGCCGCCGATGTCCCGCATGCGGGTGATGCGCCGAAGCCTTTTCATTTCGATGATCTGAAGGCCACGGGACAGGAGGCTCTCAAGGATGCCCGGCACAAGCTGGAGGACCTGCTGAAGGATGGGACCGAATACGTCAAGGCGAACCCCGGCAAATCGATCGTGGCTGCGCTTGGCGTGGGCTTTGTGCTCGGCCTGATTTTCAATGATTAATTCAGTCGGATTACCCCCACCCAATTTCCATGACTGAATCCTCCCTTCCCGCCCCTGATCCCGCCACTCCAGCCGGGAAACATCCGACTCTGGAAGCGCTTCAGGAAAAGGTGATGGAACTGCTTAAAAACCCCGCAGTGCAGGCAGGGGGCGCAGTGATTGTGGGTCTATTGATCGCGAGGATGGCGGCCGGTTCCAAACTGCGCAAGGGAGCGGCCCAACTTCTGGGCAACCTGCTGGCCACCAAGGTCATTTCAGCCCTTACCATGCCAGAGACCCATCCCGTCGAGCCCGTGATCCAGCCCGCCCCAGCACCCCCTCCCCCTGCCGCAAGCCAGCCAAATCAGGTGCTTTTCAATCTTGGCAGGCAGGTTTTTGATGCTTTGGCGCCACAAATCGGTGAAGTAGCGAAAAAAAAGCTTGCCGAAGTTTTACGGCCTAGGCAATAACCCTAAGCTACCATCGGGACAAATTGAGGACCCCCCATGGACCCTGTTCGCACCTCCTCACCCATCCTAATTCCCGCCCTTTGTCCCCGATATCATTTCCATGAGTGAGGTTCCCTCCGACACCACCGAGCTAGTTCAAGTATTGCAGCATGTTGACGACTATCTGCGGTTGGGGCAGGAATACGAATGCTCAGACGTCCACCTAGCCACGGCCTCCAAGCCCACCTGGCGGAGACACGGTCTGCTCCAGCCGATCTGGGAGAATACCGAACGGCTCACCGCCGCGGACACCGAGCGGCTGGTAAAGGGATTTCTGGGCCCCAAGGAAATGGGCCGACTGAATGAAAAAGGGGACGTCGATTTCGCCTACGCCAATTCCTTCGGCCGCTTCCGGGCCTCGGTCATCCGTCAGCGTCTCGGCTATGACATGGTTTTCCGGATCATCAGCACGAATCTGCGCAGCATGGCGGATCTCAATCTCAGTGAGCACATCCGCCCGCTGATTCAATATCACAATGGGCTCGTGCTTGTGACTGGTTCGGTCGGCTCCGGGAAATCGACCACGCTGGCGGCCCTCGTCAATGAGATTAATCACGAGCGACACGACCACATCATCACTTTGGAGGATCCGATTGAGTACGTCTTGAATTCGGCGAACTGCCACGTCAACCAGCGGGAACTCCACACGCACACGGAGAGTTTCGCCTCGGCCCTGCGGGCTTCCCTGCGGGAGGATCCGGATGTCATCATGGTTGGGGAAATGCGCGATTTGGAAACGATTTCGCTGGCGATCACGGCTTCCGAAACCGGACACTTGGTGCTGGGCACGCTGCACACTGGTTCCGCCGCCCGGACGCTCGACCGGGTGCTGGACGTATTTCCCACCGACCAGCGCGATCAGATCCGGATGATGGTGAGCGAATCCCTGCGCGGCATCATTTCCCAGCAGCTCATCCCCCGCGCCGACGGCAATGGACGGGTTATGGCCATGGAACTGCTTGTCAACACGCCGGCGGTCGGCAACTGCATTCGCGAAGGCAAGACGTTCATGCTCGGTGGCATCATGCAGACCGGGAAGAACGTCGGCATGGTCACCATGGACGATGCCCTCAAGGAACTGGTCTTCGACGGGACCATCACTGCGGAGGAGGCCCTCTCGCGGGCGATCGATCCGGACACCATGCATGCGGACTTCCTGGCCGCCTCCAAGAACAAGCGCCGCTAAACTTACCACGCCCCCTCTCCCCTTTTTTCCATGGCTCACATCGACCATTATTTTCAGACTCTGATCGCCAGCAAGGGTTCTGACCTTCACCTCAGCGAAGGCCAGCCCCCGAAGATTCGTATCCACGGCGAGGTCACTCCTTTGGACGATGATTTGCTCACGCACGACAAGATCGAGTACATGCTCAAGGAAATCTGCGAGACGCCCGGGTGGGACAAGTACAAGGCTACCGGCGATTTGGACTTCGCCTATGAAATGGACGAGCACAGCCGCTTCCGTTGCAACTATTTCAAGCAGAACAACGGACTCGGCGCTGTCTTCCGTCTGATTCCCACCAAGATCGCCACAATCGAGGATCTGGGTGTGCCCCAGGCCATCAAAAAATTTGCCGAAATGCGCAGCGGTCTGGTCCTCGTGACGGGTCCAACGGGATCCGGGAAATCGACCACCCTGGCCGCGTTGATCGACTACATCAACACCAACCAGTCCCGCCACGTCATCACTGTGGAGGAACCGATCGAATTCGTGCACATGAACAAGCGGAGCATCATCACCCAGCGTGAAGTCCCGATGCAGACGCCCTCCTTCGCTGACGGCCTGCGGGCCGCATTGCGCGAGGACGCGGACATCGTGCTCGTGGGTGAAATGCGGGATTTGGAAACGATTTCCCTGGCGCTGACCGCCGCCGAAACTGGCCTGCTGGTGTTCGGAACGCTCCACACCAACAACGCCCGCAAAACCGTTGACCGGATCGTGGACGTTTTCCCTGCCGACCAGCAGTCACAGGTCC
This sequence comes from Akkermansia muciniphila, assembly GCA_943333275.1. Classification (GTDB taxonomy): domain Bacteria; phylum Verrucomicrobiota; class Verrucomicrobiia; order Verrucomicrobiales; family V1-33; genus JAGNEJ01. The sequence goes on from CALQSQ010000194.1 coordinate 5,074, forward strand.
GCACCATGCTCGCCGCCTCCCTGCGCGGCGTGGTCGCCCAATTGCTCATGAAGAAGGCCGATGGCAAGGGCCGTGTGGCCGTGAATGAAATCCTCTTCAGCACTCCGGCCGTAAGTTCCATCATCCGCGAGGGTGCCACCCAGAAACTCTACGACGTCATCACCTCCGGTGGTGCACTTGGTATGCAGTTCATGGACCAGGCCGTCTGGGAGAAACTTCGCAATGGCCTCGTGACCCCGCTCGAAGCCTACATGAAGGCTATCGACAAAAACCGCTTCCGCCATTTCCTTCCCAAGGAAATCGTCGACCATTACGAAGCGGGCGGCGAAACCCATTAAAGGACGTTACCCTCTATTTCAGGCGCTACGGGAATTGGTGGGGAGACTTTAAGGTGGATGGAGCCAAGGGTGAGGGATGGACTCACTCTCGATCGAAGAATTTTATGGCCAATCCATTGGAGTCAAGGCTCCTTGGAAGGTTGCCAGCGGATCAATTCTGGGCGAACTCAGGCAGGTGCACATCCGCGTGGAATGCCCGCATGGCATTGCTTGGGTGGATCTGGAAACCGGGGAGCGGGCTCAGATTAAGGGTTGGGAGGAGCGGGTCTGGCGGCATATGGATAC
>CALQSQ010000195.1 GCA_943333275.1 Akkermansia muciniphila
AATAGATTCTTCTCCGGGAGACTCCAGTCTGTGAGCCGCCACCCGGTGGCTATTTATCAACTCAAAAAAACACACCCATGAAATCCATTATTCTGTCCCTCTGCATCCTTGGCACCGCAGCACTCAGCTCCTGCCAGTCGACCCCCGCTGGCGACGATTGCTGCAAAACCGGCGGCTCCTGCTGCAAAACTGCCCCCAAAAAGCAGTGCTGCGACAAAGCCGGCACGGCTGACTGCTGCTCGAAGAAGAAGCACTAATCACCTGTGCGGATCGTCTGCGCTCACCTCCGTGACGCAGCCCTGTCCTGCAAGTCATTCAAGAAACGTCGGCCCACTGGTTCAGCGGCCCGACGTTTTGCTTTTCGACTTCTTCTTCGTTTTCTCCGACGCGGGTGGCGGCGGCGGCGGCGGGGCAGGAGTTTCCGGCGGAGTCTCCGCCTCCAATTCAGGATCGCTGACCATGACCGCCTTGGGAGCCTCCACCGTAGTGGGCGGTTCCGGCAGGTAATGCGCCAGCAGATCGATGAAAAATTTCCAACTTACCATGTCCGGCTTGTCGTTGCCGCTGCGTTGGAATGACACATGGACGTGGGCCTCGTTGCTGCGGAGGGGTTCCACGACCTGATAGGTGATCCGGCCCGTGCGGGGATCGTACTGGCAGGGCACCTGGCCCAGGCCACCCAGTTTCATGGTGATGCTGGCGGGATCCACGCCCTCCAGACGGCTGATATCAATGGAAATGAGCGGGCGGCGGGAGGCGATGGTGGCGTTGGGTTGCGGGGAGGTGGTGACGAGCGCCTCTCCACCCGTTTCATTGTCTCCGAGCAGCTGCCGCCCGAGATCACCATCGCTGATCCCCCGGAAACTGAGCGCGGCCTTGAAATTGCGATCATTGGCATCGTTGCCCAGCACCACATAGCGCGGAATGAGCCCGGGCGTGCTGTCCCACGTGACCTTGGCGGGATTGACACTGAACATGAACTCATACCCAAAGGACGTTCCCAGTTCCAAAATGTGCTGGGTGTAGGTGCCCCCGGGGTGGGCATAGGTGGGAACCGGGCGCATGAACATGTCCTCCAGAAATTGTTTCGAGTCCCGCAATTCGCGCTCAAGAAAGGTCTCGTATTCCTCCGGGGTGCGATTTCCGACTTTGGCAATATTCAACGGATGACTCACACTGTGGCTGCCGAGTTCGCAGCCGTTGGCGAGCATTTCCTGAACCATGGCCGTGGTCAGCGCGCGGCCGCCGCCGTTGACGTATTGTTTGTAGAGAAAAATGGAGAACGGGTAGCCGAATTCCTTGAGGATGGGAAAGGCGTCGTGGTAAACGCTGTTGTATCCGTCATCGATCGTGATCATGAGACAGGAGTCCGGGATGTCCTGCTCGCCACGGCGCCATTTCACGAAGTCGCTCAGGCTGATAACCTTGAGCCGCGCGTCCTTGATCGACTGCATCTGTTTGCGGAAATGATCCGTGTGAATGCGCATCTGGGAGACGGCGCGCGTCGTGACGAAATCATGGTAGCAGAGAATGGAAATCTGCGCGGCCTTGTTGATCTTGAGTTCCGGGATGGCGGGATCGATGACCGCATCGGCCGCGGCGGGCGGCGGGGTCACCTGGGTTTCCTCAGCAATGTCCACCACGGGCACGGCCTTGGGGGCCTCGGCTTTTTTCTCGGGCGGCTTCTTGCAGCCACCGCCCAGGGTCAGGAGCAGGACCCCCAGCACAATCACATGCAGACTCCGCATCAAACTGCGGGGCTGGGAAACTGGGAGCGTTGACGGATCGGACACGGGGGCGTTCGGGTGGTTGCACGGGTGGTAAGCCTGATGCGCACTGGTGTCAACGCACGATGCCGATTTGCACGCTGCGTTCGTTGTGATCCAGGCCTTCCGGGATGTCCAGCCCATAGCTCAGCGTCTGCATCACGGCATCGGAAACGCCGGATTCGAGCAGGAATTTCCGAACGACCTGGGCGCGTTGCTCGCCCAGCACGCGATTGTATTCATCCGTTCCCTCCTCACCTGCGAATCCGGCCAGGAGCAGTCGGGCGGAGGGATTTTCCCTCATGAATTTTCCCACGGGGGCCAGCTTCCTTTTTTCGCCCTCCTCGAGCATGGCGCTGTCCTCGGCGAAGATGATTTTGGGAAATTTCCCACGCTCCACCTGATCGCTGCCGGGGCCCAGATACGAATACATCTCATTGCGACCGGCCATCAACTCATGGCGGTGGAGGAATTTGCAGGAAGTCGTCATTTCCAACATCGTGAAGCCAAGCAGCAGGAGGGCGAGGCGATTCATGCTAACGGGACCAGGAGGGTTGGGCCAGATGGCCGAGGTTGGAAATCACGGTGCGGGTGGTGCCCTGAAGGATGTGGTGCACGATTAATTTTCCCTCATGCACATACACCAGGTGCCGGCCATCCGCAGCCCAGCACGGGTCCTCGCCATCGGCCAGCAGATGGGTCTGGGAGGTGGTGAGATTGGTGATCACGATCGATTTCCGGCCCTTGATTTTCACCGTGGCGGCGATGTGCTGGCCGTCCGGGGACCAGGTGGGTTCGGTGGTGTGGGAATAGCCCGTGGCCAGCGGGGTGGGCACGCCGCCGGTGCTGGCCATGGTAAACAACTGCGGACGGCCGGTGGGATTGGCACTGAAGACGAGCTGTTTGCCATCGGGCGACCACGCGGGAGAGGCCTCCCCCCACGGGGAATTGGTGAGCCGGTGGCCGCCGAAGCCGCCCGGGTTGGTGACATACAATTCGGGCGATCCAGCAAAACTCATCGTCATGGCCAGGCGCTGTCCATCAGGGGAGAAGGCCGCTCCGCTGTTAGTGCCGGGGGCATTGACGATGCGCCTGCGGGCGTTGGTGCGCAGATCGATCATGTAAATATCCGGATACCCGCTCACATAACTGGTGAACGCCAGCAGCAGGGCATCGCTCCGCAGGCTGGGCGAGGCGCACGTGGCGCGGTCGCGGGTGATCTGGCGCACGTTGCTCCCGTCGGCATCGCACATGAATATTTCCTTGTTGCCGGGCGCGTCGCTGACGAAGGCGATCTGGGTCAGTCCGATGCCCGGTCGTCCGAAAATGGCGCCGTGGATTTCATCGCAGAACTGCAGGACATTGATGCGCAGACTCAGGTGGTCGTAGGTTTCGGTAAAGAGCACTTTGCCGGAGGCGGCGGCCACGGTGCCACGGATTTTTCCGCCGGAGGCGACGGCGCTGACTTTGTAGGCATCGCCTCCGGATTCCCGGATCATGTAATCGCCACTGGCCAGCAGTTCCTCCTGCACCTTTTGCTGCGCCGTCGCTCCCAGGCTGCCTTCAAAGGGGAGCATCTCAATTCTCGCCTTCCGCAGTTCCCCGGGCATCTCAAGTGGGGCCGCGAGCCCCTGTCCCGCCAAAAGGACAGCCACCAGAATTTGAAACTGAGAGCGGTAAAACATGGATCAGTGGAGCACGAAACGGATGATGAGCCGATAGGTATCATTTTCGATTTCACTTGGCAATGGATCAATCCGCCCGACCGAGCGTGCCGCCGCGAGCGCGGAGGCATCGAGTTCCGACTGCCCGGAGGAAGCGGCGAGTTCGACCCCCAGGATTTCGCCCGAGCGGCTGATGGAAACGGCCACCCGCGCGGCGGGCAGCGAGGCCCCCGCCAGGTTCTGCGGCTGTTTCCATTGCTCCTCCATCAGGCGCTGGATGCGCGCATGGTAATCGGCCACCGCATCGCGGGCGGCGGCGGAGACGGGAACTGGCGATGGATGGGCGGGAGGATTTTCGCCACGCACTCCGGATTGGAAACTGGCGGCTTTGACCTCGGCGGGCTTGCTGCGCGGGGCGGGCGCAGGGGGCGATTTGCGCTTGCTGACGGGCGATGCGGCGAGTTTGGGGCGGGGTTTGAAATGGGCGATGGGTTTGGGGGCGGGCACAGCCGCCACCACGGGCTCGACCGGGTCGGGACCGGATGGCGCGGCCTCGGCGGGGGAAATTTCCGGCAGCAATTCCGGCTCAATCCATTCGATGATCGGTTCCAGCGACGCCATCGTCGTCAATAGAGGGGAAGGAGGACTGGGGTGAAATTTCACCCACGCCACCGGCAGCGCCGCCACTCCCAAATGCACAAGGATCACCACCGCAAGCATGCTGCGGAAATTCCGGCGCTCCCGAAATTGCAATAGCTCGCTCATAAGGCAGGGAGAGTGCGGGTTACGATGCCCATGCGCCCGATCCCGGCCTGTTTCACGTGCTCAAGAAGCTCGACCAGTCGTTGCACCGGGAGAAATTGCGGCATCTCCACCACAACCGAAAGTGCGGCGCGATCCTTCGCCAGCAGGCGCAGCGTCTCCGTTAACTGCGCCTCCTGAACGTCATTTCCATTCAGGGAAAGTTTGCCATCGATCGTCACGCCCAGCGTCACCACATCCGGTGGAAATTCGGCCCGCTGTTCATTGCGGGTGGCTGGCAGCACCAATTCCAACCCCTGATGCAACAGGGGTGCGGTGATCATGAAAATCACCAGCAGCACGAACGCCAGATCGAGCAGGGGCGTGACGTTGAGTTCTGCATGAACTCCAAGCGGTTGGCGGTGGGAAGGACGGCGCAGCAGGCCCATGGGTCAGGGAGGGTGGCAGGTTTAGGTGTCCTCGGAAAATCCGTCCTCAGGGTCGGCCGGGCGCAGCTTCTCGAGCGGCTGGGAATCGGTGGAGGGGCGGGGAAATTCTTCGGGATCAAGCGGCAACGGTACGGCGGGCTGCGGGCGCGCGAGAGAGGCGATGACCGCCGGGCGCAGGCTGAGCGGACGCAGCGAGCCGTGCCCGACTTCCAACCAGGTGCGGTTAAACGCCACCGCCAGTCCGGCGGAAAAATTCTCCAGATCGGAGATGATCGTGCGGATGCGATTCACCAGAAAGTTGTATCCAAAACTCGCCGGAATCGCCACGAGCAGGCCCACCACCGTCGTGACCAGCGCCGCCGCCACGCCGGGCGCCATGTCCTTCAGGCTGGCCGTCGAGCTGCTGGCGGCGATGCCGCTGAAGGTATCCATGACCCCCCAGACCGTGCCCAGCAGGCCGAGGAACGGTCCGCCACTCACTGCGGTGGCCAGCAGGGGCGTTTGCGATTCCAGTTTCGCCGCGGCCTCACCCACGGCTTTCTGCATGACCAGTTGCACCGTTTCCATCTCTGCGGGTGTCACCCGGCCCGCCTCCAGCAGCCGGCCCGGCAGCGTTTCATCCACCTCTCCCTCACCCACGAGTTGCTCCGTCAGGAGGCGGCTGGAATCATGGTAAATGCGGTAATGCGGCGAATCCTCGAACCTCCGGCCCAGCGCAAAAAGTTCCAATGGCATGCTCGTCAGCCTCCAGGCCTCCAGAAATTCCCGGCTGGCCAGACTCGCGCGTTTGATGGCACGGTATTTCGTGATCATGATCGCCCAGCTCAGACTGGAAACCAGCAGCAAGGCCACCACGATCAACAAGCCGGGCAGGGTGGATTGCCGCAGGGCAA
>CALQSQ010000196.1 GCA_943333275.1 Akkermansia muciniphila
AGTTCGCCCAGAATTGATACGCTGGCAACCTTCCAAGGAGCCTTGACTCCAATGGATTGGCCATAAAATTCTTCGATCGAGAGTGAGTCCATCCCTCACCCTTGGCTCCATCCACCTTAAAGTCTCCCCACCAATTCCCGTAGCGCCTGAATTTTCACCACATCCATCAGATTTCCTCGCGGGGTAATTATCATATCCAAACAGGCAAACTCCAAACGTTCCGCATCCCCAAACAGGCCAGGCGTAGCGGGCAGGACTCGTGCAAGGCTCCGAGGCAACAGTATTGGCGAACGAAACCAGCCTGCTGGAAAACGAGGTTCTATATGAAGTCCATCAGCATTGACAAAGAGAAAGCAGGGTTCAGGCCGACCTAAAGGAGTGCCGAACTGATAGCGCCCATTGGACTGGCGGTCTGCAAATCTGGCCTGAGAAGCCGGACACTTTCTTTCCAACGGCTGCCAAAAAGTGCGCGCACTAAAAATGTCGAGAAACAACCAGAGCACCACTACCCCACCCGTGATGGAAGTTATTGGATGTTCAAAAATCATGACGTGCACATGCTCGCGCACGCCTGAGTAAAAACCAATACAATCAACCAAGTGGTTTGGAATTTCATTTCAGAGGAGCATTCAGAAGCACACGCCCAATCATGCCGCGCGCGAATGACCGGTTGGCGAAAATTTGATTTTTTCTCGCAACGTCGGGCAAAAAATGACATAGAATGGGACAACGCTCGTCACTTCCGCGCTCCACATGATTGCACCCACTGTCTCCTTTTGTCGTCTATTTTGGATGTTTCCCGCTCTGCTCAGTGCCGCAGCCGCGCAGACTATTCCCAATCCGTCCTTCGAGGCGAATTCGTTTACGGTTGCTCCGGGTTATATCTCGGGAAATGCAGCGATCACTGGCTGGACCGCGTCGAACACGGGGCGCGAGGGATTGAACCCGGCGGGGGGCACTCCGTTTGCGGACAATGGCGCGGTGCCGCATGGATCGAACGTGGCGTTCATTCAGAGCACGGGCATCGGCTCGACCACGCTTCAGACGACGATCTCCGGGCTGACAGTGGGAAGGACGTATCGGCTGCAATTTCGTGCCAATTGCCGCGGGGCTTACACGCCGCCGATCGCGACATATGCCATTGCCAATGGCGTGCCGATGCCATTCACTGCCAGTCCGGCGGTCGGCGGAGCGGCGGCGTATTATTTCGTGGTGGGGGATTTCACGGCCAACGCCACTTCCGCCACGCTGCAGATCCGCAATGAGACGACCACTGCGGGCTCGGACAGCGCGCTGCTGGTGGACGATTTTTCCATAGCGCAGGTCGATCCGTTTTCCATCGCCAACTGGAGCGATGATGCATCGTCGGGCATCGTGTCGAACAGCACGTGGGCCTATCATTTCGGCTCCACAGTTGGCACTCTGGTGAATGGTCGCGTGGTGCCGGGGATCGGGACGGCAGCTCCGGCGGTGGCTGGGCAATTTGCCGTCACTGGCGTGACGCAGGTCTTTCCCAACGACACGAACACGCTCACGCCCCTCACGGGGACGGGCAGCGCGGTGTTGGCGCGGGATTTCATCTGGGGCGGAAATCCGGCCACGGTCACGCTGCAAGGGCTGACGCCTAACGCCACTTACGTGGTGAGTTTTCTTAGCGTGGGTTGGGACGCGACAGGCTCCCGGCCGATAACGTTTACCAGTGGCAGCGACACGAAGAGCATCAATCAGGACGCCTTGGGCGACAACGCCGGCATCCGCGTGGATTACAGTTTTCAGGCCACTGGCTCCACCCGGACGATCACCCTCGCGCAGCAGGTGCCAGGCTACAGTTGGCACCTCTACGGATTGGCGCTGCGTCAGACGTCGGCCATTGCTGACACCGCGCAATATCGCTTCGATTCACTGAACAAGCGCATCACCGATGGCGATGGCGTGCCGGTGAGTTTCGTGGAGGGCGTGGTGCTCAACCAAGTCGTGGAGAAGTCCGACGCGGTGGAGTTTTCCTTTGCCAACAGCCTAAATTTCGACGCCACAGACGTGGTGACTTTCTCTGGCCCCAAGCCGGTGCGCATTCTGGTGAATGGTGATGTGAACATTCCCACGGGAGCCACTTTCAACGCGAATCCCTCGCTCTCCGGCGGTGTTGCGGGCGGTGGAAATGGCGCGCCGACCACGCCGGGCGGCAGCGGGGGCACGCCGATGACGTTGCACTATCAATATTTCAACAATACGCTCTCCGTTCCCAACCCGCTATCGCGCTGGGAGATCCTCATCCAGCAGAACGGTCACGCCTTCGTGCTGCCACGGCCTGGAACGGGCGGAGCGGGCGGTGCGCAAAATGGCACGGCCGGAGTGAAAGGCCAGCCGGGTATTGGCTCCGGCACGGTCGGGGCCGGACAGGGCGCGGTCGGCCCGGATCAGGACGAGCGACTGTGGTCCGATCCCATTCATTTGGTTTACGGCTACGGTGGTGCCGTGCCGACGCTGCAGTCGAATTTTCCAGGTTTCATCAAGGCAAATGGTGCTGCTGGTTCCGTTGGTTGGAACAACCCTGCTACGGTGCCTGGTGGAGGCATGACCGGCGTTTTCGAGACGGTTTGTGTGCCTTCCCTGCCTCCGTCCTGTATTCTTTACACCACGGAATGGGGCGCGGGCGGCCAACCCGGCGGCGGGGGCGGTCTGTTCGCGAATGGCGACCTGGGTGGTGACGGTGCCAATGGCGCGGATGCCAATCACAGCGGAAATGGCAATGGCGCGCCCGGTTTCCGCGGCGGCGGCGGCAGATACGCGCTGAATGATCCGGCTGCCCCCGTGCTGCGCGGCGGTCATGGCGGTGGCGCTGGCGGTGCAGGCTCTGGTGGCGCAGCGGGAGCCCCCGGTGGCGCTGGCGGCGGTGGCGGCGGCGGGGGTGGCTCGACCATCGGCATTGGAGGCGCTGGCGGTGCTGGCGGACAAGGGAAATTCGGCGGGGCGGGTGGTGCTGGCGGCACCGGAGGCGCAGGTGGATCGGGAGGCGGAGCGTTTGAAATTTCCGCCACGGGAAACATCGTCGTGGGCGGCACGTTGACGGCGCGCGGCGGCAACGGGGCCACTGGTGGCGATCCCCAGGCTGGCTTGGCATCCACAGCCGTCATGCCGGGCCATCCGGAATACACTGTGGACCCGGTCGGGAAAGCCGGCTCGCCTGGATCCAACACCGGTGGACTTCCCACTGGAACAGGCGGTCGTGGAGGAAATGGTGGTGAAGGCGGCCGCGGCGGAGATGGCGGAGACGGTGCTGGTGGCGGCGGCGGGGCGGGCGGAACCATCATCCTGCGCGGCTCGAACGTAAGCTTCACGGGTAACACCAGCGCCTCTGCGCACCTCGATGTCTCCGCTGGCACGCCCGGAGGCGGTGGGATTGTTTCGACCACGCAAGCCTCGCAGCCAGGAGCGTATTTCGTCATCCCCACACCTTCCATCGCTCTCAGCCAAACGTTTTTCAGCTACACGATCAATCGCGGACAGACAGTAGCGGACGCCACCTTCAACATTCAGAACGACGGAATCGCTGGCAGCACCCTCCATTGGAAAATGGAACCGCAGTGGTGGATCACCGCCACCGCCCGCTACGGCACCCTCGCGGCGGGCGCGTCCTTTGCCCAGACGCTCCATTTCGATACCTCAGTGCTCGGCGGCGGCAGTTATTTCTTTGCCTTCCAGGTGCGGGATGCCGATCCCCACACCTTTACCGTGCCCCGCATGATCACCATTTCCTTCAGCGTAAATGGTGCGCCAGACGATCATTTCGATGCCATCCAAGGCGGCACGCTGGTGCCAGACACCACGAACGCTGCAGTCGGTGGAGTCCTGGAAGTCAACGGAGATTCCGATGCCTTCCGCATCGAAGTCACCGAAGCCGGCACGCTTGAGGCCTGGACCACCGGAAACACTAACACAGCTGGTTCACTGCTCGACGCTGATGGCCACATCATTGTGACGGGCAACGATCAACTGGCTGATCAAAATTTCCGCCTCGTGCATGCCGTCACTCCCGGCACGTATTTCATCATCGTCCGAGGCTCCACCCTCAACACCACCGGAGGCTACACGCTCCACGTAAATGTTCGTGCAGGAGGTGCCCCATTCGTAGCGGACATCAAGAAGTCCGGGGCAAATAAATTTCTCGTCTGGGACGGCTACGCGGGGCAAACCTACCGCGTGCTCAGCTCACCCGATCTCCTGCACTGGAATCTGGACTCGCCCAACCTTTTCACTGGCGGAGACCTCCAGCTCCAGCATCCCGTGCCCGGAGGCTTGCCCAAGCAGTTTTTCCGCGTCCACCTTGGCGACCTCATTCCAGTCACTGCCGCCAGTATCCGTTCCAGTTCCAGTCCAGCCAACTCCGCCGACCTCGTCAGCGACACGCCCGGCACCGGATTGACGATCGGGACCCCGCCGAACACGGGCGATACCGCCCTGCTGCTCAATGGCGCGCCTCTCGGTCAGGACGCTGGCGTGCTCATCGCCAGCGCAGCCATCAATCCGCTGAAAACATTCGTCGCCCAGGCTCCATCGCCCGCTACTGGCACGCCGCCCGCAGGTTTCCCCAACGGCCACTGGCTGGCCACCTCCGGCCCCGCGCCAAACTCGGACAATGCCGGAGTCAACGCCAGTGCCGCATGGTTTCCCTTCAGCGCAGGGTGGATCGGCGGCCGCGTGGTCAACAGCGTGGGCACCTTCCCCAATTTCGACAGCTCCACTTACTTCTTTGAAAGGGCGTTGTTCACCGTGGTGAACGACGATGGCGAAACCACCCGCATTGAGACCGATCTCGACAAGCTACCGGTCGTCCTCTCGCAAAGATTCAAGCAAGTGGTGCTTCCGCCCTTTGCGCAAACGCCCTATCTCCAGGGATCCTGGATCGCCTGTGGAGCCGGCACCAATGCCCAGCCGCTCGTAATTGGCATCGCGCCGCAAATCCTCAAAGGCGAATTTTTCGGCCTTGGCTTCTTCAACTACAAGGCGGACGGCACCCAAGCCTGCACCGCACCCTACAACATCGTCTTCGTCCCCTGGACTACACCCCATGCCGCCGTCGGCCGTGTGCTGGACACCGGAAACCACGTCATCGGCTCCGACAACTACACCGCCATCAAGCTAACCAATCCTCTGCGCTATCACATAAACATCCCCACCATGGGCCCGGACCTCAGCAAAGGCACCTTCCTAGCCACCGCCTGGGACCTGCACCCAGACTGCCTCATCACCTACAGCTACCCCGCCACCGGCGGCATCGACGTCACCCCCGTCCGCCTCCCGCTGAGCACAGGAACGCCAACCGTAAGCGTTTGACGCGCCCCCATGCCATGTTGCGCCGACTTCAAGCCTCTTAATTTTCTGACCGGAGCCTTCAGGCGGATTTTTCGGCGGGGCCGGCGGCGCTCTCCTGCGTGGCTGCGGCGTAGGCGGCGGGGGTGAGGGTGTGCAC
>CALQSQ010000197.1 GCA_943333275.1 Akkermansia muciniphila
CAGCGCCATGCCGCCAAAAGGTGTCACGGGCTTGTCAGAATATTCAATTGGAAGGTTCACCATTACGGTGATTGTCCCATACCCGTCAACCCCCTGCTCTGAACACGCTGGGCTTCACTCTCGCCCCTCTATTGCATTATCCAGGTTTAAGAAAAGCCCTCCGCTGGCGCCCCTGGGGACCGCAAGCCCCCTCCTTCGAATTGGGAAAACAACTCACAAGTGCCTGCCCGCACTTTCTGAAAGCCTACTTCTGGATCATGCTCCCCCTCGTCCTTGGGCTGTTCCTCGGCACGTATGCTTTGCTATGGAGTGACACCACCATCCACTGGCAGGACCCTCACACCTGGCCCAATCCATGGATGTTGATAAAAGAAGTCCACAGTCAGAAATACGGATGGATCAGTCTGGCATTTCTCCCCGCCTACCTGCCCGTCTTTCTAGCCTTTGCAGCCGGCTGGATCAATCTCCTCTATCTCCCCCTCATCATATCGTGGTACATTTCCAATATCCGCTCAGACTGCGAGCCGGACTACGGTCGCTGGGTCCCAGGAATGACGGCCCTGCAAGCCTGTACGGTGGCTCTATGTGGCAAAGATGACTCCAGCATCGTCACCTGGTTCCTCATCGTCAGCTACACAGCAACCGCCGCCCTGATCACCGCCTATCTCGGCTGGTGGCGGCCTCGCCGATTACTGCATGAGATCGACACCGAACGCGATCTCATGCTCGAAGACCGCATGGACGAAGCCATGACGGAACAAGGTGCCGATTCTGAGCCACCTTGAATCACCAAGGCGTCGCGGTCGCGCCCCCTATTTCGCCCGCCGCTTGAACGGCTCCTTCAACGGCTCGGGCAGGCCGAGGATGCGGTAGGAGTTGCGGAAATGCATCTTGCCGACCTTGGGGAGGAAATCATTGCCGCGCTGGGTGGTGAGCTGCTGGCCGATGTCGGTGATGAGCTTGTTGCTCGCGCCTCTGGGTAGCGTAATTCCCAGCCGGCGGCTGGCCTCATCCAGCCAGTTGATGAACCGCTCGCGCGCCAGGATGGACGCGGCGGCCACCGCGATGTCGCTCTCCCCCTTGGTGCGCTGGTCGAGCCGGATGGTCTTGCCCTTGGTGAGCAGTGCTTTCTTTAACACCGACTCATGCGCGAACTGATCCGAGAGGGCGCGGGGGCAATCTGGCTGGCGTTCGAGGAGATTTTCAATGACACGCGCATGGCCCCAAGCCAGCAGGCGGTTGAGATTGCCGGCTTTCTGATAGACTTCATTGTAGCGCTCTGGACCGATGCTGACGACGTCATGCAGCGCACGCGGAGTATTACGGATGATCTCGGCCAGATCACGGATGCGTTTGTCCGAGGAAATGGCCTTGCTGTCCTGCACCCCCGCCGCCTGCAGACTCTTGGCGCTCGTCGCTTCCACATAAACTCCTGCAATCACCAACGGGCCAAAGAAATCCCCCTTGCCGCTCTCATCCACGCCGATGTGCGGCTGAAACATTTCCGGCTGGTGCACTTCCGCATACCCCAGTTCGGCGACTCCCAGAATCTCCGGCTCCAGCAGAAACTCCACGAACTCCGCCGCACCCCTGCCCTGCACGAGAATCTTCGGCCCCTTCTCGTAAACGGCGACGGTAGTCTTGTCCTTTTTGGCGGCGAAGAGCGTGTATTCCTTGGGCTCGAATTTCCATCCGCGGCTCTCCAGCAGGGACTGCAGGGTTTTCGCCTGGGCGGGGGTAAGAGCGCGCGTGTAAGAGTTCTGAGCCATGGATTATTTGCCGTCGCCCACGAATAACACCTGGGCGAATTTCAACCCCATGGACTCCATGGCGTGTTGTTGCTGCCGCTGCTGACGGAAGGAATCCATCTGTGATTCATTCAGCGTGCCATTCAATCGCGCTTCCATGCGCTGGTCGTATTCCTTGTTCTGAGCTTCAAACCGGGCGATGCTTTCATCGGTGAATTTTTCCGGACGCACATCCTGCTGGTCGGTGTAGTCATAGTCCCATTTCATGTTCTTCCGTTCGGAATACATCACATCCATGACCGACTGCTCGAGTGCATCATCCATGGGGGCTCCTGCGGCGGTGAATTTTTCCTTCAGGCCGGTGAGTTGCTGACGCTCGGGCGCGGAGTCCTGGAATTGTTTGTATTGGGTAAATTTCTCCTCGGTCCCGAGGATGCCCTTGATCTTCTCCTCCATGGCGAGGTGGTTGTCCTTGAGTTCCTTGGCCAGTGCGGCCTTTCCCTCCTTGGTCATGGAACCTGCGGTGAGCAATTTCATGCCGACGGTCTGCTGCTGGATCTGGGCATCGCTCATGGCGGCCAGGAAGGCTTTCTTGGTTTCCGGATCCAAGTCCATCAGCTCGAACAAATCCTTGAACATCCCCTCTAGCATCCCCTTGCTGCCCATCTTCATGGCTTCCTTGGCTCCGTCACTCTTCATCATGCTCTCAAAGGCTTTGGAAATTTTGGAGAGCGAGTTGGAGTCTTTGGAGTCTTTCGTGGACGCGGTGGAGTCGCCTTCAGCCAGGGCAGGATCGGCAGACGTGGATTTGTCGACAATGGAAGATTTTTCCTCCGTCTTGACGACAACCGGCGGTGGAGCCGCGGTCCTGGCCTCAAGTTCGATGATGCGCTTTTGCAGCTTGCCGGTTTCGAAATACTGCCAGGCAAACAACCCGGCAAAGGCCAGACTGAGGACGATGAGAAGGGAATTTTTCATGGCAGGATTATAGGAGTGGAGATGGATTCTGCAAAGGTGATTGCCATGACTTCATTTGGCGAAGGAAACGCGGACTTCCGCACGTTCGAACTCCTCCGGCGCCAGCAGTGGCTGCCGGGCATGCCCGAAGAGCCTGGCGATCCAGCCGTCGGGCACGATTTCAAGCCGCGTATTGTAGGCGGTGGCGATATCATTGAAATAAGCCCGCGCCAGCGCAATGCGCTGCTCGGTATCAATCAACTGCGCCTGCAATTTGCCGAAGGCTTCGTTGGATTTGAGTTCCGGATACCGCTCCGCCAGACTGATGACCGAGCGGGCGATCCCCCGGTGCTGCGCCTGCGCCGTCAGGCCCGGCCCCGCATCCAGCTCCGAGCGCATCGAAGCCACCTCCGGCAGCACCGTGGCCTCATGCTGCCGCAAAGCATCCACTGCCGCAACGAGACCCGGAATCAGATCATGGCGGCGTTTTAACTGCACCTCCAGCGATGACCATCCCTGCCGCATGCGGTTGCGCACGTCGATGAGCATGTTGCTCACCAGAATGAACCAGGTGACGAACCAGCAGAACAAATAAATGCCCACACCAATACCGGCGGCCTGCCACCACACCGGCGGGCGGCCCGCCAGCAGCCATCCCGCCACACCGGCGAAGATCATGCCCAGGATATTGAGCAAATGCATCTTCCAGCCCAGGCCCCGGAGAAGTTGATTTTCAGATTTGACGGTCAGCAGATACAACGGCGCCGCCTTGTCCTGCGTCAGTTCCGGAGCCACGACATCCTCCCGCTCCCTAGCCTGTCCGACGACGAACAACGTATGGTGCAGCGGGATCCCCTGTTCGCTGAACGATCGCTGGAAGGTGGAGTCTGCCACCGCTCCCGGTGGTCCTTTCGCATAATAAAGCGGATCCCCGGGCCCCACCTGCTGCTGGAACAATCCCTGCGGCTGAATCTCCGCCCCCTCCGGCCGCACCAGCACCACGCCAGTGTCATCCTGAAGATAAAATGGCGTTTCCTCACCTCCCGACGCCACCGATGTCCAGCCGGATTCAATTCTGGTCCGCTGCTGGGTGCGCCCTTCGCTGTCGGTGTAAGTTTCCTCCACCTCCCGCCGCCAGTGCTCGGTCACCTGATACCGGTAATAAACACACGGCTCCTCCGAAAGGTAGGAGGTGACGGGCGCCTCGCACTCCGCCGTCCCCTGCAATTCCACCAACCCGATGAACACCCCCTGGGTCTTGGAAGTGGGAAGATTTCCGATCAATCGGCACCGCTGGTTCGTCGCATGACTGCGCCACAGGCACAGAATGGCCAGCAGGGGCAGCAAAATGGAAAGGAAGATCGGCATGGGCGTGAACCTGCCGCATGTTCACCGGGCTGCTGGCCGCGTCAAGGTCCGGATCAATGGGCTGCTAGCCCAATTCCCGCTTGGACTTGTAACAATACCCCAGCAGCGCCACCCACGAAAAGGCACCGTAGGCCAGCATGAGAGGCAGAAAGATCCCACTCACCCAAAAAATCGCGAGCAACAAATAGGACACCGGCGTATCGACGAAAAACGCCACCACCCGCGCCGATTTCCATGACAAATCATGCGGCCGCTCGTCCGTGACATTCTTGTCGCCTCCGGACTTCATGAAATCCTTCAGCCAGATCATGATCGCCATGCCGACCCTGGGAGTGGCGTAAATAAGAATCATCGCCACCCCCCATCCTGCAGGCAGCGGCTTCCATCCCATCGGCAGGGGCTGGTGCATGCGGGACCCAATGCAGAGCAGGCCCGGCACCAAAATCATGGCAATGCTGTCGAGCATCTTGTCCAAAATAGCCCCGAAACTCGAACACCGACCCGAGGCCCTCGCCAGCACTCCGTCCGCACAGTCAAGGGCGTAGGCGAGTTGCAGCCCCACCAGCAGCAGCAATCCTGACCAGTGCGATTTCGGAAAGACCATCGCCGCGACGGCCGCCGTGGTAATGCCGACCAACAACGACAGCACACTGACCTTGTTCGGGCTGAGCCTCGCCTTGTGGCACAGGTAAGCCAACCGGACCCCGATGGGGTAGGAAATGCAGCGGGTCATCCACGAGGCAGTGGGAACCCTCCCAAAGGGCGCGAAATCCGCAACCGTCATGGATGATCGTGTGGCCATCTCATCTGGTTTGCTGACGGCGAAGTTGGGTGTTAACGACATGGGGAATCTGACTCATGCTGAATATGGCTTTGGTAAACCACCTCATCCGGGGACTGGCAATCGCGTGACAGTAACGAAGAAACGTCGGGGAACGTCCCTTTCAACCCTGTAAAATGTGGTAATGCCAAATAAAAGCCCCAACTCTCTTTCGCAAACGGGAAATCGTCAAACATTTGCCGGAAATTGCATGAATGCGCGACCAGGTAGCTGCACTCAGCCGGGCCAGCCGAGAACCTGCCCGGTGCTGGCTTTTATCTTGCCCTTCCCGAACCCATCGTCCATCCTCACCCCAATTTTTAATCAATGGCGACTCTCCCCCCAACTCTCATTTTCACACCGTCTCTCCCA
>CALQSQ010000198.1 GCA_943333275.1 Akkermansia muciniphila
ATAGGAGGCTGGGTCAGCAAGCACGCCCGCAACAAGGTGCTCAAACTCTCACTGCCCCGCACAAAACGCCCTTGGATGGACGCTATCTTCCGCAAAATCAAAGCTCACCCGCCCCCATTCAGCTACTCCACTGCATAATCCAGGTTTAATCCGAGTTGGTATTCATGCATTTATCTCACACGTTTTCAGGCGAGGCACCCGGAGTGAGGAGGTGCGACGGACCGGGCAAACCATGCACTCTCCTGCGTGAACTATCCCAATAACATTTCAAAACTGGAAGAGCGAATTACCTTGTAAGGAACTGTGGAATCGTGATAAACCGGACGGGTTCTGGTGTCTGTTCGGATGAGTTCGACCGCCGGACACCGTCTATTTTCGCAAATTTTGCAATCTTGGACGGTCGATTGCGATTGTACCATTGGGTGGAAAGCCTTTTGCGAGGCGCTGCCCTTGCCTCCCCTGTAACCATCAACTCCCACGCCATGAAAATTTCCAAGCCACGAACTGCTCTCCGCGCCGTCCTGCTGTTGACCCTGAGCGGATTGGCGATGGCTGACGAGGCCCCGTTGCAGCCATCCATTCGATTTACCACAGGTCTGAGCGGCCAACAGACGCAGCTGACATGGGAGGCCATCCCGGGCGCTCACTACCGGATCCGCAGTTCCACGACGCTGGCTGAAACATGGCGGGACCGGGCGGTGGTGGTGGCGGAGGGGACCGATGGATCGTGGATGGACCCTGAGCCGTCGGGTGTGCGGGCATTTTACAAGATCGACCTTCCACAGCCGGAGGTTTTTTCGGTGTCGCCGGCCGTGATTGCCAACGGAAGCACGTTGATCATCAAGGCGCAATGTTTGCCGGCGGGGTGCTCGATTGTTTTTGACTTCGGCGGGGTGCCACCGGTGTCGGTGTCCGCCCTTTTGGAACCGGATGGACCCGGGCAATACCGGGTAATTTCCCTCAATGGCCTACCGCCGGGCGAGCCAATCATTCGGGGTCGCATCGTCGATGCCCTGGGGGCCACTGTCGTTTTGATCGGGCAGACATTTGAGGTGACGCCATCAGGGTTCGCCAGTGATTCGCCCCCGAGCAAGCCAGTGGCCGCGGCGGCAGTGACGAAGAAAATGCATGGGGCGCCAAAAATTGGGGAGGCGACGGCGGTGTTTCGAGCGCTGCCCGGCGAAGTTTGCCTGCAGGAATGCGATCTCTCGGTGGCGGTGCCAGCCGGACCACCGTTGGATTTGGTATGGACGTATCGCTCGCTGGAGCACGGAGGGAGTGGCACGGGGCAATCGCATTGGGAGCATTGTTATGATGTTCACATTGAGCCGATTCCGGCCGGCTCGGGCGTCAATGCCACCCATGTCAGGGTCTGCACCGGTGATGGGCGTCGCGATGTGATGACGCGGCAGGATGACGGAACGTTTACGGCGGACGGCATGTTCCGTAGTGGAGTATTCAATCCCGACACGTCTTTTGAACTGACCTTTGCGGATCATTCAAAATTTATCTTCTGTCAGCTGGTGGGCGCCCCCTGGACGGGCAGGCTCGGCAGTATTGTGGATCAGAATGGGGTGGCGCTGACCTGTGCCTATTCCGTGGCGGGGAAACTGATCTCCGTGAGCAGCCAGTTCGGGCAGGCGCTGACCTTCGATTATGACCCCTCCGGAAATCCGGTTTCCGTCACGGATCAAACGGGTCGGTATGTCAGCTACAGTTATTACGCGATGGGTGAGCCGGGAGGGAATCCGGGTGATTTGAAATCTGTTTCCTGTCCCCAGCTGCCCGGTCAGGCAGCCATTCAAGGACCGACGACCTATACATATTCGACCGGCTTTGCCGATGCGCGCCGCAATGGTCAGCTGCTGACTGTTCATGATGGCGCGGGCCGGCTCCGGTGCACCTACACTTACAGCAGTTCTGCAAACGACACGGATGCCGACTTCGCACGCTGTGTCAGCATGGATTGCCACAGTGTGCTGCCCACTGATGCGCCGATGATTTTTTCCTACGCCTTGCTCCCACCCGGTCCGGGCTTCGCGGGCGGTCTGCGCTGCACGAGCAATGATGAGGTGGGCCGCGTGATGGAATGTTATTACGACAAACATTGGCGCTGTGTGCGCACGGCTGAGTTGACGGGATTCGCCACGCCGGGTGTGCCCGTCACCGGGACAACCAACCGCCCGCCCTCCGCCAGCAAACTCCGCAGTTCGGATCCGGACGAGTATGTGACCGCCTGTGCCTACAACGTGGACCACTGCTGCACGGTCAGCACCGGCCCTGATGGATTGAAAACGATCACCACCTATGCCCGTGACCTGACCTGGAATTGTCCGGTGCTGGAACGGGGCAATGCGCGGGTCACCACGCTGCGCAGCCCGCTGGGCGAGGAACGCACGGTGAGTTGTGATTTCCTGCCGGGGTTTGGGACTTGTGAGTCCGTTGGAAGCAAAACGAACAAGGACTATTCCACAGATCCCTATGTTGAGGACGTCCAGCGTCGCGCCGGTATGAAAAAATTTGATTGGGCACCGAAGTTGGAGGGCGGCAAGGAAGGGCTGGCCTTTATCCCTCCTGGACAACTTCCAGGTGGAGGAGGTGGTCATGACCTGAAAGCCTCCGATGGCAAAAAACATTTCGAGGTGACCGCCAAATGGCAGGCCCATGGCATTCCTGGAAAACCAGCGGCGGCCGGTGGCAGCAAGTGGCAACCCCAAAATCTCAAATACATAAGCGGTGGTGGCAAGGCGCAGGGAGTCATGGGACAGAAGGCCAAAGCATGGATGGTGAACAATTTTGAGGTCCATCCGGTCTTCGGTCTTAAAACCGAGTGGATCACCTCGATTGGTCTGCCAAAAATCACCCCGAAAATTGCCAAGGAAAGCCACGGGAGATTTGCTTCGTCCGGAGCAACCTCGATTGGGCTACAGAAAATCACCCCAAAAATTGCCAAGGAGAGACACGGGAAATTTCGTTCGGCCAGCTCGGCAGGAGGCATCAAAATGGAGATTGGTGCAGCCGGATACAAGGCCGCTGAATCACTGGAGTGTCTCGACGGCCACGTCGAGGGGATGGACGATTGGGAAGCTCCGGTTGTCCGTATGTCCACTTCCCTCGGTCAGGTCTTCACGTGGGGTTACGATGCGCAGGGAAATTGCACTTCCCGCACCGCACCGGTTGGCGGAGGCACCTGCATCCGCAATCCTTTCGGGCTGGTGACCCGCATGAGTGTGGACAATGGTCCCACCCCCCTGGTCACGGACATCACCTACGATCCAGTGACGAAATTCTGCTCCAGTGTGATTCAGGATCCCACGGGCCTGCATCTCACGGTTTCCTGCGATCGGAATGCCCTCGGCCTCATCACGCGTTTGGTGGACGAGCGGGGCAATGACTGGCTTCTTTCCTACAACGAATGCGATCAACTCGTCAGTTCCTCCTCCCCTCCCGTGGGCACAGACGCGCTCAGTGCCTCGCGGATTTCCTCCACCCAATTCTATGATGCCAGCGGTCTGCCGGTGCGTTGCGACGTGGAACATCGCGATGCCACGGGGGCGCTGGTGACGGCCAATCCCGCCTACACCGGCTTCTGCCTCTATGACGTCCGGGGGCGGCTCGTTGGCGAAGCCAGCGAGCAGAAGCCCGCGGACTTTCCGCTGAACACCCTGATCCCTACTCCTTCAGACCTGTTGAGTTGTGACGTTTGCAACTACTCGTTGAATGCCGCCGGTGAATGCATCCGCGTCAGCAAACCTGCCGCCAGCATTGGCCAAAGCGTGGATCTTGTATGTGACTACCGTTTCGACGAACGCGGTCTGCTCTTCCGCTGCATCCAAGGTGGACTGGGTTCGGCAGATGCTGTTACCACCGAATGCTCCTACACCATGTATGGCATCATGAAAGCTTGCAGCACGATCACCGGCCAAGGAGGCGTCAGCCCCACCGTAAGCGCCACCTTCGATGGCTTCCGCCGTCCCGATTCCTGCACGGATGAGATGGGCAATGTCACACAATTCAGTTACGACAACAAAGGCTACGTCACTTGCTCCCTTTATGGTGAGGAGGTGGATGTGCCGGGAGGAGCGGGGAATGTCTTGTTGGCAAGAAGCGAAGCCAATCATTCATGCGGACGTCGTGGGGGAGCACTTTATTGTTGGGGTTCTAACTATATGCGCACGAATCCACCAATCGTGACAAAGGACGTGGATGATATAGCCGGCATGCGCAAGCAAATAAGCAATTTGAAATATGATTCCTTCAAGATCAAGATGAGTGCCTTCTTCGTCTACCAAGAAACGGACGAAGTCTGCGTCAAAGAACGATTCACCCCCGGCCAGATTGCGCCTCACGCATTGGAAACGACCACCGTGCATTATTCCCCTGCCGGTCTCATGCTTAGCGAGGCTTGCAACGGCGACACACTCAACACTTACGCTTACGACGGCGCTGGGCGTCTGACCACTTGTGTGCAGCCCGGCGTTTGCAGCACCGTCTGCACGCTGGACGCCGGTGGCAATCCAACTGCCTGGGTCGTGACTGCGTTTTCAACCATCCCTGGTGCCCCGGCGGAAACCTTCACCACGACAAGTGTCTTTGATCCCCTCAGCCGCCAGGTGAGTTGCAGTGACAGTCTGTCAAACACGGCCACCTGCGATTTTGATTCGCTCAGCCGCAACACGCGCTGCGTCCAGCCCGGTGGACTCGTTACCGTCTGTGACTTCGATACCGTTTCTGCCAGCACAGGAGAATTTTCCAGTAGTTGCACGGTCACGCAATTGAATGGTCTGGGTCAGGTCCTTTCCACCAACAGCGGCGTCTGTCTCGGCGGTTTCTGTTCCAGTGAGACCGATGCTCTGAGATACACGACCACTCACGCTTGCGATACCCAGGGCCGCTGCGTGCTCACGACAAACCCCGATGGAACCACCGAGACCTGCGCCTACAACAACCTTGGTCAGCCCGTAAGCCATACCCGAAAAAATGGAGCCATCATTGCAGCCAATTTTGATTACAAAGAACGCTGCATCAGCACGACCTGCGACAACCTCCCGCCGGATGTCGTCGCCGTGCCCGCCACCGTCTATGTTTACAGCGGACTGGATGACTGCGTCCAACTCACGCAAGGCACGTCCGTCATCTCCCG
>CALQSQ010000199.1 GCA_943333275.1 Akkermansia muciniphila
ATTTACGATTGGTTGGGAGGGCTCGGGTGGTCACGTAGCCAGAAAATTTGATGGAAATCAGGGTTTTACTTTACGCTTCGGACCAGATTTGAGACTGCCAAGTCCAGTGACCAACCCCACCAAGAAACCATCCTCAGGGTCTGCGTTACGGGGTTTTGTGGGCAGTTTGCGTCTTGCGGCTTCTCGGGTCCGCGCTGCGGGCAACGGAATGGGCATGAGCCCATCGCGCTCCATCTTGCGCATGGTCACGGTGACGACGTCTCCTAAAGAATAACGATCCAGAATGTTGGTGATTGCATTTCGCACATCAATCATGAGCATCCGTAGGCCGCAATGGTCTGCATCCGGGCAGGTGCATGGTTCGTAATCTGTCTCACTGGCGCAACCGATGGGTGCCAACTTACCCTCAAGAAACCGGATCAGTTCGCCCATTTTGGTTTTTTCCAAATCACACAAGAGGCGTGCCCCCCCCGCCTTGCCACGAATCCCTTCGACATAGCCTTCGCCCTTGAGATCAGCGAGAATGTTTTCCAGGAATTTAGCCGGGATATGCTCCATTTCAGCCATGCGGGAAACGGACACGATCGGGGTCCCCAACCGCTGGGCTACCCCCAGACGGATCAAAGTGCGCAGGGCATATTCGCCACGTTTTGTTAATCTCATACTCCAGCAATAGGACCTTCGAATCTACACTTGGCAAGTAGGAAAATTTATTATTCAAATCACAAATTCGCCCCATGGGCGAGGAGTTGACGATAGGCCGTCAGGCTGGTTTGCACTGCCACGACGGAGGCTTTCACGCGGAGGTGAAGTGGAGCGTCCACCGGCGTTTCAAACACCATTTCCAATGCCCTGGGACGCTGTTCCGGCGGAGCACTCAGGACGCCGCGATACCCCTCGCGAATGATTCCACGGAACGCGGGGAATCCATCGATGATCGGGGCTTGATTGCGAGGCAAGAACTGCGAGGCCGCCGTCAGGGCTGGTTCCAGAAGATGCTCGCTAAGGAGGCCACCACTGACAAATCCGTAGAGACCGTAGGAGGTATCATCTTCATGAAGGGAAATGATAACATCGTAACGCTCAGCCCGCAATTCGGCTTCGAGTTGCTTTACTTCTGGCTGGTCCGAACCACACCAGAATTCACGATTCAAGTCCAGACCCGCCCGGGAATGACGTGTTTTGGCCGCTAATCCTGTGGGGTTGCAGACCGGATAGAGATGCAGCTCATATCCGGCCAACTGAGGAGGCATGGTTTGCGCCCAGGTCGCCAACTGATGTGCCGCGAGCGTACCCGCAGGCTCATCGCCATGAATGCCGGCAAAAATGCCGACCCTGAGGGGATCTCCCGCGCCAGGAACTGGCGTGCATCTGAGTTTCCGCACGGGCACTGCCAGAGGAGAAGTCGTCCGAACGGAACGTGCACGCCATTGCAGTGCCCGCCACGCGGGGGCATCACGCAGGTCAGATTCATATTCATCAGTGACGGAACGCATGAAGGGAAGCGGTTGGGTTTTTATTCTAGGCGGATACCTTTTTTCGTGCAACTTCAGCCAGAGGCGTGCTGAGATAACGTTCGCCCGTGCTGCAACCGACAGTCACGATGAGCTTCCCGGCATTTTCCGGGCGAGACGCCACTTGCATAGCCGCCCAAACGTTGGCTCCTGTAGAAATGCCGACCAGCAAACCTTCCTCTGTAGCCAACCGTTGCGCAGTGGCAATGGCCTCTTCGTTGGTCACCTTGATGACTTCGTCGAGAATTTCCAGATTCAAATTCTGGGGCACAAAGCCCGCTCCCGCACCTTGAATTTTGTGGGGAGCAGGCACGATGGCTTCATGATTCAGTGTCTGAGTGATGACGGGGGAGGCGGCTGGCTCCACCGCAACGGCCTTGAAGCCAGGTTTCCGTGATTTGATAACTTCACCTACTCCCGTAATGGTGCCGCCTGTTCCCACCGCAGCCACGAAAATATCGACTCCTCCCCCGGTGTCTTCCCAGATCTCTTCAGCCGTGGTGCGACGATGAATTTCAGGATTAGCGGGATTGTTGAATTGCTGCGGCACCCAGGCACCGGGCGTGGCCGCGGCCAGCTCCTCAGCCCTGGCAATCGCGCCTTTCATGCCTTGGGGTCCGGGGGTGAGCACCAGATCCGCACCGAGCAAAGCGAGCAGGGTGCGACGCTCCAAGCTCATGGTTTCCGGCATGGTCAACGTCAGTTTGTATCCCTTGGCCGCAGCCACGAAGGCCAGGGCGATGCCGGTGTTACCGGAGGTGGGTTCGATGATGACTCCGCCGGGTTTCAGAATGCCACGGATCTCGGCATCTTCAATCATGGCGCGCCCAATGCGGTCCTTTACGCTGCCGAGCGGGTTCTTGAACTCGCCCTTGAGCGCGATCTTGGCAGGCAGACCCTCGGCAATGCGGTCGAGGCTGATGAGTGGAGTGTGCCCCACGGTGGCGATGATGTTTTCGTAGATTGGCATAAAGGTTGGTTTCGTTGTGGTTCGGTGTCGGGGAATGCCATCGCCCTCCGTGAGGACGCGGTGTGGGAGATTAGAAGGAAAGGCGCAAGCCGGTGAGGAATGTCAGTCCTTCAAAGTCTTTGCCTGAGCCACCGCCAAGGTGGGAATACTCCGCACCAGCCAGAACTTTCAGTTTGTCTCCATAGATGAAATATTGCAGGCCCAGATAAGCGGATTGGTAGGTTTCGCCCTGGCCTCCAGCGGAAAGGTTCGGAGCCTCGGCTTCGTAGCGTTTTTGCAGACTCACGCTCTGCGCACCATCACCCGTGGAGAGCGAGTAACGCCCCACCAGTTGAAGTTTCTCCGGGATGAGGTCGTAAGTAGGCTGCACGTAAAAGCCAAAAGCGTCTGGTGCCCCACCCGTGGCGAAGAACGCCTCGGTCACCAGACTCCAGCGGTTATCCTTCAGCCACAGTGTGGCGGAAACCAGATTTTTATACTTGCTGAGCACGGTATCGTTTTTATCGAGATCACTGTGCAGCCAGTCCAGCCGCAGATCGGCCTTTTTCAGACCCAGTGATTCTTTCAAATCGTAGCCGAGGCCAGCGCCATAGCTGATGCCACCTTCGAAGTGCCCGAATTCGCGGTCCACTTCGTTGGAATAAATTCCGGCCTGATAAGTGAACTTGTCCACTTTGCCCTCGGCTACCGCGCCCGTGGTGCGATCCACCTTCAATTGATTAAAAATTTGCGAACGTTCAAAGGTTGGCTGGTAATTTGTCGATTGCAGCCAGTCGTAATACCCGATCTGCGGTTTCTGTTTGCCCAGCGTGAGGCTGAACGCATCCGAGGGTTTCCATTTAATGTAGGCATCCACCAGGCGGTCATAAAACGGGTCAAATTCATCCGTGCTCTGCGCATCCAACCGGAGTTCGATTCGCTTGTCGAACAACTTCGCATCAAATCCGAGACGCGATCGGCGGTTCTCCCAATTGTCGGCATCGCCTTGATTGCTGTCCAGCCAATGATACTGCCCCTGGTAACGGCCGCGGAGTTTAAGCTCCTCGATAAATGGATTGGCATCGTTTTTATAAAGCGTGGCCAGGCTCCAGAGTTTGTCGAAGTCAGATGGCTCCTTGGTGGCTGCGATGGTGGCGGGAGCCTTATCGGCAATTGCGGAGCCTGCCATCCCAGCGGGCAAGGTAACATTCAGGGTCAGCAGGCTGAGCGTGAGAGATTTTGTTATCGGATTCATGATTGGGTATTTTTATGGTTTATTTGGATGTGTCAGGAGATGGTTTCATCGGCTTCCAGTGTTCCGGGGGCGTTGGCGGATGTTTATTCAAGCGCCTGCGGGAGGCAGGTGTTTGAGGGAGAAATTGAAGTTAGAGTGAGGGGCGCTTGAATGGCTGTGGCTTTCGGGCTGAAAATTCCGCGACATTACTCGCAATGCGGGTCTTTTCGATGGCCTCCACCTGAGTGACCCGTCCATCATGAACGATGATTTGCACTGATCCGAATCGAATCGCGGCAGCCTTGTCACGCACCACGCCGAGCCAGTGCTCGGCGCTTGATGGATCTTCTGATGTGGGGGGCATGGGTTGTATTTTTGGTGATGGGAATGTCCCGCGCGGGCCTTCCAACGAAATGAGGATTGCAAGCGCGGCTGGCAACAAATGATCGTCAATATACATCTGTCAAATGGGAATTGAATTGCTGGGCAAAAAATTTGATTAAGCCGATTCGATCGGCTTACGACCTAGAAGGCACCTGTTCTGCCCTTTGCTTGGAAGGGTTTCCCAGCATCTGTGCAGCTTGGATTCTCCTGTACTGTTGGGGTAATGTTGAGAAGTATCCGGAGCCACCGCCCTCCCCGACATCGCCTGCCTCGACTGCAACGGAGCCTTCACAGAAACACCTGCACATGTCCATGCCACCCAGGAACTGAGCGGACTACCCAGCGAACGCGACGCCGGCATCGCGATGCATCCCGCCCGCGCCTACTACGGCGAAGGGAACGAAACCGGCCTCAGCTAACGAGGCATCAAGGGCTAAATCCACGATCAAGCCTACCGCAACATTCGGCTGCCCCTATGCCAAGAGCACCGCCCACTGCTTCAAAATTGGCATGCGTGCTAGAACCGGACACAGTTTGGACTCCAAGTTTGGAGTTCTGGGCACCAACTCGTCCGAACGATCGGCAAAGTCAGCCCCATGCTGCCATGCGGCTTGGCAAGTCGTAGAACGATTTTGGGCTTTCACATGTGATAAAATGCGTGGAAAGCACCCAGGACGATGAGAAACGTCCGAAATTACTCCCGGAGAAATGGCCCGCTCCACCTCCTCCCAAGACATAATTTCCACGCCCTCACGCACATAAACCTGGATAATGCAATAGAGGGGCGAGAGTGAAGCCCAGCGTGTTCAGAGCAGGGGGTTGACGGGTATGGGACAATCACCGTAATGGTGAACCTTCCAATTGAATATTCTGACAAGCCCGTGACACCTTTTGGCGGCATGGCGCTG
>CALQSQ010000200.1 GCA_943333275.1 Akkermansia muciniphila
AGACCAAGCCCAAAGGCGACCAAAGCTACAACGACATCAAAGGCCTCCTCGACAAAGTCATCTCCCGCCTCGCCCAAGTCTCCGGCTACACCACCGGCGCCCCTGCCGATATCACCACCGTGGCCCTCACCACCCTCGCCAGCACCCTGGACACCCTCAACAAAACCATCGCCGCCAACGAAGTCACCCTCTACGGCGCCCGCGCCGCCCGCACCGCCGCCTACGATGCCGACGACACCGGCCTCAAAGCCAAAATGCTCGCCATCAAATCCGCCGCCCTCAGCCAATACACCGCCCAAGGCTCCCAATATCTGGAGATCAAAGGCATTCGCGTGTAGCGCCGCCCTTCACCAGCGTGTAGGCTGGTCAGCATGCGCGAAATCAAACTCCATTACACCGAAGACCTCCTCCTTCAGGCAGTGCGGACTGTTTGTCTGGGCAGATACCGTGGCTGGGCGGGTCTTATCGGAGGCATTCTCTGCAGCGTTTGGTTTGGTTTTATTGTCATAAATTCCCCGTGGAACAGGCAGAGTTGGATTCCTGCCGCCTTAGGCACTTTCTTGGCATGGCAAACATTTACCACCGCACGTCACTACCTATCTACCAGGCGCAGCACCCTGGAAGCACTCTGGAGCGGCCGCTATGAAGGCTTGAAGCTATCCTACACGGAGGAACAATTTACCATAAAATCAGAAACATGGGGCCAAACGCTTCCGTGGAAAGCCATTTCAATAGTCGTGCGACTTCCAGACTCCTGGATTTTTACCTACAAGGAACCGGGATTTACCCTTTTGCCCTTGGACTGCCTCGATGCGGAAGACCGGGTGTTCATTTCCCGCAAAATGCAGGCCGCCAGGAAGGCCTGAACGGCCTCATTTCCCTCGCCTCACTCTTTCCCCCGCTCCTGCATCGCCTTGAAGAGGGCATCGGCGATGGCTCTCATGCCTTTGTCGCCCGGATGTCCGGCCACGCCGGCGTGTTCGATCTTGCGTTCGGAGCGGGCGGCGTTGGACTCATCCGCACCGAGGGCGGAGATGTCGATGAAGGTGGCGTGGGCGTCTGCGGCGGCCTGTTTGAGGATGGCATCTTTCACGGCATGCGGCCAGAAGGAGCTGCGGACGAAGACGGCGGGCTTGCCGGAGGCTTGCAGGGTGGCGAGCAGTTTCGCCACAGCGGCGGCGAACGCATCACGCGCCGCATCATTGGCAAACTCAGGCACATTTTCCGCGATGGCGAGGACGATGAGGTCCGCAGAGAATTCCAGCTCCGCCTTGAGTTCCTTGGCCGCATCATAAGTGTCCGAGCCTCTTTCAAAATCGGCGATGTTCCGCACCCTGAGTTCCGGCGGCGCGCCCGTAGCCTTCGCCACATCCGCCGCCAGCAGGTGGACGAAATCTTTCTCCTCCGCCGTCGCCGCCATGCCCCAGTTCCCCGTCCACCCAATCTGCGGGGCCGGACCATGCAGCGTGATGCTGTTGCCCAGCACGAGCACTTTCGACGCCGGAAGCCTGCCCAGCATCGGCTCCTTTTTCGCCACGGCGAAATATGCCTCCGCCTGCTCCGTCCAACGCGCGGCCAGCTCCGCCACTTTCTCCGGCATCTCCGCCGCCACATTCCTGGACTCCGATCGGTCATCGCTCAGATCATACAATTCCCACGGACCCTTGCCTCCGGCAGCCACCAGTTTCCAATTTCCCACCCGCAGCGCGCGGTTGCCCTCATGCATCCACCACAGACTCTCATGCTGCACCGCACCATCCTTCGCCAGCAACGGCACCAGACTCAAGCCCGGCGCAGCTTCCACGCGCTTCCCGCCCGCAAGTTCCAGAACCGTGGGCACGATATCGATGAGGTGCGCCGGAGTCGTGCGCAGCTCACCCTTCGCCGCCACACCCTTCGGCCAGTGCATGATGCACGGCGTGGAAATACCGCCCTCATGCACCCAGGTCTTGTGACGACGGAACGGAGTATTCGCCAGACTCGACCACCCGGGCCCGATGTGCAGAAACGTAGCCCCGGTGCCGCACACGGCATCGCGATCATGCCCATCCCCACGCACCATCATTTCCGCACTGGCACCATTGTCCGACAGAAAGACCACGAGCGTGTTCTCCATCGCCCCCATGGCCTTCACCTGCGCCAGCACGCGCCCGATTTCCCGATCCATGCGATCCACCATCGCCGCGTGCACACTCATTTTCCCCGCCTGGAAACGTTGTTGATCCGCATTCAACGTCTCCCACACCACGGGAAGATTCACCTCATTCGGCCCTATTTTCTCAAGCACGCCAGGATTCGAATAAGGAGGCCCCAGCTCGCGTTCAATCGCCGCCAGCGCACTGCCACCAATGCTCATGGCGTGCATCCGCTCCCAACGCTTGTCCCGCATCACATCCCATCCCGACGCATACGTCTGCTGGTAACGCGCAATGTCCTCGGCGGGCGCCTGAATGGGAAAGTGTGGCGCGGTGAAGGCCAGGAATTCAAAGAAGGGCTGCGTGGCATATTTCTCAGCATGCTCCTTGAGACACTTGATGGCATGCTCGGCGATCGCAGTGGTCGCATAGTAGCCCGCATCCTTCGCAATCGGCGGCAGCGTGACATCGTCCTCCGTATGATTTCGCGGAGCGAAATACCGGTCATGGTCATCGAGGCTGTAGGAGTGATCGAATCCATTCGCCAGAGGCTTCCCATCCACGTGCCATTTCCCAGAATGATACGAACGATAGCCCAGAGGCTTCAAACGCTCCGAAAGCAGCGGCGCCCAGGCCGGGCGCTTCCCCGCAGTGCCCGAAGGAATCCCCGGCACGGTATCGCGACGCACCTGCTGCGCATAGTAACCCGTCAGCAATGCCGCCCGCGACGGCCAACAGCGCGCCGTATTGTAAAACTGCGTGAACCGCAGCCCATCCTTGGCAAGGGTATCGAGATTTGGAGTGGCAATTTCACTGCCGTAACAGCCCAGATCGGAATACCCAAGATCATCCGCCAGAATGATGAGGACATTGGGCTTGGGAGCGTCAGCCGCACCAGCGAACTGAAGACACGCAAAGAGAAGGAAGGCGGCAAGTTTCATCATGGTCATTTTGTCGGTTGAATTTGTTCCGGGAAATCTGTCGCATAACGCGCCAGCAGCGCCGGGACATCGTTCGGCACAATATAAATCTTGCCCTTGATCTTCTTGGTCTCGCCCGGCTTCAATCCACCGATCCGGAAATCCGAATGCAAACAGCGGGCCACGCCCTGAAACAGCTCCTGATAAGGCTCAAAGACCACGGCAAAGATCATTTTCTCATCGCCACTGAAACATCCGATGATCCCATTGCTCGGCACCAGCGAACTCAACGGCCGGGGATTCACGTCCGCCCTCGGCACCGCCTTGGGGCACCACACCTGTCCCGGAAGATAACGCGCCTGACGGTTCCACGGCGTGACATCGGGCATGCGCGTCAATTTTCCATCCAGGAACAGAAAACATTTCGGCAAATAATCATCGATATCCTTGCCGCCGTTGTCATAACCCGTGAAGTCCCCCAGCCGGATGCACGGCTGCGCCCAATGCGCATGCGAAGCCTGGGCCGTGGGATTCGTGGCGGTGATCGCAAACGTGACCTCGTCTCCCTTTGCAGTGATGACATGATCCACAATCACGCCGTCCTTCACCGTGCAGCGGAGTTTCATCGTCTGCTGGTCATCGCTGAGGGAAAGGAGTTCCGTGGTGTGGCCGATGGTTGTGTCATGCCAGTCGGCAGCGGTGGAATTTGGACGACAATAGGCTTCGAGATAGTTGATGCGGATTTCCCCTTTCGGCAGATGCGCGCCACGAATCACCAGCCAGTTCTGCTCGCGGGCCAGAGTGAGCTTGGGCATTTCTGCAAAGCTGTAACTTGCCGTGATAACGACCACGAGCAGCAAGCCTCTGATGAGGGAAAGGACGTTTGATTTCATAAGGCCCCATGCATCTCACAAGTTGAGCGGTCAGGGAAAGGCTAATCCATCCGGCGATGGGGCGCATTTACGCAATGCCCAGCGGATCATTTCCTGAAACGAACAAAGCCGCGCCATGACGACGCGGCTTTGCCGGTTGGGTGTGCCCAACTTTACTGACCTGGGGGAGGTGGTGGGGATTGGGGACGACCTTCCTGGCCGCCATTCGGCGGTCCACCGGGATGGCCACCGTTCGGATCCGGCGGGCCTCCTTGGCGCCTACCGTTGCCGCCTGGAGCTTGACGCTCGCCCGGAGGCCCCTGACCACGCGGGATCATCGGCCGCCATTCTTCAGGAGTGATTTTGCCATCCTGATTGTGGTCGAGCTTTTTCAATGCTTCCGAAGCCCGGGAAATTTCCTCGGCATCAATGACTCCGTCATGGTTTGGGTCGAGCACGGCCAGAAGCGGAAGCATCGGCCGCTGGTCCCGTCCGCCGTTAGGTTGCGAGCCTGGCGACCGCTCCCCAGCGGGGAAATTCGGAGGTCCGTCTGGCCCTATGTTTCCAGGATTTGGTCGAAAGCTATTTTTTGGAAATTTCGCGCCATTTCCGCCTTGAGGCTGGGGAGGTCCACCTTGGGGAGGTCCGCCTTGGGGAGGTCCACCTTGGGGAGGTCCACCTTGGGGAGGTCCACCTTGGGGAGGTCCACCTTGGGGAGGTCCACCTTGGGGAGGTCCACCTTGGGGAGGTCCACCTTGGG
>CALQSQ010000201.1 GCA_943333275.1 Akkermansia muciniphila
CCTCAAGGCCTTCGGTCGCGATTTGACGGAACTTGCTCAGAAAATGGAGTTCGATCCCGTGATCGGTCGCGCCGACGAAATCGAGCGCGTCATCCAAATTCTCTGCCGCCGCACGAAGAACAACCCGGTCCTCATCGGGGAAGCCGGCGTGGGCAAGACAGCCATCGTTGAAGGCCTCGCCCAGGAAATCATTTCGGGCAACGTCCCGGAAATTTTGCGCGATAAAAAAGTCATCACGCTCGACCTTGCCCTCATGGTCGCGGGCACGAAGTATCGCGGACAATTTGAGGAGCGCATCAAGGCGGTGATGGATGAGATCCGTCGTTTCAAGAACATCATTCTCTTCATCGACGAACTGCACACCATCGTCGGCGCCGGCAGCGCGGAAGGAGCCATGGACGCGTCCAACATCATCAAGCCGGCCTTGAGCCGTGGGGAGATGCAGTGTGTGGGTGCCACCACCATGAATGAATACCGCAAGTACATCGAAAAGGACTCCGCTCTGGAGCGTCGTTTTCAGACCGTCAAGGTCAACGAGCCCAACGTTGAGGATGCCATCAAAATTTTGCGGGGCATCCGGCACAAATACGAGCTTCACCACAAGGCGACCTATGACGACGATGCCATTGAGTCCGCCGTCAAACTCTCGGATCGCTACCTGACTGGACGTTTCCTGCCGGACAAGGCCATCGATATCATGGACGAAGCCGGGGCCCGCGCCCGGATCGCCGCCATGACCCGGCCGCCGCAGCTCAAGGAGATCGAGGCGGACATCGAGCAGATCCGTGTCGACAAGGAAAAATCCATCAAGGATCAGGACTTTGAGAAGGCCGCCAGCCTTCGCGACAAGGAACGCCAGGCCAAGAAGCGTCTGGAAAACGTTCTCGAGGAATGGCGTCATTCGAATGAGGAAAAAAAGGTGCGTGTGACGATTGATGAAATCATGTCCGTGGTTTCGAAATGGACCGGCGTCCCCCTGCAGCGCATGGAGGAGAAGGAGACCCAGAAACTGCTCAAGATGGAGGACGAACTGAAACGTCGCGTGATCGGGCAGGACGAGGGCATTTCCGTCATTTCCAAAGCCCTGCGCCGCAGCCGTGCGGACCTCAAGGATCCGCGCCGTCCCATTGGCAGCTTCCTGTTTCTCGGCCCGACCGGTGTCGGAAAAACCTTCCTCGCGCGCAATCTCGCGGAGTTCATGTTTGGCGATGCCGATGCGCTCATCCAGATCGACATGTCCGAATACATGGAGAAATTCACCGCCAGCCGTCTCGTGGGATCGCCCCCGGGTTACGTGGGCTATGAAGAGGGCGGCCAGCTCTCCGAAGCAGTGCGCCGCCGGCCCTACAGCGTCGTTCTGTTCGATGAAGTGGAAAAGGCCCACCCTGATGTGCTCCATTTGCTGCTGCAAATTCTCGAGGAAGGCACGCTGACCGACAGCATGGCCCGGAAAGTCGATTTCCGGAACACCATCATCATCATGACCTCCAACGTCGGTGCCGAGCTGATCAAGAAGCAGAACACCATGGGCTTCGGTGCCATGTCCGAGGATGTCTCCAACCAGGACTACGAAGCCATGCGTGAAAAAATCACCGAGCAGGCCAAGAAAGTCTTCAAACCGGAGTTCATCAACCGGCTCAGCGCCCTCATCGTCTTCCACACCCTGAGCCGCGAAAACATCCTGCGCATTGTGGACCTCGAAGTCGACAATGTCCTCAAGCGGATCAAGGAAAAAGGCATCATCGTCACGCTCGATCAAGCCGCGCGCGATCTGCTGATGAAGGAGGGCTACGATCCCGTCTATGGTGCGCGCCCCATGCGCCGAGCCGTCGAGACTTACATCGAGGATCCCCTGGCCGAGCACCTCCTGCGTTCCGAAATCAAGGACGGCGACACCGTGAATGCCACGCTGATCCCAGGGGAGAAATTCCTGAAATTCGTCATAGAGGAAAAGCCCGCCGCCGACACTCCACCGCCGGTGGAAGCCACGGCGGAGGCCTAGGGGCCTGTTGAAAAACTGATCCCAGCGCCAGTGGCGCGACATCTTTATAGTAACCGGAGGGTCCCTCTCGCTGAGCGCCGCAGGCGCGTCATCTCCGCCAATCGTAATCGCTAAGACGGATCAGGTGGTGTCCTATACTTCCGGATAGTCGTCCGGCGAGATAAGGATCTCACGCGGTTTGGCTCCTTCGCCGGGGCCGACCATGCCGCGCTTCTCGAGGATGTCCATCATGCGGGCGGCGCGGGTGTAGCCGAGTTTCAGGCGGCGTTGGAGACGGCTGGTGCTGGCGATTTTTTCCTGAAGGATGACTTCAATACAGCGCTCCATGAGTTCGATATCCTCGCCGGTGAGTTCGTCATCGGGGGCTGTTTCCTCATCCTCCGCGGCTTCGCGGATGGAGGCCTGGATGCTGGGATCGTAGAGTGGTCCGCCCTGGGCTTTGCAATGGTCGACGAGTGCGGTCATTTCCTCATCCGTGATGAATGCGCCCTGGGCACGGGTAAATTTGGAGGTGCCTGGAGGCAGGTAAAGCATGTCTCCCTTGCCCACTAATTTCTCGGCTCCGTTGCTGTCGAGAATGACGCGGGAGTCCAGTCCGCTTGCCACTTGGAACGCAATCCGGCTGGGGATGTTGGCTTTGATGACGCCGGTGATGACGTTGGCGCGCGGAGTCTGTGTGGCCACGATGAGGTGGATGCCGGCGGCCCGCGCCTTCTGGGTGAGGCGGGCGATCAGGTTTTCCACATCGGCAGAGGCCGTCTGCATGAGGTCCGCGAGCTCATCAATGATGACGACGATGTAGGGAACCGTGTCCGGAATGACCTCCTCCTTGGGTGCCCAGGGTTCGACGTCGGCATTGTCATCCTCATAATAATTAGCGACATCCTCGCCGAGTTCGGCAGCGAACTTGGCGCGATTTTCCAATTCCGAATCATCGACAAACGCGAAGGGATCATCGGTCTCTTGGCCACGTCCGCCGATGCGCACTTCGTGCGTGGTGAGTGTAACGCCCACCGGCTCCGGCAGTGGATCGAACAGCGGGAGTTCCGGCTCCATGGGATTGGCCTTGGAGCGCAGGGCGCTGCGCTTGGGTGGGGGAGTGGGGGCGGCGGGAGTCTTGCGTTTCCGGCCATTGAAGGCTTCGAAATTGCGGACGCCTTCCTTCGCGAAAATCCGATAACGGTGCTCCATTTCGTTCACGCACCATTTCAGTGCGGCCAGGACCTTTTTCGGGTCGGTGACGACCGGGACGATGAGGTGCGGGAGGTCGTTGAACATCTGCATTTCCACGACCTTCGGGTCCACCATGATGAAACGCAGCTGGTCCGGCGTAAACTGGAAGAGCAGACTGGCGATCACGCTGTTGATGCAGACGGATTTGCCGGAGCCGGTGGTGCCGGCCACGAGGAGGTGCGGCATGGCGGCGAGGTCGGCGATGATGGTCTCGCCATAGACATCCTTGCCGAGCGCCAGAGGCAGGCGGGCTTTGCCCTTGTGGAATTTGGGGTCTTCCAAAAGTTCGCGCAGGGGCACCGCCACCTTGTCACTGTTGGCGATTTCAATTCCAACGGTGTCCTTTCCCGGAATGGGGGCGAGGATGTTGATGAACTCCGCCTTGGTGGCACGGGCGAGGTCGGGCTCCAGGGCGACGATTTTCTGGACGCGCAGGCCATCGCTGGGGTAAATTTCATACCGGGTGATGCTCGGGCCGCGGGTGATGGTGCCGGGGGTCACGGCGACGCCGAAATTGGAGAGCGTGCGAATGATCGTCTGCTGGGTGGCCAGCAGCAGGCCCTTGTCGGCGGGTTTCCTTTCCGTTTCATCATCCCAGTGGAGCAGATCAAGATCCGGCAATTGGTAGTCCTTGTAGGCTTCGTTGAGTGGGGCCAGGGCTCCCGCCATTCCGGAGGTGGGGGCGGCATTTTCGCCATCGGCTGAGGCCTTGGGTTTCTGGCGCTGCTTGCGCCATTCGGCGAGGGACATTTTGCGGGCGACTGGGTCGGAATCCTCCGCCTTGCGGGCGGTGCCATCGATGATTTGTGGCTCGGAAGGGCTCTTCAAGGGGCCGAAAGCGCTGAGTTCGGAGCCTGCGGTATCGAGATTGAGCGGCAACTCCGGTTCCTGCAGGGCGGCCATGACTTCGGATCCGGAATTGGTGAATCCGGAGTCGCGATCGCCGGGCAGACGCCGCTGGCGTGTGGAGACCGGGCGGTTTTGACGGGCCTCGTTGCGCTGCATTTCCAGCGCGGCCTTTTCCTCGGCCAGATGTTCCTGAGCCGACAGTTTGCGCATTTCCAGACGGTGCTCCCGATAATCGTCCAGCCAGGCCTGGGCCATGCGCAGCGCTGTCATGGGGCGCAACCCGAAGAGCATGATCGCCCCCAGAAAGGTTCCCACAAACGCCAGGCAGCCCATGGCAAACAACCCCACGGAACGCTCCGCCATTTCCCGGCCCAAATAGCCAATCCCACCACCGGGGCATAGAATCTGGAATCGGTAATCCCAATCCTGAAAGGCAAATTTCTGGATCGCCAGCAGGGTTGAAACCGAAGTCAGCACCAGCAGCAGCCCCACAATCGGAGGCCAGACCAGACGCAGCCGGATGAGAATCTTGGCGATGCCAAAC
>CALQSQ010000202.1 GCA_943333275.1 Akkermansia muciniphila
CGGGACTTGGTCGGGGTGCTCGTAGCGGTGGAGGACGCCGCGCTGGATGTCGAGCATGGTGGTGATGTGGTTGTTGGGTTGCTGGATGAGGCTGTATTGGGCTATGTCTGCTTTGGCGTTTTCGTACTCGCGGTCGAGAATTTTTCGCGGAGCGAGCTGAAGGTCCTGCACCTTGTGGGCGAAAGGGGTGTCCATGCGGATGTCCGCCTTGGCGACGTCGAGGGTGTCGGTGATGGCATGGGTGATGCGGCGGCCGATTTCCTGTTTGCGGGTGAGGCCGCGGAGCTTGTCCATGCGGGCCTCGGCTTCCTTACGGTACATGAGGTGGGGGGACTGATCGCCGGCGGCGCTGCACCAGCCGAGGATGGTGAGGTGGGGGAGGTGGAGTGTGGCGCGGAGTTGTTCGCGGGCATCGTGCCAGAAGTCGGCATTGATGGCGAGGTTGCCCTCCACTTCCTGGGAGGGGCAGGCGAGGTTGATGGCGACGGCCTGGAGTTCCTTGGCGGCATTCCAGAAGAAGAGGGTTTCCACGCCGGAGTCTGCGCTGGCTTCCAGATGGCGGAAGCGGGGGTGGGCGGTCTTGCCGTACATTTCCGCATGGCCATCGGCATAGACGGGGCGGCGGTTCTCCCCGACGTTGGCAAAGCCGAGTGTCCAACTTACGCCGCCGGGCTGGCGGGCTTTCCACGCCTGGGTGGCGACCTGGCAAAGGCGGTCCACAAGCAGGGTGACATACTCGGCGGGTTGCATGACGCCTTCCTTGGGGACGGGGTAGTTGATAAGCGTTTCCGCCTGGATCTCCGACGTGACAGGGGCGGTGTGGGTGTGGGTGGCGGAGACGACGACCTTGCGCATGTCCATTTCCGGAAGGAGCGGCTGAAGCTGGGCGCGGAACTTGGCCAGAATGGAGTGGTGGAAGCCGACGAGATCGCAGGAAATAAGCAGGGACTGATCCACGGGCTTGCCACCCTCCAGAGATTCGATGGCTACGGCGGCGGCGATGATGGGCGTGTCCGGCTTTGTGGAAATGCGCAGTTCAAACTGCCCGGCGGTGGCGACGGGCCGGTCCGGCGTGATGTCCACCGTGGCGGAGCCGATCCGCAACTCGGCGGCGGGAAGGGAACCCGAAAGGAGGACGAGACCGGCGAGGGAGAGGAGGGCGGTTGCATGCATGGGGGCATGCTGGGGCAAATGTCGATTTACCGCCACTACGCTTTCGCTGTGAGGAAAGACTGAAGGCTAAAGTCCAAAGACTAAAGACTAAAGACTAAAGTAGGATGGGCTATTGCGCAGGGGCGGGAGCGGCGGGAGCGGCGGGAGCGGCGGGAGCGGCGGGAGCGGCGGGGGGAGCCGGAGTTGGCGTGGGGACCGGGGCCGGGGCTGGGGCAGGAGCGGTGGTTTTGCCGCGGAGGCGGTCCAGTTCCTTTTGGGCTTCGGCGATTTGTTCCTTGGACATTTTCAGAGCGAGTTCGTTGCGCTTGGCCTTGGCGGCTTCGAAGTCACCGGCGGCGAGGAGCAGGGCGTAGCCGCGAATGAGATCGACGGGGGTGCCGATGCCCTGGGCGTAGATGTCGGCGAGCTGGACCTGGGCTTCGGCGGACCCGGCATCGGCGACGCGGGTGAGCAGGGAGATGGCGGATTTCATGTCCTTGGGCATTTCTTCGCCCTTCTGCAGCATGGAGGCGAAGGCGATGGCGGCTTCGCCGTCGCCGCTGTCGATGGCGCGCTTGAACCAGGCGATGGCGGCGAGCATGTCCTTCAGTCCGTAGGATCCCTGACGGTAATGCTGCGCAAGTTCACGCATGGCGGCTCCGGAGCCATTGAAAGCGGATTTAAACAGCCAGTCCTTGGCCTCCTTGGGATTGGCCTCGGTGCCGACGCCTTTTTCATAGGCGGTGGCCACGGCGAGCATGGCATTGACGTTGCCAGCCTTGGCGGCCTTTTCATACCAGGCGAAAGATTCCTTGGGGTCTTTTTTCTCCCCGGCTGCGCCGGAGGCCTGGAGGGCGGCGAGGCGTTCCATGCCGGTGGGATTGCCCTGATCGGCAGCCTTCTGGAACCACTTGTAGGCATCGGCGGGTTTTTTGTCGAGATTTTCAAGGATGATGCCGAGATTGACGGCGGCGGCTCCGTCGGTTTCCGATTCCGTGGCCTTGGTGAGCCATTCCTTGGCCTTGTCGAGATTCTTTTCCAGGCCCTTGGCTCCATTGGCGTAGAGGTTGGCGAGTCGCATCATGCCCTGGATGGATTTCCCAGCGGCAGCTTTTTCATAGAGTTCGGTGGCCTTGGTGATATCCTGATCCGCCCCCTGGCCGGCTTCGAACATCTGCCCGACAAGCACATTGCCATCGGCCTCACCAGCGGCGGCGGCCTTCTCAAAGAAATCCCTCGCGGTGACGAGATTCTGCTCCACGACCTGGCCACCGGCGTAAAGCTGGCCGAGCACGAGCATGGCCTTGCCGGATCCAGCGGTGGCGGTGTCCTTGAGGATCTTCATTCCCTCGAGAACCTTCTTGGGGTCGGACATGAGCAGACCGGCAAGATTCAGACGGGCCTTTTCGTGTCCTTTTTCCGCCGCCTTGCGGTAGAAATCCTCGGCTCTGGCGGGATCCGCCTTGTCATCCGGGGCCCCTTCACCTGTCTGGTAGATCCGGCCCAGTGCGTAGGCGGCATCGGCATCCTTCTTCTCGGCGAGGTCTAGGAGGAGTTTGCGAGCCTCGGGAAATTTACCGGCGACGTAGGCATCGTTGGCCGTTTTGAGGTCGCCCTGGAGCGCTTTGTCGCCCTCGGGAAAAAGGACAATCGCGGCAAAGGCCATGCTTTGGAGACATTGGAGCAGAAACATAGGAGGGGGAGGAATGAGAATTAAATAAGGTGGGAAGGGTGCTAGTTGTGCGATGATTTTGGAATTTCTGCAAGAACGGAATGCGTCCGCCACCGATGGCTAGAGGCGAGATTCCCGCGGGGCGACGGTTGCGATGGTGCCGTCGGCCATTTCCTGACGGAGGCGGAGCTGGCCGCAGGCGGCGTCGATGTCGTGGCCTTTTTCGTGGCGGATGGTGGCGGTGAGCCCGGCCTGGGTGAGGACGGCGCAGAAGGCTTCCTGGGTGGGGACGTCCGGGCGCGACCAGGGGAGGCCCTCGACGGTGTTGTAGGGGATGAGATTGATCTTGGCGGAAATGCCCTGGGCGCGGCGGGCCAGGGCGTGGGCTTGTTCCAGACTGTCGTTGAGGCCGGCGATGAGGATGTATTCAAAAGTGATTTTTTGTTTCCGGCGGTCCCGGAAATAGGTCAGGGCATCGAACAGGGTATTGAGCGGATACTTGCGATTCACCGGCATGATCTGCTCCCGCACTTCATCGGTGGCTCCGTGGAGGCTGATGGCGAGGCGGACGGGGAGCGGGGAATCGGCGAGTTTTTTGATCTGCGGAGCGAGTCCGCTGGTGGAGACGGTCATGTGGCGGGAGCCGATGCCGATGCCCCAGGGGGCTTGTAAAATGGTGAGCGCGCGGAGCAGATTGGTGAGGTTGGCGAGCGGTTCGCCCATGCCCATGAAGACAATGTTGTCCACGCGTTCGCCGCTGTGGCGTTCGACTTGGATGACCTGCTCGATGATTTCCTCCGCTCCTAAATTCCGGGTGAAACCCGCCAGTCCACTCGCGCAAAATTTGCAATCGTAGGCACAGCCGACCTGACTAGATACACACAACGTGCGACGGTCGGCCCGTTCGCCATCGTCGGTGATGTTGGCGCGGATGAACACGCTTTCGACATAACGGCGGTCCTGAAGGCGGAAGAGAAATTTCTGGGTGGTATCGCGGGATCCCTGAACTTCCGCGATGGTCATGGTGTGAAGGGGTTTCCAGGCGGCCAGTCTGGTGCGCAGGGGCAGGCTGAGATTCGTCATTTCGTCATAATTCGCCGCACGTTTGGTATAAGCCCACTCGGTCACCTGCTTGGCGCGGTAGGTGGGTTCGCCCCAGGATTGCAACTCGGCGGCGATCTCCTCCGGCAAGATGCCGATGAGCGATGAGGGCTCACGCAGCGTGGCGGGGGATTCAGGAGGGGCTGAAGCGTCCATGTCAGGATTTGAAATGAAGATAGATGGGGGTGCCGGAAATTTCCACCTTCCGGTCGTTTACTTTTACTGCTTCGCCGGGCGCATCTTGCAGGCTGAGGCGTTCAATGGTGGTGAGGGTGCCGGGAAATTTTGGCAATTCGATTTCATGGGCGGCCCCGCCGCGTGTCGGCGACCATGCGGCCCAAATGAGATCGTTGTTGTATTTGAATTCATAGATCATCGAGTCCTCCGCTTTGTCCAAAACGCTGCGATGAAAGCGAAATTTCC
>CALQSQ010000203.1 GCA_943333275.1 Akkermansia muciniphila
CTCGGACGCAGCCTCGCCCCACCAGCAAGCAGTTACTCGCCAAACCCCTTGCGTTTTATCACCGAGAGCACCGCGCGGTCCTCCTCCGAGAGCGTCTGCTTCGCTCGTTCAGCGGCGGCAGGGTCTTTTGCAGTCAATGTGTCCAAAGCCTTTTGCATGAGGCCGTACCGCTTTTTGGCTTGAATGCTTGCCGCCCAAGCAAGTGCCGACTCCGGATCATCCTTCACAATGGCATCCGTCAGTAACTCCACCGCTACGTTCTTGGCCCCCCCAGCAGGCCAGGTGGCCAGCCATTCTGCGGCAGCAGGGGCGTCCTGTTTGATCCATGCCTCTGCCACGGCGAGATGGGCCGCATCCCGGGCATCCTCCTGAAGCGTGGCGGCCCAGCGCACGCCTTCGGGGATGTCCTGTTCCGCGAGGCGCTCGGCGAGTTTGCGGGCTAGAGAGCTCTGGGCGGCGGGTCCCCTGGAGCTGATGGAGGAGAAATTGTCCCGGAGGGATTTCTCATCCAGATCGCGATTCTCCGACGGCAGATTTACGAGACACGTCATGATGGCTCCGGCATCGTTTTGTTCCAGAGCCCACTGCACGGCGGCCTTGGAATCGCGCTCCAACCATCCTATCAATAGGCCGTGGCGAGTTTCAGAAAAATGTGCCCCCGGAAAGAGGTCGGCGACCTGGAGGGCTTTTTCGGGGGCTTGGGTGGCAAGTTCTTCAAACAATTCCGGCAACCACGGGGAGTAGGGCAGGATGCTGTCCTTCGCACTACTGTCGAGGTTCATGAGGGATTGGAACACACCCTCCGGATCAGAGTTGCTGCGGGCCTTCCACAAGGCAATTTGCGCCTTGGCCCGGGTGTCCCCAAGTGGCAGTCCCTCAATCATCTCCTGGCCAGCGGCCAGATCCTTCTGGCTAAACTGTCCCATCACCAATGAAAAATCGTCTGGCATGAAAGTTAGTCCCGCAGTCGCCAAATCAATTTGGACCTCCAATGCCTTTGGAGGGTTCAGCACTGCCACGTGATTCAGCAATATTACACATAACTTCCCAGGTAATGAATTGGCGCTAAAGTGCGGAACGTCAGGGTTCTTTACATAGCCG
Source organism: Akkermansia muciniphila (assembly GCA_943333275.1). Lineage (GTDB taxonomy): Bacteria > Verrucomicrobiota > Verrucomicrobiia > Verrucomicrobiales > V1-33 > JAGNEJ01. The sequence continues at coordinate 1,102 of CALQSQ010000203.1, forward strand.
CTTATTGTCTCCACCATTTCTGCGACGGCAGATTCATCACACCTGGCCAAAGCGTGTTGGAAACGGAACCTCAGCAAATCCTCGCTACCTGTTTCCTGTGTGCCATCCAACACGGCCTGCAACAACCGCTTGGCCACGACTTTGGGTTCCTCTGCGCTGAGTCCGCCGGGGTGTTGGGACGTGGGGGAAGCCGCAGAGCTGCTGCCGGTGCGGGAGATTTCCGCCGTCGGCGGCGCGGTGGCTGATTGGGAAGAGGCGCGGCCAGTAAACAGGCCCCGCGCCATCCATCCAACCGCGCCCGCAGCGGCTGCGATAAGCAGGGCCGCGAGGAGCAGGACCGCGTTGGGCTTGGATTTCATCCCCGGACTCTCCGGCAGATTGGCCCGCTGGCAATGGCCTTTTGCTTCGCCTCTTCTGGAGCGGCGGACGTTCCTGTCGCTGATTCCATAGCCTGCGGAGCAGCATTTCAATCATAGCGCCCTTGCGGCGGTGGGGAGGAGTCCGGGGGTGGCGGGAAGGGCTTGCGTGGGGGGCGCTTTTCGCTATGGGCGGGGGATGTCTATCCGCTGTTTCTCTCTCGTGTTGTTTCTTGGATCCGTGGCTCATGGTGGGGAGGCGGGTTTCAAGGAGGTGGTGGGGCCGTTTCTGAAGGAGCATTGTGTGGAGTGTCATGGGCCGGAGAAGCAGAAGGGGAAGTTGCGGCTGGATGTGCTGGGGGGGGATTTCGCGGACGCGGGGGTGGCCGCGAAGTGGGCGGAGGTGGTGAATCAGGTGAATGCGCACCAGATGCCGCCGGAGGAGGAGGCGCAGCCGTCGGTGGAGGCGGCGGGGAAGTTTGCGGAGCGGATCGAACAGGAGCTGGCGAGGGCGGAGATCGCGAAGAGATCGACGCGGGTGGTGATGCGGCGGATGAACCGGGCGGAGTATAATAATACGGTGCGGGATCTGGTGGGGGTGGATTTCCAGCCGGCGGATCGGTTTCCGGAGGATCCTCCGGCGGGGGGATTTGATAACATCGGGAAGGCGCTGACGCTGTCGCCGATGCAGGTGGAGCTGTATTACGCGGCGGCGCGGCAGATTCTGGATCGGGCGTTGGTGGAGGGGGGGCAGCCGGAGGGGATCAAGTGGCGTTTCGAGCCTGAGGAGAATACGAAGGGTGGGGATGCCTACCGGGTGAAGCGGGGGGAGTATGACATTCTTTTAAATGATGGGGAGAATGTGACGGAGGGTGGGATGACGGTGGTGCATCATGAGTCGTGGAACACAGGAGTGGGGTTCCGGGGGTTCAAGGTGCCGGCGGAGGGGGAGTATGTGATCCGGTTCCGGGCGGCGGGCCGGGTGCCGTCGCGGGAGCAGGTGGTGGAGGCGGCGAAGGGGGTGCTGGAGAAGCGGCGGACGGAGGCGATGGCGGAGAATCCGAAGGGGAAGCAGTGGCATGATGAGGCGTATGCGAATGATCTGAAGCATTTCCAGTCGCACCGGATGTATGACTACGGTCCGCCGAGGGTGAAGCTGACGCAGCACCTGAACGGCACGCCAAGGGTGATCGCGGAGATGGATGTGGATGCGCCTGCGGATGCGCCGAAGACGTATGAGGTGCGGGCGTATTTCACGAAGGAGGATGCGGGGGTGGAGTTTGCCTATGGGTATGAGGTGCCAAGTGTGCTGGAGAATTTCTGGTGTCAGGGGAGGGTGGAATTTGCCCGTCCACTGCTGCTGATGGACTGGATCGAACTGGAGGGCCCGCTGCATGCGGAGTGGCCTCCGGCGAGCCACGGACAGATCCTGTTCGAGAGCGCGGCGCGGGAGAAGGATGAGATGGCGTATGCGCGGGAGGTGCTGACGAAGTTCATGGAGCGGGCTTATCGGCGGCCGGTGGAGGCTGGGGAGGTGGAGGCGAAGCTGGGGTTGTTTGCGAAGCTGCGCGCGGAGAAGCCATCGTTTGTGGAGGCGATCAAGGTGCCGCTGGCGGCGGTGCTGGCATCGCCGCATTTCCTGTTCCTGGTGGAGCCGGAAGCGGCATCAGAGAAACCTCGCCGGTTGAATGCGCATGAGCTGGCATCGCGGTTGTCGTATTTCCTGTGGTCCTCGATGCCGGATGAGGAGCTTTTCAAACTGGCGGCGAATGGGGAACTGCTGAAGCCGGAGGTTCTGGGAGCGCAGGTGCAGCGGATGATCGCGGATGTGAAGAGCGAGGCGTTCGTGAAGAATTTCGCCGGGCAGTGGCTTGGGTTGCGCAAGGTGGGGGCGAATCCTCCGGCGAAGGCGCTCTACCCGGAATACGACCGGCATCTGGAGATCTCCATCGTGCAGGAGACCGAGGGATTCTTTGCGGAAATTTTACGGCACGATCTGGATGTGCGGAATTTCCTGAAGAGTGATTTCGTGACGATCAACGAGCGTCTGGGGCGATTCTACAGAATCCCCGGCGTGAAGGGGGATGCGATTCGTCGCGTAAGCGTGACGCCGGAAATGCACCGGGGCGGGATCATCACCCAGGCGTCCATCCAGAGCATTACGTCCAACGGCACGCGCACGTCGCCGGTCGTGCGCGGGACCTGGGTGCTGAAGACGCTGCTGGGAACGGATCCCGGATTGCCCGTGGCGAACGTGGGAGAGATTCAATCCAAGGTCCCCGGCATCGACAAGGCCACCGTGCGCCAGCGGCTGGCCATCCACCGCGAGGCGGCATCCTGCGCGAGGTGCCACGACAAGATCGATCCTCTCGGCTTGGCGATGGAGAACTACAACGCCTGCGGCGACTGGCGCGACCAGGAAGGCCACGGCTACCAGGGACGGATCGAGAAGGATGATCCAGTCATCGATGCCAGCGCGAAAATGCCGGATGGCACAGAGTTCGTGGGGGTGGAAGGACTCCAGGCGCAGCTCTTGAAAAAGGAGGATCTGTTTCTCAACACCCTGGCCAGCCAGATCACCACGTATGCGCTGGGACGGGAGCTGGGGTTCTCGGATCGGGCGATGGTGCGGACGCTGGTTCAGAAAATGAAGGAGGGGGGATATGGGATGGGGGGGATGATTGGGGCGCTGGTGAGGTCGGA
>CALQSQ010000204.1 GCA_943333275.1 Akkermansia muciniphila
CGATGGGATAGGCTCTTTCCAGAGCCAGTGCGGATTGGCGGCGTTGTTCGATGGCGATTCGCACGGCTGGTGATGAGGTGGCGATGTAAATTGCATCATGGGTTTGGGTGTCCTCAATGATCACGCCCTGCCCGGTGCTGCGCCATTTCGTTTCATGGATGCCGTCGGCATCCATGCGAAACACATCTTTCGGAGCGCGCAGCCAGTACGGGAGGGCGAAGTTGAACTCCACGGCGCGAGGCGGGCTGAACTTGAAAATGTTCTCCTTCTCATCAGCCGTGTAGGCAGTGTCGTTGGCGAAGAGCACCGCCGCATCCGGCGCGGCAATGGATGCGAGGTCCCAGTCGGGAGCGCCGTCGCGGGTGCGGCGTTCGAAGCGGTAGGCATCACCTTCGAGCAGGAATGGTTCGAGCATGCGGATCTCGCGTCCGATTTGGGTGATGGGTTCCCATGTGTCGGAAAACATCAGCAGCGACTTCAGGCTTAGATTGAACCAGTAGAGCGATGTGATGCGGGTGGAGAGCGCATGCATGGCCTGGGACCGCAGTTCATCCGGCGTCGGAGCCCGCCGGGCTCGCCCACCGCCAAGCCACCCGCCGCCCCAGCCATCATGCGGACCTTGCGACCAGTAGGCGCACGACACCGGGCGGCTGAGTTCGCGCAACGACCGGCACATGTCGCCGATGGTTTCCAGCGGTGCCCCCCAGCGGATGCGGCGGCCGCCCCAGCGATCGTATTCGCCCCACGCGTCGGGCGCCGGCGCCACCACCCGATAGGCATCGTAGTGCGGGTAGTCGGAGAGCCCCGCATACCATCGCCAGGTGCGCTCATCACTGAGCGTTACCGATGTGGGCAGGCGGCTGATTCGGTAGGGCAGGAGCTTGTCGAAAACTGCCTGAGGCGGCACCGCCTTGCCGCCACCGAATTGAGGTTCACCGATGAACTCCACCGCGTGAATTCTGGGCAGCCAGGCATCTGTGTCCCATTTTTCCAGGGGCCAGAGGCGGTTGAAAAGTTTAAGCGGATACCGGTCGTAGAGCGCCGGGTTGTCCGTGTAGCCCGGGACATGGTCGATCTGTCCCGCATTCACATGCAGATGACGAAGCAGTTTCAAATAGGGTTCATGGGTCGCCGTCCCGTTCACCCAGCCCCCGCTGATGTCGAAAGCCTCCCGTTTGATCCGGAGGTGCGTCCACAGCGGACCTTCGCTGGTGGTGAGTTCCAACGCTGCGTAGGTTAGCGGCAATTTCGGAACCCGCAGTTTGATGAAACCCTTGTCCCCCGGTGGGACGGTCGCCGACGCCGACAGCGGGTCCTGCGGCCAGAGTTCCTGCCACGAAATTCCACTTTTTGGCAGCCACAGGCGCAGCGACGTTACCCGCAATTCCTGCTTCGACTCGTTTGCCACGTGCAAAACAATGGTGTCCGGCTGCACCGAGTCGTCACTCGAAAGAAATGTCGCCGCCGAAATCCACCTTTCCGGCGCGGCGATTCGCAAGGTCGTCTTCCGCAGGCCTTCCGCCTCAATTTCAAAAGAATGGCCTGCGCCCCAATGATTAGAACGACCATTGAAACTCCACACCGTCAAAGCTCCTTCCGGCACCACCACCGCCGTGCGGAGGTCGTGCCACGCCCATTCATTACTCGCGAGCAACTCGGCTGGTGTCCGGCCGTTGAAGAATTTCGGAGTGGCCGGACCTTTGACAAAAAGTTGCAGGCGTGCCGAAAGTTCAGGGTCGCGCGGGCTGCGGTAACGCATCGACGACTCGATGCTGTGCGGGATGAAGGATGCCCCGACCAACTCAGCGGACCAAAGCGTTCCGCAAAGCAGACAAGAGATTATCTGGGTAAGATAAGGGATATTGAACTGTCTCATGGTTTGCCACTTTCCTTCAATTCCAATTCTGCGGCAAACCTTTCGTTAAGATGTTTGAACACTACCGGCAGCAAATGAGCAGTTGCGGCTGCCAGCATCGTTTGTGCTCGATCCGCTTCTCTGACGCTGGTTGGTGGGGCTGCGGGCTGGAGGTTTTTCATGGGCTTGCTACCCTGGGATCATTTCCATGCGATGGGAAAGCATGATCTCACCATCGAATTCGAAGAAGCCCTCGAAGCGTTCTGCCCTGATGAGATGGTGAATCCAGTAGCGGTCGTCCTCCCACATTTCTTCGATCGGTACGGCATTGAGTGCCGTCCAGAGGGGCGTGGCCTCGTCGGTTTCGGTGGGGGTGCCGGTGAAGGTGGTGGCGCGGAAGACGTGGCAGAGGAGGCCGAGGCCGTCGGTGAATTGGAAATGGAGCAGGCCGATTTCCTGCGGGTCGGAGACGGTGATGAGGAGTTCCTCCTCGACTTCGCGCACGGCGCATTGCCGGGGGGTCTCACCGGGATCGATCTTCCCGCCCGGGCCGTTGATTTTGCCGGCTCCGAGGCCGCGTTTCTTGCGGATAAGCAGGATTTCGCCATCACGAATGATGAAGAGAAGCGTGGCGCGGAGCGTCGGCTGCCAGGTGGACCAGTCGGTATTCAAAGTGGGGAGGGAGGATGGGGAGGGAGCATTCATTCCTGACGGAGACTATCGAGCAAGGGACGGCGCAGGGCGAGGTGGGCGGCGAGATAACAGAAGAGTACTCCCCCGATGGTCAACCCGCTGAGAATGGCAGCAAGCAAGCCGACGGGCAGGCTGCGACCGCCTTCGGTGATCTGTGGCCAAACGGCGATGACCGCGGCCCCAATTCCCAATGCCAAGGCCCCGAGGAAGAGCGGCAGGTGTTCGCCCAGCAGGATGGAGCGCAATTGATGAGCGCGAAAACCGGTCGCCTGAAGCAGGGCGAATTCCGACTGCCGTTCGAGCACATTGCGGGCGATCAGCAGGGCGAGTGCGGCGGTGCTGAGGATGAGGGCCATGCCGCCGAGGGCGGTGAAAATTTGCAGATAGGTATTTTGCACAGCCTGCAGTTCGGCGAGTCGTTCGCGGGCGGGGCGCAGGGCGAGTCCGCGATTTTGAAGCTGGCGGGTGAGGTGGGGTGCGACGGCTGGATCAGTTGATTTTACGAGATAGAAACGGGTTCCGGCTGTATCGGGAAAATGTTTGAGGAACGATTTTTCAGAAATGAGCAAATGGCCCTGAAGAATGGTGCCGTTCACAAAGGCCACGAGCCGGAGCTTCAGCGGCTGGCCTTTGGAATCGGTGGTTTCCACGATGTCGCCGAGATTTTTTTTGAGCGCCCACATGGCGGAATTCTGATCCGCCAGCGCAGGAATGGCGCCATCGACGAGTGTTTCTTCTAGCGCCTGCCAGCCTTTTACTCCGACGGCAGCGCCTTTCCAGAGATTGAGATTGAACGCGGAGATCTCCAATCGCGCCGGATCCACGCCGAGAATGCTGGGAGCCTGGGCTTGATTGAGATTCAAGCACGAAGCCTCCTCGCCCTCGCGCTGGCGGAAGGCTAGGACGTCGGTGCCAGTGAGGAGCTTGGGATCAAGCCCGTAGGCTTCGCGTCCGGTGGTGGTGTTGAGGTCCTCGTAAATGGAGAGGTCGGAACTACCGATGAAATCATACCCCCCGGTGCCGCGACCATCGTCGGCACTGGCGTCCTGGTGGAATGCATGCAGCGCGGTGACCATGAAAATCCCCGATGCCAGCAAGCCCAGCACCGCCAGACTGCGGCCCCTCCGGCGCACCGCATTGCGCAGACCCAGCGCCCAGGGAGAACGGACTCCATTAGTAGGGCGCTCCAGGCCCCGCAACCAATCGCCGCAAAGCAAAATGCCGCCAGTCAACACCAGCACCGCCGCACCAAAAAACACCGCCGGTTGAAACTGCCGCGACAACTGCGCCGCACGAGGTGCCATGCCCGCCGCGAGCAACAGACACACCAGCCCCATCCAGAATTGCAAACTGCGCCGCCGCCTGACCGGCTTGACGCGCTGCGGTCTGGAGAGTCCATCCCCTGCCAGCAGGCGCTGGGGCGACTGCCTCGCGAGACGCCGGCTCACCCACCAAACGGTGCCCAGGGTAAACGCCAGAGTCATTCCCATGCCGTTCATGATCGTCGGGAAATGTATTTCCCTCACAAAATGCAATCCACCCACCGCCCCACGCCAGTCACCCTCCAACCGTTCCAACAGCCAGCCCGTCGTGTTCGCA
>CALQSQ010000205.1 GCA_943333275.1 Akkermansia muciniphila
CCGCCTTCACTCCTGGACTGCCAGAGGAGGTTGGGACCGTGTCGAGTTGCTTGGATGGGAAGGGGCGCAATTCAGACGCAGCCGGCGGATCGGCAGGCGCGACACTGCCCGAGGCCGACGGCCTTGCAGTCACCTTCGTTGGCACGGGCTGCTTGTTTCGTTTGCCATCTTTGAGAAGGTAGATGCGGCCTTCGTCTGGCGATGGTGCGCTCTGCGGATTTGTGGTGTTGTCCTCGCTGGCTGCACTGGGGCTGGGAGTGAGCACGGTGTGGGTGTTCGTTACTTTCGCCTTGGCAGCGAGAGGATTCTTGATCTGGTTGGCTTTCATTGACATGGGGTGGTGTGGGTTGGGTTGGTTGATATCCACCTCGACTTTCGCGAGCTTCTGCTGGCTCGCTAGCGCCGTCCCCATGTCATCTTTTATGACCCTGCGTGCATGCAGATCGCCTATTAATCAAGAATTTTGTCCTGCACCCTCAGGCATAGCTTTGATGCAGACAAGGGAAGAATGATGGCAAGTCCTCACCTGCATGGGGAGCGCCGAGAGTTGCGGCCGAAGGCCTGGGATACATTCGATGCCGTGCCGATCGCAGATTGCTCTTCACCCATTTACGGGTTCATGACACATTCTTTACACCTGAGAGATTGAGCGGTTGCGGGAACGTGATACTCTCGGGGGTCTCGATGGCGAAATTACTCAATCCAATGCAGCTTATGAAGATCCGTCTCCGCTCCCTCACTGTCTCCCTGGCCATGTTTACTTATTTCACCTTCCCAGCCCGCTCCCAGCAGGAAATTGGCTTCTTGGAAAAGTTCGCGCTTGCTCCTGATCGTGCGGCGGTGCTCACGGAGTTGATTGCCGGCACGGAGGACTATTATTTCTACCACGCGCTTTTCTACCAGCAGACGGGCAAGACCAAGGAACTCGATGCCCTGCTGGCCCAGTGGCATCAGCGCAATGAGAACTCCCCACTGCTGAAGGAAATCAAACATCGCCAGGCGCTGCTCACGTACGAAACCAGCCCGGATGCGACACTCGCTTATTTAAAATCCATCCTGAATCCGGATTTTAACCACGCGCAGCAGACGCTGAATCCCAAGCCCAACCTCCCGGTGGTGGTGGACAACGCGCTGGTGGACGTAACCTTGTTTTTGAAACAGGCTCTGCGCGATCCCAATCAAATCGTCGGGCTGAATGACGAAGGTGTGGGCTATCTCCTGGCGAATCAGATTCCGCTCACGCCTCCACAGCGGCGCCAGTTGCTGAGCCGCGTGACACGCCCGGATGATCCGGGTCTCGTAAGGATGATTCTTGAGCACCTGGCCACGAATGAATCCAAGGGCTTTGGTGAATTCCCCATTCACCAGCTGCTGCTGGTCAGTCAGTTTGCGGAAATGGCCCAGGCCGTGCCGGAACTAATGAAGACTCCGGCGTTTGTGCATGCCTGGCTTGGGAAACTGCGACCCAATGCGGATGTGAATCTGGAGAACGATTCCACCGCCCGCGAGGCCTGGCTCACCGATGCGTGGGCCTTCGTGAAGGATCTTGATCCCGTGTTCAACTCACTCAAGGCTCATGTGCTATACCAGCGGCTGGTGCACGACCAGAAGCTGGGTCAGCGCAATGCCGAACGTTTCCTGACCTATCTCAAACTTCCCCGTCCGCTGGGATATGTGAATGAAAAATACCGCGCCAACGAACAACTCTTCCGGCATCCCGTGGACCCGAATGTCGATTTCAAGGGCGTGATTGGCTGCCATCCGATCGGCAATGAGGAGCCGCTGGTGCGCGAATACCTGCTGGCGCTGCTGGCGGCGGCTCCGGATACCAAGGCGTATGCACCGTATCTGGAAGATGGTTACCTGAAATCCCTGCAGGCCGAGGCCAAACTGGTGAGCGGCCAGGGCAGTGCCGAGAAATGGTTCTCGCAACTCTCCCCCGCCGCCGTGCAACAGCTGCGCGAACGGGTGGATCTCGATTTTGAACCCACCAATCCCCAGACCATCGATCTTGCGACGGAAGTCAGTCTGGATGTCTGGGTCAAGAACGTCCCGCATCTGGCCATCAGTGTCTTTGAAATCAACACCCCCAATTTCTACCGCGCAAACCAGAAGCAGATCGGCACCGATTTGAATCTCGATGGATTGCTGGCCAATGTGCAGCAGGGGGTGGATTATGCGGAGGCTCCGATTCTGCGGGTGAAGCGGAATTTCAAATTCCCTCAACTTGCCGGAAAACGCGGCGTCTGGATGGTTGATTTCATCGGCAATGGGAAATCCAGCCGGGCACTGATTCGCAAAGGTCAGCTGCATTTTCTGACCCGCCCCAGCAGTGCGGGAAGCGCGCTGGTGATTCTGGACGAAGCCCTGAAACCCCTCCCCAAATCCACGGCACTCGTGGGCACCCAGGAATTTGTCGCGGATGAACACGGCGAAATCATCCTGCCATTTTCCAATCAGCCCGGTCCGCAGCCGGTGGTGCTTGGCGACGGCGCGGGATTCGCGCAGTTGGAAACGATCGCTTTGGAAGGCGAGAGCTACCAGCTGACCGCAGGCTTCCATGTCGCGCACGAATCCCTGCTGAGTGGCCGCAAAGCCCTGCTGGCGCTGCGTCCGACACTGACCGTGAATGGCGCGCCGGTGGATTTGAGTCTGCTGGAGGAGGTTACACTGACAATCGCGTCCAGCAACGCTGATGGCATCAACGCCACTGTCGTCACGCCGGATTTCAAACTTACCGCCGATCGCGAGTCCACCTTTGAGTTCGCGGTGCCGGACCGATTGAGCGCCCTTCATTTCCATCTCGAAGCCAAGGTCAAAAGCCTGCTGACAGGAGAAAGATTGCCTCTGTCCGCCGACGGCTCGCAGATGACCAACACTCTGGAGACCACGGAACACACGGCGGATATTTTCATGAGCCGCATCGGCACGGATTACGTGCTCCAAGTGCTGGGTCGCACGGGTGAACCCAGGGCGGAGCAGGCGGTCAATCTTCAGTTTCGTCGCGCGGAATTTTCTGAACCCCTCAACGTCCAGACCAAGACGGATGCGGGTGGCGCGGTGGCCTTGGGAAGTTTGTCCGGCATCCGGTCGGTTGATGTGAGCGTGGGCACTCTGCCTGCCAGAAATTTCCTGCTGCCCACGGATCAATTTTTCGTGCCAGGCAACCTGCATCTGGCCAAAGGCGAGGAAATCAAGCTTCCATGGATGGGCGACGACGAAATCAGAGGCGCACCGCTTTCCCTGCTGGAACAACGAAATGGCACGTTTGTTCGCAACGCTCTCACGGAGAAAACGGCCAGGCTCAAGGCGGGTTACCTTGTGCTGGCCAATTTGGAACCCGGTGACTACAGCCTGCGCTATGGACAACCGGCAAGGGAGATCACCCTGCGGGTGACAGATGGACAGGTGGCGGGAAATTTCCTCATCGGCAAGGCTCGTTCGCTGGAACTCAGTCCGTATAGCGGTGTGCAAATCGTGGCCATCACGCAGGATGCGGAGAATCTCATCATTGGCATCGCCCACAGTGCCCCCGACACGCGGGTGCATGTGCTCGCCAGCCGTTTTCTGCCGGACTTTGACGCGTTCCATTCGCTCGGCACCGCGCCCGCGCTCGAACCCATGATCACCACCCCCGCCTCCCGTTATTCACTGTATCTGTCGGGTCGCACCCTGGGCGAGGAATACCGCTATGTGCTGGATCGCAGGAGTGCCAAAATCTTTCCCGGCAGCCTCCTCCCCCGCCCCGACCTGCTGCTCAATCCCTGGGCCATCCGCGATACCACAACGACGGTGGATGAAGCCGCCGAAGGCGAGGCCTTTGGAATGGTGGCGGACGGCAGGGAAGCATCGGCGTTGCGCGCCAAGAAGATGGCGCCGTCCATGGATGCACCGGCGGAACAGCAGAAGCGTCAGATGCCAAACATTTCGAGCATGAATTTTCTGGCGCGGACCGGCGCCACACTTTTCAATCTCGTGCCGGACAAAGATGGCGTAATAAAAATCAAACGTGCCGACCTCGGTGATCGTCAGTTCCTGCGTATCCTCGCCCTGGATTCTGATTCTTCAGTCATGCGCGATCTCTCCCTGGACGACGTCAAGACCTCCGTCCGCGATCTCACGCTGCGCAACGGACTTGACCC
>CALQSQ010000206.1 GCA_943333275.1 Akkermansia muciniphila
ACCCTGCCCACCACCGGAAACTTCCTGGCCTTCGTCGCCACTCCCGCCAGCAAACCATTGCTCACAGACTGTCTGCAAAAATTCGCAAAAAACTCCCCGCTCGCAGTCCAGCAAATCATCGCCCCAGACACCCAAAGCCCGCTGGCCCAAGCCTTCGCCACCCTCGACATCCCCACCCTCCTCCTCACCGACACCGCCAAACTCCGCCATCCCAACACCGGCACCGCCCAGGATTTGCCAGAGCCGTTGGACTTCGGGAAATTCACGGAAACCGTGCGCGGCATTGGTGGAATGCTCGAATCACTGGCGCAATAGGAACGCAATCTGGTTTCCTTCACCGCACCGGGGTTACGCCTTCCTCAACGGCATCCAATTTCTCCCGACCCCAAGGACCGCTGTGCCACGTTTCCTTAAGGCATTCATCCGATTTACCGTCAAAAGCCACCAAGGAATACATCGTCACAAATTGGGCAAGATTTGCTGGCTGCGGTTCCATCTGAAGGACAACCTTTCCGATGCAAAAATGGAATGTCGAACAGTACCATTTCCCATCTGATCCCCGGCCAATGAAGAGGTCCTTTTTAATATCCTTGCTTCCCTTGGTGCATACATTCTGGCAAATCATCCACTCGTTATTGGCCATGACAAGGACATCGCCTTCCGCCCACCCATGCTCCGAATTGTTGTCGGCAATTGGAAACTTCGCTGAATCAGCCAATCGCAATTCGATCGCGGCAATGGCCCCCTCCTTCCATTGGCGGCGTGCTGTGGAGGCGAGAGGGTTAACCCATGGCGAAACCATGAAAACCACCGCGATCACCAGCGCAAGGATGCCTATAGCTGTGATCCAGCGTCGAGTTACCCCGGGTCTGGATACTGTTTCCTCTGGAGGCTCTGACGTGATCATCGTGCTTTCTGAGTTTAGGCCACAAAAAACACAAAATCCACAAAAAGGACAGCGATGAACATGTAGCCTTCCCCTTTTACGAAGCCTATTAATTCCCCGCTTACAAGCCGCTCACTTCGAGGGGAGAAGGCTTCCTGGATTCGCGGAAGTAGGCGAGCGCGATGCCGAGCACCAATCCGGCGCTTGAACCGACTGCGAGGAGCATCGGGGTATTCGGACGGGCCACTTTCTGAGCCTTGGCCGCGTTTTCGACACGCACGACGGGGGTCATGGGCATACCGCAGTCAAAACTCTGCTTTACATAAATATTCGCCATTTGATTCAGCTCGGAGGACTGCTGCTCGTAATCCTTTTTGGCGGCAAGGTAATCGGCATACTGAGTCTTGTCTGGCATCCATCCCTCACCGCCCTTCTTGATGCTTTCCTCGAGGCGCGCGAGCGAATCCTTGGCGATCCGCACCTTTGTCCGCAGCGAGGATTTAAAATCTTCCAACGCCACGGCGACCAGTTCTGAGAGTGGCTGGATTAGTTCTTGATCAGCTTTGACTCTTGGATTCTCCTCACTCAATCCCCAGCTCTTAAGCGTGGCAAGGTTGCTCTTCGTAACGTTGAGCATGCGGCTGGCCCCTTGCACAGCATCTCCATCAGAATTCATGCGAACAGCTTGGGCGAGCAGGGTATTTTGATCAGTGAGGGACAGCAGCGGATTAATTTGAACTTCGAGCCGTTGCACTTCACTCTCATAATCTGCTGCCTGTTGACGAGCCATCTCGTAAGTCATTTTGTTGCCATTTTCTTCCTGACCACCGGATGCTGAAGATCCATAAATCTCGTTGAAGTCCACGATCCGGTATTGCTCCATGATCCGCAGCATCTCCCTCCGCTTTGAGTCCACATTTTTAAACCGGTCATTCATTTCCTTTGCAAGGATGATCAGTTCTTGCCGCTCTACCTCTTGCTGCCGCTCTATTTCAATCTCCTTGCGTCGATCTTCAAAGGCTTCTGCAATTGCATTGGCCAGCATGACCGCCTCCTCGGCTTCAGGGCTGTAAACTTCGATTGCGAAGATATCCGTGCTGCGATCTTCGGAAGTCTCAACCATTCGGCTGAGTCTGGTCATGGCGGTACTTTCGTCTCCGTTGAATTTCCAGGTTCTGGCTAGATTCAGTTTCCGCACGACCCGCAGCATGGTTGCCTCATCGCTGATGAGTTTTAGCTCTTTCTCGATCCAGCGGTCGTTGTCGTTTTTCGAAGCGTGATCAATTTGAATTGCAAACCGCACCCGTCCGACCCATTCCCTCTCGACCAGACGGCCGACGCCCATGGCCACAAGACACAAAAGCACGACGGTGAAGGAAATGGTGCCCCAACGATTGATGACGACTTGCCAGAAACTCGATCGGCGTGTGCACGCTTCAGCGATGGGTGCTTTCATGGTTCCAGTTAATGGGACCTGCGTGCGTTTTCCATGTTTTTCTCAGCCGGCATGGATGACCACCCTCCTCCTCACCGACACCGCCAAACTCCGCCAACCCAACAGCGGCACCGCTCATGATTTGCCTGAGCCGTTGGACTTCGTGAATTTCACGGAAGCCGTGCGCGGGATCGGTGGAATGCTCGAATCGCTGGCGCAGTAGGAATTCAACTCTGCATTCGCTTCATGGCACGGACCCCGTTTCCCGGCTTCGGGGATGGTTGGGGTTTCGGAGGTTTTGTCAATTTCCGCATACTGACACTGACCCTGCGATCCCTTTTCCTGGCGGCTAGAGGCGAGCGAAGGGCAGAGTTCTTTACGCCAAAGGCGTTGGGGGCCTCCAGCCCAAGGTTGGCCCCGCAGGGCCTACCTTGGGAAAGAGCCGCGCGAAGGAACAACCGCAACGCGGTTGCGGCCAATGATGCTCGTGAGAAGGCAGGCCGGAACCGCGTTGCGGTTCGGAGCGGGACGGATTTAACCCAGGGTAGCTCGTGCCGAGCAACCCTGGGCTGGAGGCCGTAACTCCGTTGGAGTTGAACCAAAACGAATGGCCTGCGGCGTGGTTCGCCACGACCTGTTTTCAACGTTGTTTGGTATAACATTCGGAAGCCCCGCCGCCAGCGCAGTATTGGTATGGAGGTAGTCACGCGTCTCTACGGATTCCGAAAAGACATCCATGCAGATCTCCATGCGCGCGGTGGTGGAAATTTTTCAAGAATCCTCTCCTGAACCCTTTCTAAGAAAAATCTGGCACCGCGGAGCAGGAGAGCTATGCTCACGTATCTAAAAAATTCACCATGAACCTCCCCATCAGCCCATGGAGAACACCACAATTTGCTTCTTATGAAAAATCTCCTTTTACTTTGGGCTGGTGTGGTGTCGTTCTGGATGGATGGGGCGTGGGGGCAGTCGGGGACGGGTTTCCAGATTACGAATGTGGCGCTGGTATCGGGGACGAATCGGCGGGTGACGTTCCCAGGGGCGGTGGATTCGTATTTTATCCTGGAGCGCGGGGGGAATCTGGGGAGTTTCCCAGTGATGCCGACGATGGCGCTCGGGACAGCGGGGTCGCAGAGTCTTGTGGATGGATCGGCGCTGGTGGGACGAGCGTTTTACCGGGTGAGGAAGGTGTTGCTGCTGACGCCGCGTGATTCGGATGGGGACGGGATGGATGATGTGTATGAACTGAACAGGCCCACTTTCCTGAATCCACTGAATGCTGCGGATGCGGCGCTGGATTTCGACGGGGATGGGATGAGCAATCTGGTGGAATATTTTGCGGGGACGGATCCGGCGGTGCCGGATGTGCCAGGGGGACATTTGATCATCAATGAGGTGGATTATGATCAGGCGGGGACGGACTCGGCGAGCTTTGTGGAGATCTTGAATGTGGGGACGACGCCTGCGAGTCTAACGAATCTGGCGCTGGTGCTGGTGAACGGGAATAACAATACGGAGTATGCCCGGTATAATCTGAGTCCGGCGGGGAGTTTTCTGGCGGCTGGGCAGTTTTTGGTCGTCGCGAATACAAATGTGACGGTAGCCGCGGGAGCGATGAAGTTTGTGCCGACAGGAGTGGCGAACACGGACTGGATTCAGAATGGACCTCCGGATGGGATTGCCCTGATTAATACAACGACGCTGACAGTGCTGGACGCGCTGAGTTATGAGGGATCCATCATGGCGGCG
>CALQSQ010000207.1 GCA_943333275.1 Akkermansia muciniphila
CACCAGCACATGAACGCGAGGGTGCTGGTCGTGGAGAGTCCTTATTTCACAACCACTGCAGGCGACGGCAGTTTCACCCTAGCCGGACTGCCCGCGGGCAACTGGACGCTGCGGGTACAGTATGATGAGAAAAATCAATGGCATGCCCCGGTCACCGTCATCCCCGGCAAGACCGCCACGCCCTCCCTGATCCCCGGCCCACCCACCTCCCTCGTCAGACCATGATGCTCCGCCCTCTGCTGCTCGTTGTTGTCGCCACCCTGCCTGCATGGGCGCAGGATGGATTTCAATTTTCATCGCCGGACAACCTGGTGCGCATTGGCCTGAGACCGTCGATTGAGGCGTTATTCTGGAAGGGCGACGATCCTGCGCAGGGATTGATCGATATCCCGGATGCTTCCTTTTTGGCTCCGCGTCTGTCACTCGCGCTGGATGCGGCGATTGGCGAGCATCTGTTTTTCCACGCCAACGGGCGCTGGGATCGTGGATTTGATGTCGGCAACGAACCGGATGGCGAAGTGCGACTGGATGAAATCTTCCTGCGGGTGCGGGCTTTCGATGACGAGCGGCTCAATTTCCAGGCGGGAAAGTTTCCCACCTTCTTTGGTGCCTGGGTGAGCCAGCATGATTTTTATGATGATCCCTTTCTGCTGGCTCCACTGCCGTATGGACAGAACATCGGAGTGCAGTCGCGGGTCCCTGGGGCGGTGGCTCCCGCCCCCATCGCCGCCCGTGTCAAAGGCACCGCACCTCCGATTTCACAGCTCTCCAAACAGAACTGGGCCTCCATGCTTTGGGGGCCGGTGTACGCCTGGGGAGCCTCGGTCTCAGGCAGCATGGGGAAATTCGACTATGCCGTGGAAGTGAAGGACTCGGGCCTCTCCACTCATGCGGATCAATGGTTCGATGACGCCGCTGATTTCTCCGCGCCGACCTTCACGGGCCGACTGGGCTATCGTCCGGATGCCGCCTGGGCGGTGGGGATCTCTGCCAGCCATGGTTCTTATTTGGCGCAGGAGGCCGATGACCTGCTGCTTTCGGGAACAGATCGCGGCGATCTCTCCCAAAATGCCCTCGGCGTGGACGCACGCTGGTCGCACCATGATTGGATCCTCAGCGGTGAAATCATCGCCAGTGAATTTGAAACGCTCGCCGCCGGAGACCTCCGCACGCTGGGCTGGTTCCTGCAGGCCCGCTACAAAGCAGCCCCCGGCATCTGGCTCTCCACACGCATCGGCCAGAGCGTTGCAAACCAAACGACCGCCCCGGATGGAAAGGATGTCGCCTGGACTCCCGACATCTGGCGTGCAGAGCTTGGTGCGGGCTGGAGAATCAATCCGCACCTGCTCATGAAAGCCAACTACGCCTACACTCACAGCGATGATGCATCCGCCGGAGAGCACCTCTTCGGGCTGGGGGTCGGCCTGCAATGGTAGTCTGATCAGGCGTCCCGATGCGTCGGCGTGGGTTTGCCCGGCTGAAAATGTTCCAGATGCTGCAGGGTCGCCTGCAGTCCGAAAGCAACGCATTGCTCGCGAATTTCCGTCAGCGCCTCCTCCAACACGACCGCCAGTTTTTCCGACGGGATTTCAGCTCGCACATTGATAATCAGATCCGCGCCCATGAACGGTTCCTCCAGTTCCAGAGAAAGCTCCGGAACAAAGTCATTTCGCACAAGATTGATCACCGCAATCGCCCCGCCGATCGATTCATCCGGACTCAGCGTCATTTTTAAATGGGCGATCTGTGCCCCCACCGCCTGCAGACGCCACTGCATCTCCCGTGCCAGCAACGGCAGCAGTTCGCCGGCCTCCATCTCACTGGCGGCGGTGAGCCTCACCGAGGCATTCAGCCAGCCCAGCAGCGCCTCGCCATCCGCGTAAATCTCGTAATCCATTTCCATGGCCCGTCGCGCCACCTGTTCCTCGCTTAGCAAATGCTCGAACCATTCCTGCAGTCCGATCCCCAGTCTTGAAGAAACGCACCGGACCTCCGCGTGGGGAAATTCGGCGCGAAGTTTTTCCGCCAATTCCGCCAATGCTTCCGCCTCCAGCAACTCGCATTTGCTGATGACAATCACATCCGCCTCCTCCAGTTGCTTGCGGTAAATATAAATCACCTTTTCGGAAAAATTCGCCCCGTCCGCCAGCCCCAGCACCCGTTGCGCCCGCAGCGGATCCACCAGCACACTGAGCGGCGCGATCGCAAACCGGTCTCCATAAATCCGTCGCAGGGGATAGGTCACCGTTGCCACCAGATCCGTGCAGGAACCCACCGGCTCCGCCAGAATCACATCCGGTGCCGTGGCGGTCGTGAGGCTTTCCGCCGCTTCCATCAGCGAGGCGAACCGGCAGCAGAAGCAGCCTCCGGAAATCTCCTCCGTGGCAAACCCCAACGACCGCAGCATCGTCGTATCCACCAACTCCCGGCCCTGATCATTCGTAATCAATCCAACTCGCAATCCCTTGTCACGCAAATACCCCGCCAGCGCCGCCACCGCAGTCGTCTTGCCAGCTCCCAGAAATCCCCCGATCATAATGTAGCGCGCTTCTTTCATTAACAACCGCAGCACGACGCCCCCCCCTGCGCAAGGAAAGATTCACCATCCAGCCGCCTTCGTTCCATTCTGCGATGGCTTAACGAAGGGACCTGCTTGTTTGGGATCTACTAAATCACCAGGGCGCCGCCTGAACTGAGGTCCTTGTTTCCGAAGGTTTGGATGTTGTGGCCGACGGCTTGGGCGAGGGCGATCCAGAGGCGGTTGTGGGCCTGGGAGTCGAATTGGAGGGAGCGGCCGGATTCAAGGCCGAGGCCGCCGCCGAGCATGACGAAGGGAATGTTGTCGTGGCTGTGGCTGTTGCCTTTGCCGAGTTCGTTGGTCCAGATGATGGTGGTGTGGTCGAGCATGGTGCCGGTGCCGCCGGGTTCGGGGATGGCGTCGAGTTTGCGGGCGAGGGAGACGAATTGCTCACAGAACCAGGTGTCGATTTTCACCAGCTTGGCTTGGGCATCGGCATTGTTGTCGGGCTCGTGGGAGAGGGTGTGGTGGTTGTCTTCAATGCCCAGCCACTTCATGCGGGCCTGACCGACGGAGTTGGTGTAATCGAGGGTGGCGACACGTGTCATGTCGTTGGCCATGGCATTGACGAGCAGATCAATCTGCATGGCGCTGATCTTCGGAATGCCGTCGTTGTCGATGGGCACGCCCGGCTCAAGCACCGGGGGTGGAAAGCGAAGTTTGCTGGCGGCGGCGGCCTGGAGATCGCGCTCCATTTCCCGCACGAAGGTCGTGTGTTTGTCCAGCATCTCCCGTTCCTCGACAGGGAGGTGGGAGGAAATACTGCGGAGGTCATCGGTGACTTCATCGAGCACGCTGGCCAGGCTCTCGCCGTCTTTCATTTGGCCGTAGAGTTTTTCGAAAAGTTCATAGGGATCACTGATGGGGGCGAGCGGTTGGTTCGGCCCTGCATAAGTCCAGCGGGTCCATGGGTCCGCGCGGTTGGGCACGGCGACGCCCACTTCCAGTGAACCAAACCGGGTGGCGGTGGCGGGATTGGCCTGGAAGAAATTCTTAATTTCCTGATCGATGGAAATGCCGCTGGCCCAGCCGGCGGGCGTTTCGCCGCCGCCCTGGATATTGCCGGGGAAGAGTTCGATGGCCGTGAGCAGGCAGCTCATGCCGCGCATGTGGCCATCGCCATCGCCGCGCACTTTATTGCAGAGGCCCTTGAGGGTGATGAGGCGGTTGCGGAACGGTTCCAGCGGGGCGAGGACGGATTTCAATTTGAATTCCTTCCCGGTCCCCTCGGGCCAGAATTCCGGTGGCACCACGCCATTGGGCGAGAACATGAAGATCAGTCGCTGCGGTGGCTTGGTGGCCGCATCGGCGGCGCGCAGATGGGGCAGCGAATGCAGGAAGGGCAGCGCGGCGGTGGAGAGTCCGAGGCTCTGAAGGAAACGGCGGCGGGTGGGGGAGTTCATGGGGGTGGGAGGGCG
>CALQSQ010000208.1 GCA_943333275.1 Akkermansia muciniphila
CCTTTGAGGAGGTGATGTTCCTGCTCTTCAAATCCAAGCTGCCGAATCAGGTCGAATTGGACACCTACACGGCCCAACTCCGCGCCCAGCGTGAACTCCCCGATGTCGTCGTGAAATTCCTGAGGACCTGCGTTCCCAGCGACGGAAATGTCATGGACATCCTTCGCACCGCCGTCTCGCTGCTCGGAGTGCTGGATCAGCGGGAAAAGCACCAGGACCGAGCCCTCAACGAGGAGCGCGCCCTCTCGATCTGTGCCAAGACCCCGCTCATCGTCGCCGCCTATCATCGCATTCGCCAGGGGCTGGAACTTCCACCCGTTCGCAAGGACCTTTCCGAGGCCGCCAGTTTCCTCTACCATGCCTTCGCCAAGGAACCGACCGCGACTGCCGTCAAGACGCTGGACGTGGCGCTGATCCTCCATGCCGACCATGGCATGAACGCCTCCACTTTCTCCGCACGGGTCACGGTCGCGACGCTTTCCGACATCTATTCCGCCATCACCTCCGCCATCGGCACCCTCAAGGGCCCTCTGCACGGCGGTGCCAACGAGGGCGTCATCCACATGCTGCAGGAAATCGGTGAACCCGAAAACGTGGACGCCTACGTCGCCGACAAGCTGGCGAAGAAGGAAAAAATCATGGGCATTGGCCATCGCGTTTACAAAGTGCTCGATCCCCGCGCCCCGCATTTGCAGAAAATGGCCGTGGCCCTGACCGAACAACTCGGCGAGCCCAAATGGATCCGCATGAGCGAGCGCATTGCCACGATCATGCGCGAGCAGAAGAAGCTCAATGCCAACGTCGACTTCTACTCGGCCACGGTTTATTACAGCCTCGGACTGCCCACGGACCTCTTCACCCCGATCTTTGCGATCAGCCGGGCGGCTGGCTGGACGGCGCAGGTTCTGGAGCAATTGGAGGACAACCGACTCTACCGCCCTCTCACCGCCTACATCGGACCGGAGCCACCTCAACCGATCCTGCCCATCGCTCAGCGGGCTTGAAATGACCTGCGCCAGACCGGTGCCCACTCCCAACCATCCTTGCTTATGACCATTTTCACACGCCGATGCTTTTTGTCCCTGGTGCTGATTGGTTCGGCAAATTTCTCCCCGCTGAATGCTGATGAAAAGGCCTCGGATGGCTCCACCCCGCTTTTCGACGGCAAAACCCTCACCGGTTGGACCAATCCCTACACGTGGGGCAAGGCCGAAGTGGTGAACGGTGAAATCCATCTCACCGCGGATCAGAAATTCTTCCTTGTGACGGAGAAAAATTACGCCGATTTCATCTTTGAAGCGGACGTCCTGCTGCCCGCCGGCAAGGCCAACAGTGGCTTCATGTTCCGGGCCCATTCCGAACCGAATAAGGTTTACGGCTACCAGGCCGAAGTGGATGGTGATGAGACACGCAAATGGTCCGGTGGTTTGTATGACGAAGGTAGGCGCATGTGGTTCATCAGCCCGATCAAGGGCGATGCCGCCAGCGAAGCCGCCTTTCGCGCACGCGCGGGCGAAGCTTTCAAGCGCAATGACTGGAATACCTACCGCATTACCTGCATCGGGAAGAAAATAAAGATCGAGGTCAACGGCGTCACCACTTCCGAGGTTGAGGACGCCACGGATGCAACTGGAGTCATCGCCATCCAGCACCACGGCGAAAAAGGCCAGACCTACAAATTCCGCAATCTGAGGATCAAGGAAATCAAACCTTGAACTGCCGCTCTCTCAGACGGACTCCATCGCATTTCTGAGCACTTCCCCGACGCGTTGCTGACGCTCCGCGATGAATTTGGAGGTTCCAGCGAATTTCGATTCATTTCCCGGGGCATCCTCCATCATGGTAAGGAGTTTGTTGGCTAGCAGTTCGCCATTCGCCTGCTCCCGTTCCACGATCCAATCCTTCAATCCCACGTCGCGCCACATTTGCCCTGATTTCCGGTCTTCAGGCAGGCACACATGCAAGGCTGGAGTGCGAGCGGCGGCTGCAACCACGCAGGAGAGCAGTTCCAGACTGAGCAGGCATTTGGCTTTGGCAAACGTGGCGGCCGCTTCATCCGGCAGCCAGGGTTCGGACCGGACAAGGCAGCGCGGTTGCAGGGACTCGGGGAGTTTTTGAAAAATCCATTTTTTTCCCACTTCCAGTGCATAAGGCATTTCCGCGCAGATCAGAATGTGCAAATCCGGAACCTCGAGGCACCGGTGTAAAGCATCGAAGACTATTTGATGATCAGACTCTTGAGACTTTTCATTCTGCGCGGATTGTGCTATCTCCGCATACTTGGGATGACGTTTGTAAATTTCCCAATAGGGGGTAAACCGGAGCTTCGGCACCACACACAGGAAAGGCTTTTTATCGAGGCCGTGACTTTGCAGCCACTTGTCCGCAGCTTCGGGATTGCGATGGGTCATCGCAAAGGCCGAATCTGGTCCAAAGCCGATTTGCGATTCCTGCAATCCCCGTTTAGCGACAGCCGCGCGCGAAATCCCATCGCGCAACCAGACGAAGGAAGCGGCGCGCAACAAAGCCGCCAGCTTGTCATCCATTTCCGGCAGCGTAACTCCATAAATGCCGGAGGGTTTGCCCGTTTTCTTACGCCAGGCTTCCAAATGATTCCTGGCTGCGAGAGTGGCAGCTGGACCATGCACGAGGAGGTCGGCTGCTTTCCAAGCCCTCTGCAGCGCGGGCTGATCCGGCAGTCCATCGTCCCCGGTTGTGCCGATGATGAGGGTGACTTTCGGGTAAAGATTTTTCAACCACTCCCCCACTCCATTATCCAGATTCGTGGCCCAGAGCGTGACGGTCACTTTGGGCAAGTCCTCCTGCAGAATTTGCAGCAATCCCGCCACCTGCGCCACCTCCCCCATGCTGAACGATTGCCAGCAGGCGCGGACCAGCAGATGCGAAATACGTCGGGTCCGGGCGAATCCGGGCGCTGGACAAATTGCGGCCGTCAGACCCGCCAAAAGTATTCGCCGTCTCAACATCGCAGAATCACTCATTAATCGCGAAACGCCACGCCCGCCTGCTCCAGAGGGTGGAGTCCCACGTGAGTCAGCGCGGGTGGCGACCCTGCGGGAAACATTTTCCCGGGGTTGGCCAGTTCATAAGGATCGAAGGCATGGCGCACACGGTGCATGAGGGCCATGTCATCCGGCGAAAACATTTCCGGGAGAAAAGCGCGCTTCTCCATGCCCACGCCATGTTCACCGGTGATGGACCCGCCCATGGCAATGCACATGCGAAGCATTTCCGCCGCTGCCTCCTCCGCCCTTTCCAGCGCATCGGTCTCCCGGCCATCGAACATGATCAGCGGGTGAAGGTTGCCATCGCCAGCATGAAAAACATTCGACGTCCGGAAACCATGGCGTTTGGAGATGATTTCGATCTCCTTGAGAGCCTCGCCCAAGCGACGGCGAGGCACGACACCATCCTGGACGATAAAATCAGGGCTCAATCTTCCGACTGCAGAAAAGGCACATTTCCGGCCCTTCCAGATTTTCAGGCGCTCATCGTCATTTTTTGCCACCTGAATCGTGGCTGCACCGGAGGCTTCGATGAGGCGTGCCAGATGCAATTTCTCCGCAGCCACCTGCTCCCGGGGGCCCTCCAATTCCACAATCAGCATGGCCTGCGCCTCCGGAGGATAACCAGCCCCAACCGCAGCCTCGGCCGCATCCATGGCCAGCCGGTCCATAATCTCCAACGCCCCGGGAAGAATTCCTGAAGCCACAACGGCGGAAACAGCATCTCCAGCAGCTTCCAAGGAACGATACCCCGCCATGACCGTGTGATAGCATTCCACTTTGGGAATGAGCCGCAGGGTGATCTCAAGCGCGATCCCGAACAGTCCTTCGCTCCCGACCAGCAGGCCCGTGAAATCCGCGCCATCACTCTCGAGACTGTCGCCTCCGATGGTGACAATTTC
>CALQSQ010000209.1 GCA_943333275.1 Akkermansia muciniphila
GTGTAATTGAGCACTCGGCCATCAGGATAGGTCAAACTGGCCGGATTGCCATCGGAATCGAACGTGGTGCCGACAATGCCGATGATCCCTGCTTCGGGGATGGATTGAGTTTCGGAGATTTTCCGGCTGCGTCCGTCGTAGCCGAAAGTGAGTTCGCTGACGGTGTTTGCGGCAAGGGTGCTGGTGATGGATTCCACGCGGTTGACGGCATCATATTCGTAACTGACGCTGGGAGTTGGGTTGGCGGTGTTGGTGAAGGTGCGGCCCGTCAGGCGGAACTGTCCGTCGTTGTACGCGTACGTCTCCACCCCTCCAGCGGGGGCAACATGCGTCTCCAGACGGCCAAAAGTATCGTAGGTATAGCCGTCCGCCGTGGTATCGGGCCAGGTTTTCGCGACCAACTGACCACGCTTGTTGTAGGTCCAGGTGCGCGTGTGCCCGGAGGCGTCGGTGAGGGATTGGAGTTCCCCGGCTTCGGTGTAGGTGTAATTCGTCTGATGGCCATTTTCGTCGATTTCCTGATCCAACTGGCCGTAGCCGAAAGAATCGTAAATGCGGGCGGTGGAAGTTCCGTCGTGTTTCAGCACGGTGGTCAGATGCCCGAGGGCATGATAACTGTTGGTGGTGGTGCGTCCATCCGCAGTGACGGTGGCGGTGCGACCCATGTTGTCGTAGGTGTAGCTGGTGATTTTCCCATCCGGGGCGGTGATCTGGTCGAGCCGACCGGAAACGTAGCTGTAATTCGTGGTGGCCGCGTCGGCGGTGCCCATGCCGACCGTGACGCTGGCGAGCAACCCGCCGTTGGCATAGGTGCGGGTCGTGACGCGGCCCGCTGGCGTGGTGACTTGGGTGACACGGCCCTCGGCGTTGTATTGGTAGGAGGTGGTCTGGTTGACTCCATCCGCTGACACGGTGGAGGTGAGGAGCCTGCCAAGCAGATCGTAAGTGTTGGTGGTGGAACTTGGAGGGCTGTTCGGCAGGGTCGGGCGCACCTCGGTAAGGACATTCCCCACGCCATCGTACGTCCAGGAGGTGGTCCAGCCTGGCGCGGCGTCAGTCTTTAGAGTGGTGGTGGAGAGTCTGCGTCCGCGTGCATCGTAGGTGTGCTCGGTGAAGGGCTGGGATGCCGGGCGGGTGGGATAAACATTCGGGGAATAGGGCAGGTATTGCCGGGTGACGCGGCCTTCGGAATCGTATTCCGTATCGTAGCGCAGGGCATCCGCAGTGTCAGCAGCGACGATGGTGGCAGTGCGCTGCCAAAAGCCGTCGTACAGGTAGCGGATGATGCGGCCCGCCGGGTCGGTGACCTGAGTGGGATGGGCCCCATTGTTGCAGGAGCAGGAGCCCTGACCATTGGGTCCCTCGTACTCGGTGAGGGTGGGCAGGGCATGCAAATAATCGCCGACACTGATGGTTCGGCCCAGGCCATCGTAGGTATACAGGTGGCGGTTCCAAGTGTTGTTCTCCAAGGTCACGGCAGTGTCCATGAGTCGTTTATGGCCGGCCTCGTAGATCCGATCCTCCAGCATCCCGTTGGGGTAGAGAATAAAAACTGCATTGCCGGTGGTGGCCGTGTGGGTGGTCTGGAGATACGGATCCGTCACATCCAGCCCGGTTTCATAATTGTCATTGAGATAACTGTAAGTCCAGTTACCGCCATGACGGTCGATGTAGCCGATGACCTTCCCGGTGTTGGCATCCCGGTTCCAGGCCTCGACGGAGCCGTCCGGGAAAGTGTGGGTATTGATAACCTTTTCGTTGGAAACGGGCAGGGATCCGTAGGTCCAGGATTCGGAAACGGTGGCAATTCCTCCGCCGGTCGTCTGTGAACTGGTCAACTGTCCATCGGCGTTGTAGGTGTTGTTGATGAAGGTAGTCTTGGCGACTCCGTTGACATAATTGGTTTTGAAATGGGCCGTAACCAAATGCTCGCTGTAAAAAATGGTTTCATTGGTTTCGAGCACTGGAGCATTGGCCGGGCCGCCATAATGCTTGATGGAGGTGGGGAGGCCCATGCTGTTGCGGACGTATTCCGTCAAATTTCCGTTATTCTCCCTCACCGAGGCCACATAACCCGCTCCGCCGTTGGTGTAGGTGAACCATTTGGTGCGAGTGGCGCCACCATTTCCGGTGACGGTGGATTCGATTTTGGCGGGATTGCCGTTGCTCACGAGATTGGGGTTGCCGTCATAACCCGGGGCCGTGTCCAGAGTGTACCGGACAGACATATCGCCACCGGGAGTCAGGACAGGGCGCGAACTGCCACTCGTGCTATCGGTGGTGAACGTGGAAGTCAGGACGTTTGCGCTGCCACCATTTTGATCGGCGAATGATTTCCACACCAAGCCCAAAGGATAACCGCTGAAAACAGCACTGTCCTTGTAGAACTCGTAGCGCTTCGTCGTGGGGCCTGCGGCTAGTTGGTCCGTGCTTTGCAACAAAACCATGCGGGAGTAGGGCTGGAGAGTGTCGTAAGAGTAAACGGCACCTGCCGAAGCGATACGATTCACAGACACCAGGTTGACCTGGCCGAAAATGACATCCCCCTGAGCCTGATGCGTGAAATAGGAGGAAAAGCACTCAGTCTGACTGCCCGTAAATCCCTGCACCGAGCCAAGGATTTTCTGAACCTGAGTGGGTTCTGTCTGCATTCCGACAATCTGAAAAGAGGGACTGGCGGTCTGACTGGCGTGGATGAAGACGCTGACCTTGCGCACCTTGACGGGGGCCGTGAAACTGACCCCGGCCATGGTGTTGAGTTTGTTGACCGGCTTCCAATAGGTGTTCGTATCCCCGTCCCAGAGATTGGCCGGCTGATTGGTCCCCTCGCCGGGGGTGCCGAAGGGAGTGCCGGAACTGGCGGTAAGTTCCACTCCGTTTTCGTCGTAAAATTTCATTTCCGCTACGGCCAGAGGATTGCTGCCGGAGGTGCGGTTGATGACCTGGATCGCCCATTTGGAACATGCCGGAATGGCGGCACGGGCGGTGGCATTCGTGATCTCAAAATGCATCCATGCTCCCGGTGTGGCAGTATTCTGCGCGACCAAGCCCACACCATCCTCGTCATTCCAAGGCGTGGTCTTCAGATCGGACATCGTGGAGGTGGAGCCGCGTTTGACAAAACGGAAACGGTCTGCGGCGGGAACGCTCACCGTGGGAGCATAGTTGAAATCAATATGCGCACCTGTGCCATCCTGAACCGAAAGAGGCTCAGTGGCAGTGGGATCAGCCGCATCGTAAGAAAACGTGTGCTTGTGACCGTAAGGGTCGGCAATGTTCGCGATGCGGTAGAAATAACTGACCGGCGAGGAACCGGGCACGGCGATGCGCTGGAAGGTGTATTTCTTACCAGTGGCGTGCTTCACGATGAAATTGCTGCCGCTGACAGTGAGTTTATAAGGGACGTTCGAGACACCCACCCACACGCCGGTTTCCTCGTTGAAGTCGCTGGCGCTGCCATTGGTCGTGGTGCTGGACCAACGGAAATGGATTTCCTCCCCGGTCGGAAAACTAAAGCCCGTGCCCGCCGAGCCATTGGAATCCGTCTCGTCATAGGCGGCATAGGCAAAATTATGAACCCAGGCACTCCCCTGCCCGAATCGGCCATCCAGAAAATTCTGCGTGGGGATGCGGGTGGAGCTGAATCGCTGAAAATCCAGCGGCATGCCTCCGAGCATGGGGCCCACCCCCACCTTGTCCGGAGTCATGCCTGCGCTTGGACCCGGAACATTGCCCCCACCGGCCCCCATGGAACCGCCGATGGAGCCGTCCGAGGTGGAACTGGAAGCGCTGCCGTTGGCATTGGTTCCGGCATCACCCTGGCAGGTGGAATTTTCATCGCACAATGGGCAATAGGCCGGCGTGGTCA
>CALQSQ010000210.1 GCA_943333275.1 Akkermansia muciniphila
GCGGCACCGCTCCGGTTGCTCTCCAGCAGAGCCGTATCCTGTGCCACAGCGCGCAGAAGCTCGCATTGCTTCGCTCGCTCGCAAGGCGCTGCGCGCCTTTGTCCCTCTTTGAGTGCTACAAAGCGTCCCGCTTTGATCGCACCGCGACATCTGCCATGTGCAGGCTTGCTTTCTGCGCCGAAATTGTCAGTCTCGGAACTGATGAATCGATGTTTCCATAGGTTCGCGACGATGGCGCTTGGAGTCTGCTGGCTTGAGGCGACGGCGGTCGCATGGGGACATGGCGACGAGCATGAGGTGATCGAAAAATTATCGGAAAGGATCAAGGCATCGCCGGAATCTGCGCGGCTGCCATTGGATCGCGCCGGGCTCTATGCGCGCCATGGAGAATTTGCCCTCGCGCTGGAGGATTTGAAAAAAGCCGAGGCCCTGGACGCCAGTCTGGATGCGGTGCGGGCCTTGCGCGCGAGAATCCTGTGGAAGATGGGAAAGCCCGCTGACGCCCGGGGATTGCAGGAAACGCATTTGCAAAAACACCCGGAGGATGACCAGGTCAGATTTGATTACAGCGATACCCTCGCCGCGATTGGAGAGGTCAATGCGGCCCTGCGGGAACTGGACACGCTGGTGGCCCGCAACGAACATCCTTCGCCGGATGTGGTGGCGCGGCGCATTGAGTTGACGGAACTGCTGGGGGCCGACGGAACGGCGCAAGCCCTGGACTGGCTGTCGGATTTTTTAAAATCGCACCCGCTGCCAGTATTTGAGGAATCCGCCCTGCGTTTTGAAATCAAACTGGGAAAATTTTCCGAGGCCCTGCAACGGATGGACCGGATGATCGCAGGCTCGGCGCGTCCTGCATCGCTGCTGGTGCGCAAAGCGGAACTCCTCGAATCTCAACAGATGACCGCGCCCGCAAAGGAAACGGCCCTCGCAGCCGCGGCAGCGCTGGATCGGTTGCCCGATGCGCTGCGGATGGCGGATCCCTCCCGGGTGCTGCGATCCCGGATCGAAAAAATTCTCTCCCCCCCCAATCCGTGAAACTCCTCCCCCTCCTCATTTTCGCACTGCTGTTGCTTCAGCCGGGAGTCGCCGCTCCCGTGCTCCAGCGCGGACCCTATTTGCAAAAAGCAAGTGAGACCGCCCTGACCATCTGCTGGCGCACCAGTTCGGCAGGCGCCGGGCGGGTGCGCTTTGGAACCAATGAGGGAAACCTGACCAATGTGCGCACGGGTCCATCCGCGACCAATCACCGCATCCGGCTGACAAACTTGACGCCCGCCACGACCTATTTCTACGAGATCGCCACCGACGGCACCGTCCTGGGAACCGGCCCGGCGCTGCGTTTCACCACGTCGCCCGCCTATGGCAGCACCGGCCCCATGCGCTTCTGGGTGCTGGGTGATCCCGGCACCGGTGCCTCCTCTCAATTGCTGGTGCGCAACGCCTTCGCCCCCGTCCATGCCGAGCGACCGGCGGATTTCTGGATGATGCTGGGAGACAATGCCTATCCCGATGGCAGTGATACCCAGTTCCAGATTGCCTTGTTTAACATCTATCAGGACTACCTCCCCCAACTGCCCCTCTGGTCGTGCATCGGCAATCATGAAACCTACAGCGACATGGATGCGAACGGCAAATTCGCCTACGACGACATCTTTGATTTCCCCACGGCGGGCGAGTGCGGTGGCGTGGCTTCCGGGACCGAGCGCTATTATTCGTGGAATTATGCGAATGTGCATTTTGTCAGCCTCGATTCCATGACCTCATCGCGCTTCTCCACGGGTGCGATGGCCACCTGGCTGAAAGCGGACCTGGAGGAAAACCTGCTCCCCTGGGTGGTAGCCTTCTGGCATCATCCGCCTTACAGCAAGGGCACGCACGACTCGGATCTGGAGATCGAGTTGAAGGAAATGCGAACGCAGATTCTCCCGATTCTTGAGGATTACGGAGTGGACTTGGTGCTGGGCGGCCACAGCCACAATTACGAGCGCAGTTATCTGCTGGATGGGCACTACGGCCTGTCCACGACCTTTAATGCGTCGCATCAAAAATCCTCCGGCAGCGGCCGTGAGGAGGACAATCAGGCCTACCAGAAAGCCACCGCCGGCATGCAGCCCCACAAGGGAGCCGTCTATGTGGTGGCTGGCTGCTCGGGCGGGTATGGCGTCTCGCCGATCAATCACCCCGTGCACTTCTTTTCCATGAATACCATGGGATCACTGGTTATCGATGTGGAGGATCAGCGCATGGATGTGAAATTTCTCCGCTACGCCGCCGCACCTGGAGATGCCCCGATCTACAGCGATCATTTCACAATCCTGAAACAGCAGCCCATTCCGCCACCGCTGCCGCTCGCCCCCACAAACTTCGCCGCGTTGCCAGCCACGGGATCGCAGACGCACCTTTTCTGGACCGACAACGCCACGACTGAGACCCGGCAGACCATCCTGCTCTCCACCGACGGGCTGGTTTTCCAGCCTGCACAAACGCTGGCGCAAAACGTGCATGTCACCCTGCTCAAGGGCTTGCAGGCCGGGCAGACCTATCTCGCCAAGATCCTCGTCAGCAACAGCACCGGCAGCGTGGAGTCCACTACCATTACCTTCACACAGCCCATTACCCCCACACCCATCGAGATCTGGCGGTTTATCCATTGGGGAAATACCACGCCCGTTGGAGAGCGGGAAAATGATGCCGACCCGGATGGGGATGGTTGGAACAATTTGCTGGAATACGCCCTCGGAACCTCCCCCATAATTCGCGCTTCAGCACCGAGCCTCACCCCATCCATTTCGTATTACGGCACTTTATCGCTCACCTTCCAACGGCAGCCCGCCACGGATCTGGTCTATGCGATGGAATTCGCCTCAGATCCCGATTCCCCCTGGGACACCGTCTTCACCTCCTCCGGTGAAGAAAACACCGCCGGCCCCATCACCGTCGAGGGCCCGTTCAATGACGGTGAGACGCGCTATTTCGGCAGGCTGCGCGTCTCTCTGCTTCCCTAGGCTCTGGCAAGTTGTTGCTCGTAGAGGGCCACGAGATCCTGCGGGACCAGTTCCTGCCAGCGCGGATCGCCGTCGTCCATCATCTGCCGAACCTCCGTGGTCCAATGCCGCAGCAGTTCGGGTCCCACGGTCGCGGTGAGCGGAACAATCTTGTCATTTTGCCGCAGGAAATTCAGCAGCGCGTGAAAGCGCTCGGGGATCACCGCGTCGCCCACATGCCGCATGACTTTTTGGTCCCGGTCGTAAATGGGATAGACGTAGAGTTTGACGGCATGTTTGAAGAGGCGCCCAAAACTTTCCAGAATGCCGCCGGGCAGTTCCTCGTAGTAGGTTTCCTGAAATAATTTCTCGAAGACATCCACCGAGAGGGTCAGCGCGACCGGTTCCGTGGTGTGTTGGCTGAAGTAGGCGGCGAGCCGGTGGAACGCGTTGAACTTGGAAATGAGCACATTCTTGCCCATGTGCTGGAGGATGTCGGCCCTTCCAAGGAAGTCGCGGTGGTTGATTTCGCCCAGCGGCTTGAAATAGCTGTTCATGCTGAATTCCATGACTTCCACGAACGGCGTTTCCGGCGTGGGCAGCTTCTTTTTGAAAGTCTCCCGCGCGGCACCCACGATATCCAGGCCAACGCGGGTCACCGGATTGAAACTGCCCCGCAAAACGAGCACCGGCTTCTTATAAAGCTTCTCGGAGGCCTGAATCAC
>CALQSQ010000211.1 GCA_943333275.1 Akkermansia muciniphila
AAGGAGCCTTGACTCCAATGGATTGGCCATAAAATTCTTCGATCGAGAGTGAGTCCATCCCTCACCCTTGGCTCCATCCACCTTAAAGTCTCCCCACCAATTCCCGTAGCGCCGAAAATTCCATGTATTTGAATGCGGATTATGAACGGGCAATTTTGTTGAAACTAGGCAGTTAAATTTATCTGACAAGGAAGAACTGCTCCACCGGCGGATTTCGCTGCTTCCCCAGAAGGCTGAATTCTGAGGGGCCCTGGCAGTGCCTAAAATTAGTTGCCAGTGTGCCCCGAACAGATAACGCTCGCTGCACCTATGATCATCACCCCAAAAATCCGCGGATTCATCTGCACCACCGCGCACCCGGATGGCTGCGCCAAGCATGTGGCTGAGCAAATCGCCGTTGTCAAAAAGCGCGGCCTGATGGCGAATGGCCCCAGGAAGGTGCTGGTGATTGGTTCGTCCACCGGCTACGGGCTGTCGTCGCGGATCGCAGCGGCGTTTGGGGCCAATGCGGCGACGGTGGGGGTTTTCTTCGAGAAGCCGGGTGAGGCGGACCGCTGTGGCACGGCGGGCTGGTATAATTCCGCCGCGTTTGAGAAGGAGGCCAAGTCGGCGGGCCTTTACGCCAGGTCGTTCAACGGAGATGCTTTTTCGGATGCGGTGAAGGCCGAGGTCATCGCGGCGATCAAGGCCGATCTGGGGCAGGTGGATTGCGTCATTTACAGCCTGGCCTCGCCGCGGCGCACGCATCCCACGACCGGGGAGGTTTTTAAATCCGTGCTGAAACCGATCGGACAGGTTTACACCAACAAGAACCTCAACACCACCACGGGCGTGGTCAGCGATATTTCCATCGAACCTGCCTCCGGCGATGATGTGGCGCAAACGGTCGCGGTGATGGGCGGGGAGGATTGGGCGATGTGGATCGATGCCCTGCTGGCAGCCGGGGTGCTGGCGGATGGGGTGCAGACGGTTTCGTATTCCTACATCGGGCCGGAGGTCACATGGCCGATTTACAAAAATGGGACGATCGGACTCGCGAAGGAGGATCTGGAACGCACGCAGCGGGAACTGGATGTCAGGCTGGCACCCATCAAGGGCAAGGCGTGGGTGTCGGTAAATAAGGCTCTGGTCACGCAGGCCAGTTCGGCGATTCCGGTGGTGCCGTTGTACATTTCCCTGCTCTACAAGGTGATGAAGGAGGCGGGAACGCATGAAGACACCATCGAACAGATGGACCGGCTCTTCCGCGACCGCCTTTACAGTGGTCAGCCGCAGCCGGACGAGGCCGGTCGGATCCGGGTCGATGACTGGGAAATGACTCCCGAGGTGCAGAAGCTCGTGGGTCAGCGCTGGACCGAGGTCAACACGGAGAACCTGGGTCAGCTGGCCGATTTCGAAGGTTATCAATCCAGCTTCCTCCGTTTGTTCGGATTCGGACTCAACGGAGTGAACTATGCGGCCGAGGCGGATCCCTCAGTGGGGGTAATGTCCATTTAATAAAGAAGTGCGGTTCCTGGATTCAAAGTTGAAATCAATGGCCTGCGCGTGGTAGTGTGCAGTTCGAGTTCCCTTCGCTCCTGTATCATGGCAAAACTTAAAACATGGCTTCTGCAACGACTATGGTCAGCCGGGGAAAACGATCCTCTGAGCAAGGTGATCGAGGAGCAGACGGAAGCCTTGCAGCGGTATCGTGAAACTGATCGGAAGAGCCAGCAGGTCCACGCCCGATTGAAAGGCCAGTTGAAAGCAGCCAAACACCAGACCAGCGCTTACAAACGAGAAGCGAGTGAGCAGAGGAAGGAAAACCGCCAACTGCAAGCAGAGCTGGCGGCACTGCGGAGTATCATCAAATCCCACCAGCGAATCCTCCCAAAACGCGGCGGAGAAGGTTCCGGCGAAAATCACGAAAAACTGCTGGCTCCCAAACACCACTCCAGGAACGAACGCAAAGCATGGAGTCACTGGATGAGACTCGGAGTGCTCCACCAGCATCCTCCGCGTCCGTTTGCGACACCAGGACCGCCGAGGAAACCGGTCGCCCCGGCCTCCCCCACCATCAGCATTGTCACACCATCCTACCAGCAGGCACCGTTTCTGGAGGCCAGTCTGAAAAGCGTCATCGATCAAAACTATCCCAAGCTGGAATACATCGTGATGGATGGGGGCTCGCAGGATGGTTCCGCCGAAATCATCCGCCAGCACGCCCCGCACCTGGTCTACTGGCAAAGCCAGAAGGATGGAGGGCACTCCGCGGCTCTGATCGACGGATTTTCCCGCAGTACCGGCGAGATCATGGCGTGGCTGAACAGTGATGATCTATATCTGCCGGGGGTCCTGGCCTATGTGGCGGATTATTTTCGCAAGCATCCGGAGGTCGATGCCGTGTATGGTCATCGCGTTCTGATCAATGAAGTGGGTCATGAAGTGGGACGCTGGTTCCTGCCACCCCATGACGGCACCATGCTGCTCTGGTCGGACTACATTCCCCAGGAAACATGGTTCTGGCGGCGGCGGATTTACGAAAAATGCGGCGGGCTGGACACCACGATGCGTTTCTCCATGGACTGGGACCTCCTGCTGCGCATGCAACGTGCGGGCGCCGTCTTTCACCGCCTTCCAGAATTCCTGGGGGCCTTCCGGGTGCATGAGGCCCAGAAGAGCCAAGCGATTATTAACGATGTCGGCGCTCAGGATAATGCGCTGCTCCGCCAGCGGGAGTTGGGCATCCATTTTCATGAGGCGGATCTGCAGCGCCGCTCCACGGCATTTCAACTTCGGGCGCTGCGCACCATGCGCTTCTGGCAGCTCGGCATCCATTCCGTGCGCCTCTGATGTCCCTCCTGCAATCCATTCTGCGCCGCCTCGGCAGGCGTCGTGCCTCTGGCGCTGATGCAATCGGCGACCCGGTGTTCACCATTATTATTCCGACTAGAAATCCAGGGGCGAAACTTAGTGAGTCCCTGGATTCCATCACCTCCCAGCAGGGAGTCACGTTTGAAATCCTCGTCATTGATGGAAACTCCACCGATGGCACGGCGGAGTTGGTGGCCGGTCATAACGGACCTATTCGTTTTCTGCCTGAGGAAAAGTCCGGAGTCTATGAGGCGATGAATCTTGGTTTGCGTGAGGCCAGGGGGGCAGTCCTCTATTTTCTTGGGGCCGGGGATCGATTGCGACCCGAGATCCTGCGGGCTGTAGCCGGGGCCTGGCCAAAATCGGGCGAGGTCTTTTTCTATGGCGACGTTTGGATGGAGGATTTGAAATGCATCTATGATGGAGAGTTTACCTCCGAGAAACTGCGCAAAAAGAACATCTGTCATCAGGCCATTTTTTACAGCCGGGCCATTTTCAAGCGCCACGGCAACTATGAGCAGCGCTACCGTTATCTGGCGGATTATGCCTTCAACCTGCGGGCTTTCGGGGATCCTGGCATTCTCAAGCACTACGTCCCCTGGGTCATCGCCGATTACGAGGGGGACGGACTCAGCGCCAATCACCCGGACGATGCCTTTAAAGCGGACAAGACCGCTCTGTGTGATCAGTTTCTGGGCCCACGCAAAAAGGCCG
>CALQSQ010000212.1 GCA_943333275.1 Akkermansia muciniphila
CGGCGGAGTGGGTGGATTACAGCGCCCCCATCGATGGACACACAGTGGGGATTGCCTGTTTCGATCATCCGGGAAACCTGCGCCACCCCACCACCTGGCACGCCCGGGACTATGGTCTTTTCGCCGCGAATCCGTTTGGCCTGCACGATTTCCAGAAAGTTCCCGCAGGTCAGGGCAAGCACATTTTGGAGAAGGGTGGCTCACTGACATTCCGGTATCGCTGGGTCTTCCACCCCGGGGATGCCCGGGAAGCAAAGCTGGAAGAGGCTTACAAGTCCTGGGCGGAATCGACCAAATAGCCGCCGAAAGCCAGCCGCCTGGCCGGAAATGATTTCAGTGGATTTTTCCTGAAATGAAATCAGGCTGGTGGCTTTTTCGCCCCGTCCGACCATGGAACAAAATCACCTCGCCGTCATTGATTTCGGCTCCCAGTACACGCAGCTCATCGTTCGCCGCATTCGCGAGCTGGGTTTTTTCTCCAGGTTGTATCAACCGAGCGAGCTGAAGCACATGGGC
The DNA here is from genome assembly GCA_943333275.1 of Akkermansia muciniphila. GTDB lineage: Bacteria > Verrucomicrobiota > Verrucomicrobiia > Verrucomicrobiales > V1-33 > JAGNEJ01. The sequence goes on from CALQSQ010000212.1 coordinate 517, forward strand.
AGCCCCGCGGCGGTGATCCTCAGCGGGGGGCCGCGCAGTGTAACAGAAGTGGACGCGCCGGATCTGGATGTGGATTTTCTCAAATCGATGGGGGTGCCGGTGCTGGGCGTTTGTTACGGAATGCAGCTTCTGGCGAAGAAAGCCGGCGGCGTGGTGGCTGGCAGCAACACGAGGGAATATGGCCCGGCGCAGTTGGTGCCGGAAGGTGGGAGCGCTTTGTTCAAGGGCGTCTCCGGCTCCTCGCAGATGTGGATGAGCCACAGCGATACCGTCACAAAACTCCCGGCGGGCGTCAGCGTCATCGGGCGGAATCAGGATGGCGTGGCGGTGGCCCTGGAATTTTCCCCGACGTGTTTTGGCATCCAGTTTCATCCAGAAGTCAGCCACAGTCATGAAGGCACCACGATCCTGCGCAATTTCCTGAACCTCGCTCCGGCGGCCCGGAAATTTGAAATTGAATCGTTTAAAAAGGAACTGATCGCGAAAATCCGCGACCATGTCGGTGAGAGGGAGGTCATCTGTGGTGTGAGCGGTGGCGTCGATTCCACGGTGCTCGCCGTGCTCTTAAAAGAGAGTGGCGTGAAACACCGTGCGATCTTTGTCGACAGCGGCCTATTGCGTCTGGATGAGGTGCATGAGGTGCAGGAACAATTCCGGGAGCTGGGGGTCACGGTCGAAACGGTTTACGCGGCGGATCGATTCCTCAATGCGCTGAAGGGCGAGGCCGATCCCGAGGCCAAGCGCAAGATCATTGGCAATGTCTTTGTCGATGTCTTCTGGGAGGCGGCCGATTTCGTGGATATCCTCGCTCAGGGCACGCTGTATCCGGATGTCATTGAAAGCGCCACCAGCGGCAGCATGGCCTCGAAAATCAAGACGCACCACAACCGCATCGACCGGATCATGGACTTGAAAAAGGAAGGCCGCGTGCTCGAACCGCTGGACGAACTTTTCAAAGATGAAGTCCGCGCGCTCGGCACCAGCCTGGGCATTCCGCCACGACTGCTCAATCGCCATCCGTTCCCCGGCCCTGGTTTGGCCGTGCGCTGCCCCGGTGAAGTCACTGAGGAGAAACTGGCCATCATCCGTGCGGGCGATGCCATTTTCATGCGCCTGCTGCGCGAGTCCGGCTGGTATGACAAGGTCTGGCAGGCCTACTGCGGATTGATTCCCGTGCGGACGGTGGGTGTGAAAGGCGATGAACGCAGCTACGAATTCGCCGTGAACCTGCGCGCCGTCACCAGTGATGACGCGATGACTGCCGACTGGGCGCAGCTTCCGTATGAACTGCTGGGCCGCATTTCCAACGAGATTCTCAACAAGGTGCGCGGCGTGAATCGCGTGCTTTACGACATCAGCACCAAGCCGCCCGCGAGTATTGAGTGGGAGTAACACCGTTATGCGCTTCTCCATCGCAGGCCAGAAACTCGGCGGTCCGTCCGGCATCACCACATTGATGGCGGACCTCGGGCAGGCGCTCACGACCAATCCCGGCATGCGCATGCTTGGCGGAGGCAATCCCGCGCACATTCCGGCGATGATGGAAATCTGGCGTCAGCAAATGGGCGTGCTGCTGGCGGACGGCGGAGCGTATGATCGGATGCTGGCAAATTATGATGGCCCGCAGGGCTCGCCAGCGTTTCTCGCGGCACTCGCAGGCTTTCTCCAACGGCAATGCGGCTGGGACGTGACCCCGGAGAATCTGGCCGTGACGCCGGGCGGTCAGAGCGCCTTCTTTTATCTTTTCAATCTCCTGGCCGGGCCGCATGCGGACGGCACGCACCGGAAGATCCTGCTGCCGCTGATCCCCGAATACATTGGATATGAAAACCAGGGCATCGGGCCGGACTGGTTTGTCGCCTGCCCACCTCTGATGGAAAGGACGGGCGAGCATCGTTTTAAATACCGTGTCGATTTCCCGGCTGTGGCTGCGGCCCTGCAACGCGAAAACATCGCCGCCATCTGTGTTTCGCGGCCCACCAATCCCACGGGCAATGTACTCACCGATGAAGAAATTTCCCAGCTCAGCGATCTCGCCGTTGCCCACGGCATCCCGCTCCTGATCGACAACGCCTACGGCCTGCCCTTCCCCGGCGCCATCTTCGTGCCGGCCCAACCCCATTGGGATGCCGGCACCATTCTCACCCTGAGCCTTTCCAAACTCGGCCTGCCCGGCACCCGCACCGGAATCGTCGTCGGCCCGCCCGAAATCATCCGCGCCATTTCGGCGATGACCAGCGTCGTGGGTCTGGCCAATACCAATCTCGGCCAGGCGCTCTCGCGGCCCCTGCTGGAAACGGACGCGCTGGCGAGGTTGTCCCAGGAAACGATCCGCCCCTTCTACGAGGAACGCTCCCGGCAGGCGCAGGTGTGGTTCGATGCCGCCGTCGCCGGCCGCTTCCCTTACGCCATCCACGAGAGCGAAGGCGCCTTCTTCCTCTGGCTCTGGTTTCCAGAGCTGCCCATCAGCAGCCAGGAACTCTACGAAAAACTCAAAGCCCGCCAAGTTCTCGTCGTCCCCGGCGAATCCTTCTTCTTCGGCCTCCCCCCCCACTCTCCCGACTGGCCCCACCGCCGTCAATGCCTCCGCGTCACCTTCTGCCAGGACCCGCAAATCGTCCGGCAGGGATTGGAAATCATCGCGGAAGGGGTCGCGGGGCTTTAGGAGCCTGTTGAAAAACGAGTTCATTTTTGAAAAATCGCCCCTAACATGAAAAGGGCCGCCGCATGGTCGGCCCGCAGAATCTGTGGGCGATCCGAATCTCCAACTGCGTAAAAAGTGCACCCCACGCTTGTCTGATGGCCAAAATCCAG
>CALQSQ010000213.1 GCA_943333275.1 Akkermansia muciniphila
ATCGTGTTAGTAGCCGAAGTGCCGTAGGCGTTTTGCGTCGGCATTTTCGTGAAAGTGATAGCGGCGGATCGCGAAAATCGGTAGGTGACACCATCTTCGACGTAATTGGTTCCCGTGCAAGGTGCCTCCTCGGTGTAGGTTCCATCATTTGGGGCAATCTTCCAGACAGCGGTACTATCACTCGCCATCACCTCAAGCTTCAACCCATTGAGCACGATCGCGGTGCCGACCGAGGCTTTTCCGACTTTGCCGAGGAATTCTCTTCGACCGGTTTGTGAGTTCCATAAGGATGGCTCTGGAAGGTTATTGAAAAAAGAAACGTTATGGAGTGCTTGACTTTGGCCCCCTCCCCTGTGAGATTTGTGGTAGTTCAATTTCATACTTGGACAGTATTTCAGAATTTCGTATGGGCGTCAATGTTTTCGCAAATAAATTTTATGAATGGTGTGTGGGGTTCAGGATCAGGGGTTTGGACGGGTGGGGCGAGGCTGCGTCCGAGCCTTCGGAGGATTGGGAAAGACGTTCCGGCAGGAAACGTTCAGGGGTTTTATCTGCCTGTGCGGGTGGGGCTCTGCGCAAGGAATATGGGATGGTGGTTCGTGGGATTTCCTTGCCGAAGGGCTCGGGCGCAGCCTCGCTCCACCTGCCTCGCCCCACCTCCTGAGGAAGGTCTCAATTTCTCATTTTCACCTTCACCTATTCTCCACACCTATGAAAAAACGCAACCTGATCTACACCATTGCCTTTGATCCTCCGAACAGTGAGGGTTATCGCTTTATGGGAAAAATGCTGGCATCGTCGCTGTTGCGGACGTTTTTCAATGGGGACATCGTCGTCTTTCGGAATTCGGTGGCTCCGTTGTTCATGGTGGAGCGGAAGGGGCTGGAGGAAATTTATATCGAGACCGAGCAACTGACGGGTCGCGAGGGGATGGAGGAGGCGTGGTGTTGGAAATACCGGGTGGCGGAGTTGATTGAAAATCCAGAGCAGTACGACAAGATCCTGTTCCTGGATTGCGATTCGCTGGCGCTGCGGAATGTGGATCACTTGTTGGAGGGGGATTGGGACATCCGGTATCAGCCCGAGCGTGACAAAAAGATGAACACGCGCAGCTTCCAGGCGTTCCTGACGGAGCAGGAAATGGCCGTGGCGGCGCTGCGGGATGGAGCCAATAGCGGAACGCTGGCAGTGCGGGGGAGTTGTTTCCATGCGGTGATGGAGAAGTGGCGGGAGGTCGACGAGGGGCCGGTGGAGAGGGAATCGGGCTTCCGGGATCAGGCGAGCTGGAATGCGCTGCTGGTGAGGTGCACGCGGCAGGAGCAAGGAGACGGGGTTGCTGGCCCCGCCGCAGAATCAAGCGCGATGGACAGGTCGAACTCGTCTGGTGTGGATGCGCAAGCTGCGCCTCCACCTTTGCGTTGGCGGGCGGAACCCTTTCCGGTGGGGGAAGTGCAGTTTCCGGGGTATCTGGACCCGCATTACTCCAGCTATACGAAGGCGGCGCTGACGCACAATATCATGCCGGATACGCTGGAGAAAATCGAGTTCACGTTTGGACTGTATATGCGGACGTTTTTCTGTGATCCGACGGGGCTGTTTTTCTCGATGCTGGAGATGTGAGGGGGGGTGGTTGCCTGTTCGAAGTGCCCGCCAGGAAAGCAACTTGGCCGCATCTGGGATCCAGAATGCGGCCAAGGGCGATTGATTAATCAAGCGGAGGCGATCTTCAGTGCCTCGAGTGATTCCCACCGGGCATAGAGTCGTTGAATCTCCGCCTTCAGCCGTTCGCCTTCCACGGCCTCTGCGGCCAGTTGAGCGGCGTGGTGGGCGCAGTATTCCGGGTCCGCCCAGCCATTCTCCAGCTTGCCGTGCTCGGCCTCACGCTCTGCGATGAGTGCTTCCATGCCTTCGAGTTCCCGCTCTTCCTTCCACGTCAGCTTGCGGGCCTTCTCTTTTTCTTTGGTCGCAGGCGGCTTCACCGCAGCCACCGGTGCGGGTGCTGACTTCCGTTGCGCCAGTTTTTGCTGGTAGTACTGGTAGTTTCCGGAGCATAAATGCAGTTGTCCCGGCTGCTCAAAGACCAGCAGACGATCACACACCCGGTCGAGGAAATAGCGATCATGGCTGACTACCACGGCGACTCCCGGGAAATCCAGCAACGCTTCCTCCAGCACTTGCAGCGTTTGCAGATCGAGATCGTTGGTCGGTTCATCGAGAACGAGAAAATTTCCGCCCCGGATCAGAATTTTCGCCAGCAACAATCGAGAGCGCTCGCCGCCCGAAAGTCGGTCGATCTTCATCTGCACGCGTTCATCCGAGAATAGAAAGCGTTTTAAATAAGTGCGCACATGCAGCTTTTCATTTCCAAAGGTTACGAAATCACTGTTGCCCCCGATCTCCTCCAGCACGCTTTTGGACTCATCCAGCGTCAGTCGGTGCTGATCGACGTAATTGAACTGCGTGCGTTTTCCAATCACCACGGATCCCTTGGTCGGCGGAATCATTCCCATGAGCACGCGCAGCAGCGTCGTCTTGCCGTGGCCATTGCGACCCACGATGCCGGTCACCGTGCCAGGCTCGAAGCTCAGCGTCAGGTCATCAAACAAACTGCGGTCCCCATAGGAAAAGCTGACCCCCTTCGCATCCACCACGGTATTCGCCAGCGGGGGTGGGGGAGGGATCAGCAGATCGATGGCGATTTCCTGCTCGGGTCCCTCCTGTCCGGCAATCTCATAATATTTCTCCAACCGATCCCGACTCTTCGTTCGCCGCGCCTTCACGCCGGCTCGCACAAATTCCAATTCGCTCTTGAGAAATTTCTGCCGCCGCGCTTCCTGCGCCTGCTCCCCGGCCTGGCGTTCTGCTTTTCCTGCGAGGAAATCGCGATAGCTGCCGGGATGACTGTGCATCCGGCCATTGTCCAACTCCAGAATCCGTTGTGCAATCCGATCCAGGAAATAGCGATCATGCGTCACAAACAAACACGCTCCCCGATAGGAGCGCAGGAAGGTTTCCAGCCAGTCGATGCTTTCGGCATCCAGGTGATTGGTAGGTTCATCCAGCAACAGCAATTCCGGTGCGCTCACCAGGGCCCGACACAATGCGACGCGGCGTTTCTCCCCTCCGGAAAGGGTTCCCACCACGGTCTCCGCAGGCGGCGTGTGCAGCTCATTGATCGCCGTGGCAATGCGCGAGTCCAGATCCCAGCCTCCGAGGCGATCGATTTCCTCCAGCAAGGCCGATTCTGCATCCGGGGTCACGGCACCGCTTTCGTAGCGGTCCATCAAGTC
>CALQSQ010000214.1 GCA_943333275.1 Akkermansia muciniphila
GAGGTGCGGTTATATTGGGAAATCGGTCCGGCGAGGGGTGTAGGGGGGCAGGGACTACGATAGCAAGGCGCACGGTAACATCGCCGCTGATTCCTCAGCGCGGTTCAACTCACTACGTCCCGGTTCGCTTGGCTCCGACGACGGAGTTCACTGAAATCCCGCACACAGGCAACCGGGAATCCGCTCGCCTGCGATGCACGTGCGGCCTCACCATCCGCAGCTTATGAAACTTCTCACGCTCGCGACGATGCTGCTGGCGCTCACCTCTTGCAACGAACCACCCCTCTACGAGTCGAGGGCGCGCACCACGTTGCAAGGCAAAGGCACCGACCCAGAACTCATCGAACGACTGGTGACCAAGGGGCCTTTGTCCGCGAAGGAAGCGGAGGCGCTCCTGGCAGACGCGAGTATCCCCGTGCTCCACTTGCTCGCGAGCAATCCCACGACGCCGCTGCCTATTCTCCTGCAACTTGCGAAGCACAAGAACTTCGAAGTGACCACCGGCCTCGTCATCAATCCGGCGACCCCCATCGACATCGTCCTGAGCTTTCGCACACCGGGGAAATACACGACCGTGAATGACGCCATCATCCGCAATCCGAAAGTGCCCGACAAAGTATTCGTCGAGATGTTCGACGCACACGAAACCGGCTACGTCAGCCCGGCGCTAAACCCGCGCTGCCCGCCCGACATCCAATGGCGGATCTACCGGGAAGGCGACCACATCGCGCAAGTCTGGCTCGCGGCCAATCCAAACCTCCAGCCTGCAATCGTCGAGCGCCTCGCAGCAGACAACGACCCGCTCGTGATTCAATACCTCCGCAACAATCCCGCCTACCGCACCCACACAGAAAGCCAGCGCCGGAAGGAGGCCAGGTGATCGACGTGTTAACCGCCCCCGGATTTGAGCGCCAACGGCGCGGAACATGCCAGCCCAGGGCAACGCCCTGGGAATGCGTCCCCAAAGGGATCGAGCCCTGAAGGGGCGGCACAACCATTGTCTCGCCCCTTCAGGGCTTGGGATGTTTTTTGACGATTGAACCCAGGGCGTTGCCCTGGGCTGGCATGTTGCGCCCCTTTGGGGCTGACGGCGCCCTCTGCACGATGCAGGTCATCAAGGGACAGGGGCTTCGTCCGGCTTGCTATTGTGTTCAAAATCCGCTTCAAGTTGGAAACGATCCGGCGCACCTGCTCCGATCCATTATCCTCAAATCCAATCGCCCCATGAATCTCGAAAAACAACTCTCCCGCATCATTGCCCGGAACTGGTGGGTGCTACTGCTGCGCGGTCTGGCCGCGATCGCTTTTGGCATCCTCGCCATGCTGCAACCCGGCATTTCCCTGGCGGCGCTGGTGTTGCTCTTTGTAGCAGGGGTCAGGACAAGATTCTTGACAAAATGTTTCATTGAATTTCATGGATTGAGATAGCGCCGACAGGCTTGGGAGATATTCGAGGGGGAGCCCATGGAAAGTTGCTCTGCGATCCAGGCCAGGGGCAAGGCGGTCGTGCGGCGGATGCGCTCGGCGATGGCCACTTTGCGGGCATCCCCTTTTTTGAGTTTTGCAAGATCTCGCGGGCGCAGGTTTTGTTCGGCCAGTCCTTCCCGCAAGAGTCGTTGCGCCTCGGCCATGTCGTGCACTTTGATCTCAGGCCCCACGTAATTTTGTCGTCTTCTACGATAGCTCCGGCGGTGGCCAAATTGCCTGTCCCCTGAAACACGCCGACCAACCGCCCTAGCGTCCCGCTAGGTCGAAGTGTCTTAACCACAGATGACACAGATGTTCACAGATATTGCTTTGCGTGTTCTTCCCTTTCATCTGAGTCAATCTGTGTCATCCGTGGTCCATCATACTGCTCCCGATCCAACGGACACAAATCGGACGCTCTCGGTGGGCAAATTGCCTTTCCCTCTAAATGCTGGTGAGGTCTGATCTGGTGCGGCGGGGAGATTGAAAATTGAAAATTGAGAATTTAAATCTGGCATTGAAAATCGCGGAGGGGGGGGCAAGACCAAAGACCAAAGACTAAATGCCATGGGCGAAAGAGAGGGGGAGATGGGGATTGAACGTTGAGGGGAAGAATTGGGAGTGGGGAGTTCGTTGGATTGGGGGAATGGGTGGTGGGTCTGGTGTCCTTGTCCTCTGTGAGAGCGCATGGATTTGCAGGCATTGGGTGGAGCGGATGCGTCTGGTGCAGATCAAAATCATCCCAACAAACCGATTGCGGAAAAGGGCAAATCCTCATTAGTTCACGCACGCCCGACCGGGTAAATCCCTGGGGAGGAACCATGTTCATCCCAGCTTCGCCCGTATTTCGTTTTTGATTCAAATCCATGAGTAAGCCCGCAGCCCCCGCACCACCGAAAGCCGCACCACCGGTCGCTCCTCCTGTCGCCGCAGACAGTGAACAATGGGGAGTGGATCAATCGCGTGAACTGTATCGCTTCGACGCGTGGGGCAATGGATTCTTTGGGGTGAATGCCGAGGGCGAGGTCACGGTGAAGCTGAGCAACGAGACGGAGCAGGCGGAGGTGAGTCTGATGCAGATTCTGCGCAGCCTGCGCAAGAAGAGCAAAAATTTCCACCTGCCGGCATTGTTTCGTTTTCCGGATTTGCTCTATGCGCGCATTGCCGAACTGCATGCGGCGTTCAAGCATGCGATGAAATCCCAGGGCTACCTGGGCAAGTATTGCGGGGTATATCCGATCAAGGTGAACCAGCAGCAGCAGGTGGTGGCGGAAATCACGGAATATGGCCGCAAGCACCACTATGGGATCGAAGTCGGCAGCAAGCCCGAGCTGCTGGCGGCGCTGGCGTTTATGCAGGACCGCAGTGCGCTGCTGATCTGCAATGGCTACAAGGATGCGGAGTTCATCGATCTGGCGCTGCAGGCCAAGAAAATGGGACTGCGCGTCATGCTGGTGATTGAAATGCCGCCGGAGCTGGACCTGATCCTGGAACGGGCCAAGGTGCTGGGAATCGAGCCCAATCTCGGCCTGCGCATCAAACTTTCCACGAAAGGAAGCGGACATTGGGCGGAAAGTGCCGGCGACCGCAGTCCGTTTGGATTAAATTTTTCACAGACGATCACGGTCGTGGACGAATTGAAACGCCGCAACAAACTGCATCTGCTGAAGATGCTGCATTACCATCAGGGATCGCAAATTCCCAAGATCAGCACCGTCCGTCTCGCAGCC
>CALQSQ010000215.1 GCA_943333275.1 Akkermansia muciniphila
CGCCACGATTCGTTATACGCTCGATGGCACGGACCCGACGGAATCCACCGGCACGCTCTACACCGCGCCGCTGGTGCTCACGGCGCCCAACAACAAAACGGGTCGCGTCGTGCGGGCCACAGCATTTCTACCCGGATGGCTGCCCTCCACGCCCAAGGTGCATACCTTCCTCATCGACCAGCATCCCAACCTGCGCACGCTGCCGGCGATGAATTTTTCAGGCAATCCTGGGCGTGCATTTTATCTTCCTCAGGGAGTCATGGCGATCAATGGCGGCACCTATTCCTCAGCATGGACCGCCAACGGTCCCGAATCCTATGACATCCCTATCAATCGCGGCGATCCCTACGAGCGGTTGATATCCGCCGAGTTTTATTATCCGGATGGCAGAGATGGCTGGCGTGAAGAGGTTGGCCTCCGCATTTCCAGCAGTCCCTACTCCCGGCCCCTTTTGCGATTGGATCAAACATCCCTCTCTCCGTGGACCAGTGATCATACCCAGAAGCCTTCCTTCAATCTCTATTGGAGGGATGACTATGGAAACAGCAAGCTCAAGCACGCCACCATTGCCGATAATGATATTCGGGAATACAAGCAGTTGCGGCTGCGTGCCGGCAAAAATGACATTCTCAATCCGTTCATCATCGATGAACTCAGCCGCCATCTCTATCGCGACATGGGCTGGTTTACGCCGATTGGAACGCTTAGCTCCCTGTATGTAAACGGGTCGTTCAAGGGGATTTACAATCCGACCGAGCGGTTGCGCGAGCCCATGTTCCAGGAGCATTACCACACGGACAATCAGTTCGACGTGCGTTACATCGGTGACCAGGTGGACGGCGATGTCGTGGCCTGGAACGCCATGCAGACGGCCCTCAATACTCTCAGCGCCAACCCAACCCTGGCAAATTACAATGCGGTTCAAAACCACCTCGATCCCGTAAATATCGCGGATTATTTTCTCGTCTGTATTTACATGAATGCTGATGACTGGCCCGGCAATAACTGGGCCGCCCAGCGTGAGCGATCCCCTGAGGGGCGTTACCGCATGGTGGCCTGGGACTACGAGGGCGCATGGGGGCGGTTTGGAAAATCGGTCACGAACAATACGATCGAATCCAACCTACTGAATTCGGGATCGGAATGCGGGGACATTTTCAAACGCCTGTGGCAGAGCCCCGAATGGAGGCTGCTCTTTGCCGATCGCATACAGAAACACATGTTCAATGGCGGAGTATTGGACGACCGCGGGGCCAACTCGCATGTCAAAAAACTCAAGGATGACCTGGTGGCCCAGGCCACTCCACTCGTCCAATTTGTGAGCAATCCCGGGACGCCCTCCAGCGTCGCGATTGATCTAAGCTGGTATAACACACTGATAGGTGATCAGAATGCCGTGGATGCGCGGAGAGGTTATCTTTTCGATGCCGTCACCACCCAGGGATCCTTCCGCGACACCCTGCTCTGGCCGAGCACCGAGCCGCCGAGCTACAGCCAGTTTGGCGGCGTGACGCCGGCCAACTATCCATTGGTCATCAGCAAGACTGCGGGTGCCGGAAGCATCATTTACTACACGCTGGATGGTTCTGATCCTCGTCTGGCGGGCGGAGCGGTTTCGCCCACGGCGCTGGTTTATTCCGGCCCGGTCAATCTCAATGCCATTGCCACGGTGCGCTCGCGGGTGCTGAGCAATGCTGTCGCAGGCGAATGGAGTCCTCTGACGGAGGCGGTCTTCCAGCCCGGGGCGGTGACGCCGACGGCGAGCCGCCTGTCTATTTCTGAAATCATGTACCATCCACCGGATCCCACTTCGGCCGAGACGGCATCGTTGATCATCGATGCCGGGGATTTTGAGTTTATCAGGCTTACGAACATTTACTCCGCGCCTCTGGATCTGCGCCAGCTCCAGTTCACCAATGGGGTGACGTTTAATTTTGCGACGGGCGATGTGCAGGCCATTGCGCCCGGGGGATCGGTGCTGGTGGTGAAACGGAAATTTGCCTTCGAGAAACGCTACGGCATTGGATTCAGCAACATGATCGCCGGGGAGTTCGCCGGCAGCCTGGATAATTCCGGCGAACGCATCAAGCTGGCCAATGGGCCATCGCTCACGACGATTCAGGATTTCGTTTATAAAACCAACGCCACCGATCCCACCTGGCCGATTGCCGCCGACGGGTATGGACCCTCCATGATCCTCACCAATCTGACCTCGCCCATCACCCACGGCCTGGGGGCAGCCTGGACGACCTCCGCCCAGCCGGGAGGAATTCCGGGCGGAGTGGCGCGGACCATGAATTACGCGACGTGGAAATCGCTCTCCTTCAGTGGTGCCGATTTCCTCAATGCCAGCATCTCCGGACCCACGGCGGACCCGGATGGCGATGGTTTGACGAATTCCCAGGAATATACCTTTGGATCCTGCGGGTTGGTGGCTGACTCCGCGAACTTTGCGCCGCAGGCGGGAGTGATGACCGTGAGCAGCCAGGACTATCTGACGATGGATTATCGCATCGTGGGCGGAGCCAGCGAGGCCACCGTGACGCCCGAGGTGTCCACGGCGCTAGCCAACTGGCTGAATGGCAATGCCAATATCGTGACGGTCAATCCGCCGGTGACGCTGGTGGACGGCTCCATCGCGTGGAAAGTGCGATCCGCCGTGCCCATGTCTGGTGCGGTGCGGGGGTTCCTGCGGCTGAGTTTGGTCGGTCCATAGAATCCGTTCAGATGAGAATTCTCAAGCTGTTAGCACCGGGCTGACAGGGGGAGTCCGATTTTAGATCATTTCCAAGCCGCGTCTCTCTGCAACTGGGATGGGAAAAGAGCATCAAAAATGTATAGCCAGAATTCGTAAATTTAGCGATAATTCATTGGTTTCGCAGGAGTTCTGATCTGTTAAAGCCCCCATCTCCACCCCCCCCCAAGCAAAATGTATAAGCATCACAGCTTCCTCACGCTGTTGGTGAGTCTTCTGGTCGGTTCCACTGGAACGGCCCAGGTGATCATCAATGAAATGGCCTCCGCCTCAAATGAGCGGATGCTCAAATGGTCCGCCGCCGGCGTTCCCACCTTGGGAACCGGGATCAATTGGAATGCGCCCGCGTTTACCGATACGGCATGGCCGTCGGGCAATCTGCCGGCGGGGTGGGGGAGCACGGTGTCCACAAATTTGCAGAC